>JAKVCS010000004.1:0-368845 GCA_022448365.1 Saccharospirillaceae bacterium | reverse complement strand
CATGTTTCTGTTCCCATTTTCCATGATTATGGGCGGTGAATTCACCGTTTACGACTACCTGATCTGGAACGAACTCCCGACCGCACTGGGCAACCTGTTTGGCGGCTTATTTCTGGTTGGTTTACCGCTGTATTTAACTCATGTCCGTACCAGCCCTGCACGTCAATTGGCGTAAGTCACTCAAAATATTTTCAGATAGCGATGAAGGTTTAATCATGGATAAAATAGTGATGACTGAAGCCATTGTTCTGGCAAAAAAAGAACAAGGTCTGAGCTGGGAAAAAATAGCTGGCGACCTTGGTTTCTCACCGGTGTGGCTCACCTCAGCCTGCCTGGGAATGAACAGTGCACCACAAGAAAAGGCCGTGGCAATTGCCGAGTATTTGCAATTGGATGCCGAAGTGGCTGCCGCATTACTGGCCTACCCAACAAAAAAATGGGACCAGACGGTACCGACTGATCCTCTGATTTATCGCCTGTATGAAATCGTTGGCGTTTATGGCGAGACGTTAAAAGAAGTGATTCAGGAAAAGTTTGGTGATGGCATTATGAGTGCAATCGACTTTTCTATGGATATTGAAAAGCAACCAGACCCAAAAGGAGACCGAGTTATTCTGACTATGAACGGAAAATTCCTGCCTTATAAATCCTGGTAATACCAGAGTAAGTTATACCTGGGTTAAGGGAAAGGAACAGGCAATTATCCGGTAATATATTTCAGATCAGTGATGCCGGGCATAAGCCGAATCATTTGGATGATTTTTTCACCAGCATTCGTCATACGGATCGCACAGGAGCCGCTTGAAGTATGGTAAGTGATCTTTTTTATTGTGCTTACGCTATTACTGATTAATAACCATTAACCCGTAAATAACAGGCATACCCTAAGGTATGCCTGTTATTCTCGTATCAGAATCGGCCAACAAACCCAAAACTGATTTCCTGAGCATCCGGTGAATATGAATTCATATCCAGAACAACGGATAATGTTGGGATAACATGATAGCGCAAACCAGCATTAAAATATGGATGATCCGGGTTACTGTTATCCAGATTTAAACCAGCTCCACTGGAGGTTTCCAGACGACCATAGCCAACAGCAGCATAACCTTGATATTTCTCATTAATATCGTACTGGTATTCAACTGCCGCGACATAAGCTTTGTAATTCAATTCGGCACTGTTGATCTCTGCATTGCCCAGGTCTACGTATCTTGCTTTAGCACGTAAATCATTAGCGAACTGATAACCCACTTCAGCAGTCATACTCAAGCCAGTTTTGTCAGTCAGCTTCAGGTCATTAAATAACTTAGGCGTCAGATAACTTAAACCGGTTGTAAATGAAACATCCCAGTGATTCTCCGGGATTTCATCACTATGACCGACAGTACTGAATGCTAACGCAGACAAAATCAGCAGCCGCTTTTTCTGTCTGGCAGCAATCATCAGTGCAAACAGCAGCATCAGTCCGAGCACCGTTAACGCACCACCGGTTTCAATATCTGTTTCAATACTGACGGACGGATCGATGTTATCGGTGACACCATCATTGTCACTGTCATTATCCAGGTAGTCGGCGATACCATCACCATCGGTATCCGGCAACTCCAGCGAGTCCTGAATACCATTATTATTGCTGTCTTGGCCGGTAATCGTGCCGTTAACGCTGTGATCGATACCGTCATCAATGCCATCGGCATCGGCATCTTTGCCGCTTAACACATCCGAATTATTGTTTTCTTCAATGTCTGAAAAGCCGTCATTATCGTCGTCTTCATCGAGGTGGTTTGGAATACCGTCATTGTCCATATCCCGGTAAGAGCCAAAGGCACCAATCGCGTTATCCACCACATCCATCAGGCCATCGTTATCAAGATCAGCCTGGCTATCTAAACGACCGTCATTATCGGCATCCAGAGAGGCTGGTAAATCAGCAGAGATAAAGTCGCGCTGCTGGCCATCACTCTTTAATTGCAGGAAGTTGGCGGTACCATCAACGTTGGTATCGGCTAATAAGCCTGCATCCGTAATGACCTTCGCCCCCTGATCCAGCAGAGCATTTTCATCTTTATCGGTTAAGCCAGCTTCGATAACATCGAACACGCCATCATTATCTGCATCAAGATCCAAAGAGTTAATCTGACCATCACGGTCCACATCAAGTGCATTGCTGGCGGCAATAATTTCAGTCAGACTATCGCGCGCATCATTAACACCATCGTAGTTTGCATCCCGTGTTTCTGAATTATTTAAGGTGCCATCGTTATCCGTATCGGCATCAAACCAATCGATGATACCGTCGTTATCCGTATCGGTTTTTTCCAGCGATAATTCCAGCACATCGGCGATGCCATCGTTATCGGCGTCGCTATCACGCATATCGGCGCTACCATCGTTGTCACTGTCTTTATCAGCGCCACCTTCAACAATTCCTGGTAAGCCATCGGCATCAATGTCCTGACCCAGTAATACAACATCAAGCAGAGCCTGAATTTCGCTTAACTCATTCACATCCTCAGCAGCAGCTTGGTGTGCCACGGCGCGATTCAGAATTGGCAAAATACGTTGCAGCGTTTCTGCATCGGCATGTTTCACACCAGCATCCTGGTAGTTCTGAACACTGGGAGCAGGTTCCACAGCCTTATTAGCCGTTTTAGAAATCGTAGCCAACGCCCCTTGCTGGCTATAATCAGCGGCCGAAATAACAACAGAAGTTGCCGCACTGGACACAGACTCTGCGGATCCGTCTGCATCGGTAAAACTGGCTGATACCATCAGAGTTTTGCCGATGTCCGCAGCCTGCGGAGTGTAATTAGAGGCGGTAGCCGATTGGATACTTACGCCTCCGGCCGACCACTGATAAGTAATCCCAGAATCCGGTAAACCGTCTGTATCCGTAATCGCTGCTGTCAATTGCTGGCCAACAGCCGCATCACCTGACAATGAAATCGTCGCGGCATCGTTAACAGCAGCAATAGTCACGTTGACGGTGATATCATCCGTAAACGATCCATCCGATACACGCACAACAAAGCTGTCATTGCCATTTTCATTGGCATTCGGTAAGTAATTAATGGCTTTTGAGTTGCCGGTACCAGAGACCGATGCGGAACCTTTGGTCGCCTGCGTCTGCACGCTCCAGGTTAATGTATCGTTATTTGCATCGGTTGCATTTAACGTCAGAGCAAAAGCGGCAGGACTGCCATCTTCATCCATATTTACCGTTACCGAAACACCTTCGGTAATTTCAGGAGCAAAGGCATTCGTGACTCTATAAGTTTGATCGACAGCAGGTTCTGAAACTGACAAAGCGTTGCCTAATGCATCGACAATCGTCGGGCTGTTCAAGTTCAGACTGATAACGCCGTTGAAGTCAGCCAAGTCACCGCCACTGACAGTCACCTCATACGTCGCTGCGGTTAACTGTGAAACGGCTAAAGAAGCGGTAGAGGCGGATATTGCGAAATCGCTGGCCTCTACTCCGGTAACATCCTTACTAAACGTCACCAGCCAGGTTAGCGAATCAGCCGAAGTATTTTCGGCAACCGGAGTTTTACGAGTAAAGCTTTGTGCCAGCGGTAATACCGTATCCACTTCAAATGAACTCAGAGTTAATGCTGTACTGCTGTTACCCGCAGCGTCTGTAACAGTCACTGTACAATTGCTGTATGTGCCACTCGTTAAGGCAGAACTATTGTCAGGCAAAGTCAGCGTAATAGTATGATTACCGCCAGAAACTGCTCCTTCGTCGGCTGAACCACAACTTCCGCCAACGGCTAAATTTCCGGATTCAGACGTCGAGAACGTCACATCCGGCATAGAATCATTTGCAGGTGTCACAACCGCTGTAACCTCAGAAACGATCGGGGCGACTGTATCCACGTTAAAACCGGTTAACGCCAGTGGTGTACTGGAATTGCCCACAGCATCCGTTACGATAACGGAACAGTTGGCGTAGGTGCCGTCGGCTAATGCCGAGCTGTTATCCGACTGCGTCAGCGTGATGCTGTTATTTCCCGCACTGACGGCTCCTTCATTCAGGGAGCCACAACTTCCACTGACCGCTACCGTACCATCGCTATTTGTGAAAATAACCACATCCGGTGTTGAATCATTACCTGGCGAGGCAACCGGCGTTACTTCAGAAACAAGCGGCGCAACCGCATCTACCAATACCCCTGTGGCGTTACTGACATTGTTCAATATCAGAGACGCCTCATTGCCCGCCGCATCACGCAGGACGCCAGCATTTGTCGAGATAGCTGTGCTGGTTAAAGCAACACCATCAGTATCGAGATCCCCTGTCGCAACGGTATAGCGAAATACCAAAGCGGTTGAAGACCCCAGAGCAGGCTGATAAATCGGGATAACCCAAGTGCTGCCAATGGTCACACGCAAGCTAGGCGTACCAATGACGTTCACGGCTTCGTCATAATTCACTGTAAAGTCGAGGTTCTGCCCCGCTGTGTAGCTACCGTTAGGTGGAACGTCAACACGGGTGACTTCAGGTCCTGTGTTATCCAAGGTATAAGTATTGTCGTTGGTGCCGAGTACCACCAGATTGCTTAATGGATTTCCGTTCGCATCAGAAATATCCTGACCTGCGGCAAAACCCAGAGTCACGGTCCCCATAAGACTAGCGAG
Organism: Saccharospirillaceae bacterium; assembly: GCA_022448365.1. Classification (NCBI taxonomy): domain Bacteria; kingdom Pseudomonadati; phylum Pseudomonadota; class Gammaproteobacteria; order Oceanospirillales; family Saccharospirillaceae; species Saccharospirillaceae bacterium. The sequence goes on along the minus strand of JAKVCS010000004.1, from coordinate 364,201 downwards.
GTTACCGCCCGAAGCCCTGACCAAATAGGACTGAGAAGATACCGATGTTATTTCTGTCACAGTAGCTGTGGTACCCGACATCACGAAATCGGTGGTATCAACATTAACGACGGTTTGATTAAAATTAACAGTCCAGGTCACTTGGTCGCTTTTTGTTGGATTCTGACTCTGTCTGAAAATACCATAAACTCTTGGCGCAACACCGTCGAAGCTCACTGTTGTTGCATCACTTACGAGACCAGTGTCCGGATCGTCCGTTACAACCGTCGCGAAGTTCGAACCACTGACAGATCCCTGCTTACTGATCGTCGCCGGGTCAGTCGTTGGCACACCAACGAGAACATCAAAGGTAATCGTTACGGTTCCACCAACATTAACATCACCCACATTCACGCTGACGGTTGAATCCCCTCCGGCATTGCCACTTACAACGCTTCCCTGAGATGTTGTCACACTACCAACAACCAACGTATTTAACGCGCTGACAGGAATATCGAACTGAATACCCGTGGCATTGGCTGAGGCAACACTTAATGTAGCGCTATAGCGCAAGGTATCACCCGGATTAATCTGACCAGTGGTATTAACGTCGTTTTGCAACGTATCAGTCATAACCGCGGTAATGACTGCTGAAGAATAACTTGCTGTAAACTGACTGCTCTCAACCGAGATCAAGCGAACGGAGGAATCGGTCTCAAGGTTCGTTGTTTCTGTTTGCGAGGTATCGAACAGGTTAGCGAAACTCGAGCCAACATATGAATCAGTTCCTGGAGGACTGACAGCTGCATAGGTGCTCATTGACATAAGTGCAGACATGGCTGCACTTAATACATACTTATTCATAAACTTAATTCCTTTATTTCCATAACAATCCCGTTAAGAATTCCTCTGTGTGACGTATTTCTATTGTTATGATTCTTAATCTGATCTGCATGCGGTAATACTCGCCGAGGTGACAGTATTGCCTTGCCAGAATGCTATTTTACTATGGAAAATAATTCCAGCGGCAATACCGTGCACAGCCGAATAAATTCCACTGTCTTTTTCACATCACGCAGATCTTTTACACCAATATATTGATAAAATTATCCAGAATTTTCTCAGCATTATCGAATCATACTGAACTTGAGGCTATCCGGAAAAGTCATCAACCCGTTTCATTATTTTGGCCGGTTAACATGTAATTTTTTGTAGTCGAGCAACCATAGTCATTCTTAGCATTAAATACAGTACGAGTATTTCAAAGCCGTTCAGACATTGCCTGTAGAACCTCCGGCAGGCATTAAAGCTTCACCGTTTGGAAATACAGCCTGACGATTACCCGTGCTGAATATCCAACCTGGCTGGTGTGCACATTCCGCCTAGACACGATCGGTACCGAAGATGACAAGAACCCAGAACCGGAGCAAGAAAACCCGGATATAAAATGATATTTTTATTAATATTTTGCGATACTCACTGCACATGTATAACTGATTAAACTGTGTACAACATCACCCTATCAGTCTCGAAATTAATAGCTCGCTAAAGGTATAACTGACATATAACTAAACCGAAAAAACGGTTGTAGTTTGATAGTGTAGACTATAAATCATTATCTGGAAGGGAATTAATGACTATCTATTTTCCGACAGTCGATCTTGGTAAATAATGATCCTGTTTTTGATATAAGTCTGATAGAGAAGACCCTAACGGGAGATTACAACAAAGCAATCATTCAGGCAGAACAGTGCGTAGATTAAAAATATGATGTACCCGCTGGAAAATTCATCAACATCAATAAACCAAGAGTAAGCAATCGGTACAATTCCGGGATACACTGCAGACGAACCCATCAGCAATATAAACCGATGAGTCCCCCCTGATTAAGCCGGTAAATCAGATAATGGCGGGGTCCATGTTCCTCAGTTTAATGAAACACATGGTCCTTAGCACGAAAGTTTTTTGTCCAGCGTCGATAGGTGAAACTAAAGCCCGGAAACATCGCGATTACCTTACCACTTTTACTCTTATACCAGCTGTTACAACCACCACCTTGCCAAACCGTTTGCGCCATTTCTTCATGAATATGATTGGTATAACGTTCTTCTGCATCAGCACGCACTTCAATGGTTTGTTTCGCATGACTTTTAGCAGCTTTTATCGCCGACAGGATATAGTTCATCTGTGCTTCGATAACAAAAATTGCTGACGTATGGCCAATGCCCGTGTTGGGACCGGTAACAATAAACAAATTCGGGAAGCCAGGTGCCGATGTACCTAAGTAGGCACGTGGGAAGTCTTCCCAGATGTCCGCTAACTTCACACCACCTTTACCCACAACCGGATAAGAAATCACACCGTCAGTGGCATCATAACCGGTGGAGTAAACAATTAAATCCAGCTCCAGTGCTTTGCCATCGGTTGTGTTAATACCCGTTTCAGTAATTTCACTAATCCCTTGGTCTTTATCATGCAAGGTAACGTTGTCGCGGCAATAAGCCGGATATAAGGTGTTGGACAAAATAATTCGCTTACAGCCGATGGTCCAGTCAGGCGTTACTTGCTTACGTAATTCCGGATCTTTTATCTGGTTTTTAATGTGATTTTTAGCGACACGTGCGGCCATCAATTCGAGCATAAAACGAGAATATTTAAAGCCAACCACCCGCGTTTCCAGGCCCCAGTAAATCGCCTCACGTAAACCGCGATAAACCGTTTTATTACGTAATAACTTACGCTGCCAGCTTTTAAACTTGTAATCGTGACGCGGCATCACCCAGTGAGGGCTACGCTGAAAAATATGCAGCTGCCCCACTTCTTTGGCAATGGTTGGAATGATCTGTGCCGCACTGGCACCACTACCAATAATCGCTACCTTTTTGCCCGTTAAATCATAAGCATGATTCCAGTTATTGGTATGAAAGGCTTCCCCCTGAAAACTGTCCTTACCTTTAAAATCAGGAATCACCGGAGTACTCAGCGGTCCGGAAGCATTAATAACAAAGCGGGCCTTATAAGTGGTTTCAGCACCGTTTTTTACATTCCTAACGTCGATCTGCCACAGACTCTGGTCTTCCAGCCATTGGATTCTTTCGACATTGGAATTGGTACGGGTACGTTCGCGCAGCTTATGTTTATCGATCACATGATGGGTGTATTGCTCCAGTTCACTTTGTTCAGCAAACATTTGCGACCAGTCATACGGTTCAGACTCAATGGAATACAACGGCGACTGAACATCCACTGCGGCTCCCGGATAGCTGTTCTGACACCAGGTGCCTCCCATAAAATCGCGACGTTCCAGTAAAATAAAATCATCGATACCATTTTCTTTTAAACGTAACGACGCACACTGGCCGCCAAAACCACTGCCAATAATGATGACTGTATGGGTAGGCATAAATCCGGCTCCCTCGATCTGTAGCGAATGCTGTTTGTTATTATGTGATGATTTGATTCGTCACTTTACTTCTGACGACGCATGTCGTCAAATACTCGCACGAGTCCTATTAAGACAACTTTTATCCACTTCGAGGCCGATGTGTCCAACACCACCAATCCAACGTCAGGTCGTCACCGAAGCAGCAGTTCAGGCCGCACATATGGTGGCCTTAGCCAGGACGAACGCAAACAGCAACGACGCAAACAATTCCTGCAGGCTGGTTTAAATGTGTTCGGCACTGTTGGATTCCGCCAGGCCACGGTACGCGGTCTTTGCAAAGAAGCCCAACTGACGGATCGCTATTTTTACGCCGAGTTCGGCAGCATCGAAAATCTGCTGACGGCGGTGTATGAGCATCATATGACCGACATTCGCAATCAGGTAACGACCGCGTTTGCCGCTGCGGAAGCTGGCTGCGACCCAAAACGCCTGATTGAAAGTGCTTTAACCGCTTTTTACGAAGCGCTCAATGACCCAAGAGTGGCACGAGTATGTATGGTCGAATTAGAGGGCGTCAGTAAGGAAGTCAATCAGTTGTACCATGCTTATATCCGCAGCTTTGCCGACCTGATCCTGAGTCTGATTCGCGTCTTAAGGCCCCACTGGTCGTACACCGAAGAGGAAGGCGCCATACTATCGATTGCCATGATTGGTGCCATGCGCCAGGCAGGAACCTATTGGCTGTTAAATCCGGACACGGTGCAGAAAGACACGCTGATAAGAGTGTCCACCCAGCTGTTTATGGGTGTATTTAATGAAGTGAAAGGTGAGTAGTACCGTCCGCAGCGCCGGAATACCAGAATGCTCCGCACGGTAACAACGTCACACCGATGTCAGGCTTACATTACACCCAACTCTCTCAGGCGCTCGGTCAGATAACTCCCGGCAGTGTAACGCTCCGACAATACCGTCTCAGGATTCGGGTGTAAGAACAGCGGCAAAGAAATGCGCGAGTGCTCCTGACGTCCACCACTTGGGTTAATGACCCGATGCGTGGTCGATGGATAATATCCACCTGAAGCTTCCTGCAACATGTCACCGATATTTACAATTAAGGTGCCGAAGTCGCATGGTACATCCATCCAGTCACCATTCTTAAGCTGAACCTGCAAGCCTGGCTCATTGGCAGCCGGTAACACCGTTAACAGATTAATGTCTTCGTGTGCAGCAGCCCGGATGGCGCCTGGTTCTTCATCCCCTTCGAACGGCGGATAATGCAAAACGCGCAGTAAGGTTTTCTCACTGCCATCAACCATCTGGGACAATGGCTGAGAATAATTAACGGATACTTCTGGCGGACTGAACTGCTCAACCCAAGACAGCAGCTCAGAGGCGAGGGTCAACGCCTGATCGTAGTAGGCCTGAATTTCAGATTTTAATGTCTGCGGACACTGACCCCATGGGTAGTAATGGAAATACTCCTTAATGTCTTTTACTGAGAAGCCCTTCGCTACCTCAGATACCGAGCGTGGGAAAAACCCATCCTGAGTCTCGACATTAAACTGGAAGTCATCCTTTTCTTTGCTGTTGAAAAATCCCTGCCAGTGCTCGTAAATTGCACTGACCATTGCTTGCTTAATCGGGTGGTTCTTTAACACGCCGAATCCCGTATTTCGCAGCGATTCAGTAAATCGTTCGGCTGCATCCGGTGCCGTGTAATCAACAGCTTCTAGTTGCATTCAGGTTACCTGTTAAGCAGTGGTTTTTTGGGGGGAGCGTAGCTTACAGCAATCCATCATGGCCGCAATAAAAATAGCGCTCTAATTACCAGACTGAACTGACATGACGTAACGATCAGCCGAAAACGCACCATTGTGAGACATAATGCACCGTCAGTTAACACTGAAATCCGATTCGGTGAATGGCTTTCCAGCCAATTCTGATCCTAATTTTCTGACCAAGCAATCAACTAAAGACCTCGTGAAATGTGCAGTTCAGGCAATTTCTAGTGCCTCCAATACAATTTTATTGACTACTTCGATCACATTTGGCATATGCATTGCTAAAACTATCTTCCTATTTTTAAGGCCGAGTGCCGCTGTACTATGTTGATGTATTTAACTGCTATTTTTCGATTTCATCTGGCCATTGCACTTATAGGCATATCGCTGCACAGCAATGCATTGCAGGATGATTGGTTCGAAACATTTAAAGCCAACGCGACCGATCGCCAGCTGTATCATTTTTTATATGCACTGCCGAAAGGCGGCGATTTACACAACCATCTGACAGGCTCTAATTTTGTTAACTGGTGGTACGAGCTGGCTACCGATGAAACAAAAAACGGTGGCTACCGTTATTACACCCGAACAGCTATTAATAATTGTGTCGATTACGCCAAAACAACCGCTCAGAATTCGTCTTATTTTTTAATGTTCCGCAACCTCCAGCAGTCCAGCTACGATGTGCTGGATAAATGCCAACAGTCTGAATACACGCCGTTAAAAAACGTCACAGGGAAAACACTGGCAGCCTGGAAAAACAGCCTGCGCCTCAACTATGGAGAAGAAGGCCGAAACGAGTTTTTTTACTCCCATTGGCAGCGTCTGAATGACCTGGGCGCTAACCCGTACATCAACAGCGAGATGCTGTATCGCAACATGAAAGCCTTTGCTGCCGAAGGCCTCATGTACCTTGAAACGATGGAAGGCACCCGCTTCTATAAAAAGAAAGACGGCAGTTTGTTCACGGCCGATGAGGTGGCCGATATCTATCGCGCGCGACTGCGCCAGACCGATGCCGTCGCCACTGGCGTCAAAGTTGGCATGCAATATTACCTGCTGAGATTTATCGACAACGCTGAACAGGATCTGGAGTGGATTTACCGCTTCGTTGATAAAAACCGCGATCTGTTTGTTGGTCTGAACATGGTTGGCGCAGAAGATATTGATAAAGGCTATCCGCTGCGCTTCCTGGAAACGCTGCGAACACTGCGTCGCCAGATTCCAACGCTGCCGCTGTCGATTCATGCCGGAGAACAAGACAAACCAAGCCGCAACGTACGCGACACCTTGTTACTGGGCGCCTCTCGCATCGGTCATGGTATTAACCTGATTTCCGACCCGGACACCATGCTGCTGATGCGTAACAGCAACAACCTGATTGAAATTAATCTTATCAGCAATTTAATGCTGGGTTATGTCAATGACTACCAGCAGCACCCATTCCCGGAATATCTTCGCTTTGGTATTCCGGTAACACTCACCACCGACGACCGCGGCATGTGGGATTCCAATATGACAGACGAGTATTTTGTTGCTGTAAAAGAATTCAACTTATCCTGGCAAGAAATCCGTTTGTTACTGACAAACTCGATAAATCACGCATTTATCGAACCCAAAATGAAGCTATCCATGCAGCTTCGATTAGAGCAACGACTGGATAAATTTGAACGTTCGTTCCAAGCGAAAGGACTGGAAGCATTTCAACATGTTACTCCCGTTTCACACCAGTTTACCTGCAAAAAATATCAACTGTGTTTAGAGAACTCTTATGATTAAAGCCATATTCTGCTGCCTTACAGCCTCCCTGCTGTTGATGGCAGGCTGCAGCAACCAAAACCAGACAGCATCCCTGGCAAGCTCAAAAAAAGCAGCAGCTCCCATTGAAGTGAAAGTAGTCGTTGTCACTATGTTTGAACTGGGTGAAGTCAGCGGTGATGAAGCGGGCGAGTTCCAGCGTTGGAAAGAACGCCATAAGCTCGATCAACGCTTTCCGTTTCCACAATCCCATGCCGACCTTTATTTAAATCCAGAGTCGGGCGTGCTGGGGATGATTACGGGCATGGGCACGAACCGCTCTTCGTCCGCCATTATGGCGCTGGGTCTCGATCCACGCTTTGATCTGACCAAAGCCTACTGGTTGGTAGCCGGTATTTCCGGCTTCGATCCCAACGATGCGCCAATTGGTTCGGCAGCCTGGGCTGAATGGCTGGTTGATGGCGACCTTGGACATGCAATTGACGCGCGAGAAATTCCACAAGATTGGGAAACTGGTTTCTTTCCGTTATTTACCGCAGGCCCCTATCCCGACAAGCGTCCGCCAAACCAGGGGGAAGTATTTCAGCTCAATGGCAAGCTAACAGAATGGGCTTACCAACTGACAAAAGATGTTGAATTAAGCGACGATGATTTCATCAACGCACAACGAAAAAACTACGGTATTTATCCGAACGCACAAAAGAAACCCGTCGTTATGAAAGGCGATCACATGGCTGCAATGACGTTTTGGCACGGCGAATATTTCAATCAATGGGCCAACAAATACGTCGATTACTGGACCGAAGGTCAAGGCCAATTTGTGTCCTCAGCGATGGAAGATACGGGCACAGCACAATCACTTTTTTATCTTGACCGTTCAGGCAAAGCTGACTATCAGCGCCTGATGGTCGTCAGAACCGCCAGTAATTTTACGGTACCGGAACCGGGTATGACAGCGGCTCAGAACCTGCTTAATTCGGAAGGCCACACTTATGCAGGAATGGAACTGGCGTTAGAAAATGCCTGGCGTATAGGCAGTAAAGTGGTGGATACCTTAACCAGTAACTGGTCTGTTTACAGAAACAATATGCCCTATGAACAGTGAATTTAACTGATTTTATGCACCAAAATATTTATTGATAATTCTATTCTCAGAAGCTTTCGCGGAGTCACAAATATTAACCATATGGTTACACTTGAGACTTCGCGGCACGAATAGTCCTATCGGAACGGTCTGTTTGACCGTCTGTACAAAAAAGTTCGCTGGCCAAAGTTTTTAATCCGGCAAATTAATAGACAAACAGAAATATTCCTTTATCTTTCCTCAACTTTTTTTTGAGTGAAAGTTAACTGTAGTCAGTTTGTAACTCGGTCGTGCGAGTATAAACGCCGCGCAGTTAAAAAATTTTTTAATAATTCAGGAGCTATATATCCATGAAGCATTACCTTTCCGGAGGACGCGGACTGATTACTCTGGCGATCAGCGCGCTTTCCTCTGCTCCGGCATTATCTCTGGAGTTGTTCAACGACCCGGCAAACGCCACCGAGATCGAAATGTATGGTCGCATTGCCCCAGCTTCCTTTTTCGGCACGAATAAAGTCTATCGTAGCTTTGATACCAAACAGTCAGTCATTGATGACACCCGGGCAACATTAGGCGTTAACGGAACGGTAAAACAGACTTTCTGGAAACTGGAACTGGATTACGACCGCATGAATTTCCCAGGCGGCAGTGGCGATATGGAACTGCAGGTCGACAAAGCCTATGTTGGTTACCAGGTCAACGACAACCACGCTTTGTCGTTTGGTCTGATGAACTCAGCGCTGGATGATGTCGATCGTTACGGCCAGACCGCACTGGAAACCATGGTTGAATTACAAACCGCCCAGGATCAGGACCAATCGCTTAAATACGAAGTCAGCTATGGTCCTTTGGTTGCGGCTACCTCTTTCAGCTATAAAGCAGAATCTCAGTCTGGAGAAGCCTTTGGTGACACCTGGAATGGTTATATCGGCGTTGAATTCGATATCGCAGGTTTTCGTCTGGGTGCTGAAAACCGCACTGGCTCAGAAGGTCAGTCGCGCTTTGGTAAAGGCCGTCTGTACACCCTTGGTGCACGAGTTACGCCGATCGACAACCTCACCTTTAAAGTGAACGCTTACACTCTGAAAACACATCTGGCGCAGCGCAAATTCCTCGCTGATGGTATTACTCCGGTTGACCTCTACACCACCGACGAAAATCGACAAGATGGTTTATACCGCTACAACCAATACGAGCAGAATGAGTGGCGCGGTGCCGAAGTCGGTGTGACCTACAACGTCAGTGAGCAATTAGCACTGTCAGCTTCATGGAACTTTGAAGAACGCGACGAATGGGATCGTAACAGTAAGTACTGGACTGGCAATCAGGAGCAGTACGACGAATGGGGCGATCGCCGTGAATGGCAATCCCTGACCTTACGCTATCAGCTTAACTCAAATACCGAGTTGGCGGTTGAAGCAAGCCCTGGTGAAGCAGCCCAGAATGGCTACTCACGAATCACTGTTTTCTTCTGATTCAGCATTCTATTACTTACAGGATTCATTCTTATGCGTAACAAACTAACGACAGCCATTATGCTGGCAGCTGGTGCAGTGGCATTACCAGCTCAGGCTGACATCAACAAAATCATCATCACTCAATATGTTGAAGGAAGCGGCCAAAATAAAGCCATTGAATTAACCAACATCGGCTCGGAAGATCACACCTTCGACGATTCTGTGTCTCTTTATCAGTTTGGAAATGGTCAATACCGCAACCAAATTCAGATTGAGGGTGGCGCCAATGCACTGAACGGAATTACCCTGGCCGCCGGAAAAAGCCTTGTTCTGGCGCACGGCAGTGCTGATGACGCAATCGGTACCACCACCACAGATAACGGCGGTACTTTTCTGAAACTGCCGACCAGTGGTTTTAATACATTCAGCTTCAATGGCGATGACCCGGTTTATTTGGGCACCACCGACGATCCGAACGCTGCACTGGACATTATTGGGATTGTTACCGGTACCGACAACCGCACCTCAACCTGGGGCAGCGTAAAGGGTGGCAACCAGACATTAAACCGCAATAGCGGCATTACCAGCCAGGCATCGACCTTTGATGATAGTCAATGGACAGCGGCGGCAAGCAACACTTACACCGGTTTGGGTGTATACCCAAATCCATCAACTCCGACACCAACTCCGACACCAGAACCAACACCAGAGCCAACACCTCCACCTGCGGCCGAAGCGCCAGCAGACTTCTCTGTTGTGATTACCGAATATATTGAAGGTGATGACAGCGTTCGCTTCCGTAATAACCGTGCCATCGAACTGACTAATACCGGCGCTACCGACTTCGTCTTTGATGACAGCGTTTCTCTGTATTACGCCGATGACCGTTTCACCAATCAGGTTCGCGATAAAGATGGTAACAACGTCCTGAACGGCATCACCATACCGGCCGGTCGTACCCTGGTTATTATGAATCCGGACTCCATTGATCGTGAAACCATCGAGCAAAATGTCGCCAACAATGATGGTCAGGTCGTATTATCCGGCGCCTTCGGTGACGTGCGTTTTAATGCCCTGAACTACACCGGTAACCACGCTGTTTTCCTGGCAGAAACCGGCAGCAGTGTTTCCGTAAGCGATGCCTTCGATATTGTTGGTATCCCCGGCAACAGGGGCGACTGGGGAAGCACCGATGTGACGTTACGTCGTGTTGCCAATACCCGCAGCGCAACCTTTAGCCAGGGTGAATGGACAGCTTATGCAGAAGGTACACTTGATGGCCTGGGCAGTGCCCAAACAGGTGATCAGCGTTTTGCTTGTAGCGATGCGGCGGTTTCCGGTTTTGCGACCCCATCTATCTACAATATTCAGGGCGTTACGGCTGCAAACTCCCAGCATTATTCGCCTTTGCTGACTAACGATGATGCGAATAACGATTTAATCAGCGACAGCTCTTATGTGGTTCGTGGTCGTATCTCACGCATTCTCAGTGGCTCGGCCTTCAGTGGCCTGTATATTCAGGACACAGATGCTCCGGCGGACAATGAAGCGTCTGACAGTATTCGCCTGGTTTACAACTACGGTTCAAACAATCTGCAACTGGGTCAGGAGATCTGTGTTGTTGCTCAGGTTTCTGAGGCAAGTGGCACCACCGTTTTAACCAATACCGGCCCTGCAGAAACCGGTGCCGTCGATGCATCGGCCATCCGAACTAAGCAATTAGAAGTCATTGAGTCTGACTATTACACCTGCCCGGCAGGCGTAACCTCTTGCGAAAATAACAACATTGTCGATTTCAGCCGCACGCTGGCCCGTTACGAAGGCACTGTGGTTACATTGCCTGCTGATTTGGATGCGACGTCTGATGGCAACCAGACTATGGTGGTTGCGCGTCCATTTGGGTTCGACTTTGAAACGTCGCGTTCCAACATGGCGTTGGCCTATAACGGTATTCTGTTGCATCCGAACCAGAATGCCGCCGCCGGTACTGCCGACTCGAAATTCACCATCGAAAATAACGTTCGCCGTAATCTGACCATTGAAAGTCTGGATACTGCCAACCGTGACGAAATGCCATACTTCGAAGCGTTTGCCACGGCTCCGCAAGACAATCTGATCCTGGTTGGTGATCGTATCTCTGGTCTGGAAGGTACCCTGGTACACAGCAATGGTCTGTATCGTCTGGTAATCGACAGCACGCAAAAATATACCGTTGTTGATACGGCCGATAACGACGTGAATACCTTCACGTTAACCCGCGAAAAACAGCTGCGTACCACGCCGACGCTTGAGACCAACTTCGCCGCAGACGAACTGGAAGTTCGTGTCGCTTCGGTTAACGTTCTGAATTACTTCAATTCACCGTATGGTGGCACTCGCAATCCAAACAGCAGCGACAATCGTGGCGCTGATAATGCTGACGATTTCGCACTGCAGCAGGATAAGTTAGTGCGTGCTATTCGTGCGCTGGATGCCGATGTCATTGGCATGATGGAAATCGAAAACAACGGCATGGGCGATAACGGTGCTCTGGCAACACTGCTGGATGAAGTGAATCTTGATTACGATGATGAGCGTTTCTCTAACCGTGATCAGGATGACAGCATTCTCAAGCGCTATCGTTATATCGGCATTGATTCAAACAATGACCTGGTCATTGATTATGAAGACACCATTGGCAGCGATGCGATCACCAATGCTCTGGTTTATCGTCCAACAGCACTGACGTTACGTGATGTGCGTGTTATCCAAATGCCAAACCAGAACTCGTTTAATATTGTCGATGAGAACGGCGACGTTTATGTTGATAACCAAGGTCGTCGCAGCAGTAGCGGTCGCGCTTTCCAGCGTGATGCACTGGTTGCTACGTTCGTTGTTAACCACACCGGTAAATTATTAACTGTTGCGGTTAATCACCTGAAGTCTAAAGGTTCAAACTGTGCCGACGACTGGGATGACATCGGTGACTTTAAACCCGCTCAGGGAACGGCATTTGAATTACCCGATCCTGATTTCCAGGGTCAGTGTGAGCGCTTCCGCAGTGCTGCAGCCGTTCACCTGGCGCAGGAACTGGATAAAATCGCCGGCGATAAAATGATCATTGGTGACCTGAATTCCTATGCCAGTGAAGATGCTATGCTGGTGCTGACTGAAATTCCAGCCGGCAAAGAAGTTCAGACCGCACGTGATACCTTTATCGGTAATCGCCCACAATTTGGTGGCGCTTCTCAGGGGATTAAGCTGTCTCAGGGATACGGTTATATCAACGCTGTTAAAAAAGCGGACACCATTCATGAACGTGAGACCAGCTACAGCTACATCTTCGATGACTATATGGGTTCACTCGACCACGCCCTGGTAAGCAAAGGCATGGAAGATCGTATCAAAGACGCAATCGACTGGAACATTAACAGTATTATTTCGGCTTACTACGATTACAGCAGCGCGTTTAAGAACAATCCAACACGTTATCACCAGACTAAAACGCCATATCGTTCATCAGACCACGACCCGGTTGTTGTATCACTGGCGTATAAATACTTCGAGCAGGATGGCAATCGTCGTGTACAGCTGCCGGTTATCAGCAGTCGTGTAGAATTACCGTTTGTGTATACCAATGCGGAACAGGGTGATGTGGTTCAAACAACCATTTCAGCAAAAGATTCTCAGGACATTAGTCGAGTAACCATAACGCGTCCAACGATTGAAACAACAGTAACCGGTGATACTCCTCAGTCGGTGATGTTAACCGCTAACGACTTGCCTACAGGTCGCTACACTATCCGTCAGGTTCTGTTGCGCAACGATCAGGAAGTTGCTGGCAGTGCCAAAACTCTGGATGCAATCGTTGCCTCGCGCGACAGTGAAGTGCCGGGCATTATCACTCCGGAATACGATGGCTCCGGCGGTGGTGGTCATATGGCATGGTGGATGTTGGCATTAGCGGGTCTGATGCTGGGTCGCCGTAACGTAAAAGCCTGATTTTAATCGGCTTAAAATAAAGGGGCTTCGGCCCCTTTTTTCACCCTGTTTATTTAGTATCAAAACCGACGTCATAAGCAGTAATCGCAATCTGCTGATTTAAGTAATGGAGATCTGCATGAAAAAGCTCACTCGTTTCACCCTGTTCCTGGCAGTATCGGCAGGGATTTATGGTTGCGACACCATGAATCAGAATTCCAACAGTAATCCATCGGCCAATGACACGGTATTCGAGCTGACTATTGCTCATATTAACGACACACATTCCAGCTTTGACCCGGTTCCTTCCAGTTTCTTGATGAATGATGAAAAGGTATTCAACGAATTTGGCGGCCATCCCCGTCTGCTAACCAAAGCTCAGGAATACAAAAAAGTAGCCCGTGAAAATAATCAAAGTATGTTATTTCTACACGGTGGCGATGCCTGGCAAGGCAGTGCGTATTTCAAACTGAACGAAGGTCGCGCCAATGCGGATATCCTCAGTAAATTTGGTTTAGATGCCATGGCACTCGGTAACCATGAATTTGATCTGAGTAACGCCCATTTAAACGAATTTCTGAATACTATTAATTTTCCGGTTGTGGCCGCCAACATCGATACATCCGCCGATGCCGACCTGAAAAATCAAAAAAACCTATTGCCATATGTGTTATTTGAATTCGATGGCAACAATAAAACCCGCCTGCCAACCGACGCAAAAGTCCCGGCGGATAACACTGTTGTTGCAGTGTTTGGTATCACGCTGGATGACATGGCCAATATTTCCGTTTCTACCGGCGATGTTACGTTCTTTAATATGGCAGAATCAGCCCAGAATACCGTTAATGAACTGCAAGCCAGGGGCATCAACAAAATTATTGCACTGACACACATCGGTACCGCGAAAGACATCGAATTAGCGGAAAAAGTGAATGGCATAGATGTGATTGTCGGTGGCCATTCACATACCCTGTTAGGCGACTTCATTGATCTTGGTTTACCAATGGAAGGGGCTTATGCACAACAGGTTATTAATCCCAATCAATCGAGTAAAACCTGTATCGTCCAGGCAGGTTCTTATGCACAAGCCGTTGGCCTGCTCAGCGTGAGTTTTTCTTCCAGCGGTGAGCAACTGAATTGCCAGGGTGGAAATACGTTATTGAGTAATGACGATTTTTATTCTCAAGCAAATCGGATTGGCATACATCGTCTCAACAGCGACAAAACAGCAGCCGTCAAAACTTATATCGACAGCAATGACAAAATTACGATCACCGACGAACAACAAGCGCTGCGCAAACATATAAACGAACATTATAAAACCGCGGTCAATAAAGCTTATGGCAAACCCGTTGCTTATGTGCCAGAAACTCTGATTCATGGTCGCCGTCCGGGAGATAACAGCACCAACCCGCAGCATGGCTCAACAGTTGCGCCATTGGTCGGAGAAGGTTTTTATTATTGGGCGTCACAACCAGAGGTGGTTGCTTTAACCGGTCTGACACCAGATTTCGCCTTGTTAGGTGCCGGTGGTGTACGTACCAATATTTCCCAGGGGAAATTACGCGAAGGCCATATTCGTCTGGAACTGTTACCGTTTTCCAATGCCCTGTCGATTGTACCGCTGAAAAGAAATACCATCATCGAACTGCTTGAAAGTGTGATTAACGCCACCTTACCCGAAGGTGCTCACGCGGGAAAATTCCCGTATTCCGGTCATTTGCGTTATACCTTCAGCGAACAACTCGCCGGTTTACAAGGTAAAATTACTCAATTGGAATACAACACAGGCAGCATCGAGAAACCGGTCTGGCAACCACTGCAGGACGATCAGGTCTATAACGTTGTTATGTCTGCTTATAATGCCAGTGGCAATGACAGCTGGACAGCTATGTATGATGCTCAGAAAACTCGCAGTGGTCGGATTGATGTGGCCTATGTTGATAACAAACTTACGGCATTTCCAGTCAGCCATATCGAACTTAATGGGAAAAAGTTTAAGACGATTTACCAATCTGAGCCTCTGAATTGCAAAGCAAGCCATGTGCGTTGTGATACCGATGCCCAGGCGGTGATTGATTTCATCAGCGCAGAGCGTACTCCATTACGTCCATTCGCTAATCCATTAGTGAATTTTTTGCGTATTAGTGAAAATCCAGCAAAAAATTCCGAAGGATAGCCGAATACTGGCTGATTTCTGCACATGAGGCGGTAGATTTCTGATAGAATCGCCGCCAATTTTTGGCCCGTTCAGATTGAACAAATCAATGCTTGAACTGGCCTGATTATTTTGCCCCCTGGAGCACCGTATGAGCCTGGTAATAAGCTTAATTGGAATGCTGGTTTTGCTAAGCCTGGCGTTCGCACTGTCTGAAAAGAAGAAGTCGGTTAACCTGCGACTGGTGGTTCTTGCACTGACTACACAGATTGTGTTTGCAGCACTGGTGCTCTATGTTCCGGCGGGACAAGCAGTACTCAATTCTTTGACATCCGCCGTCGCCAGCGTCATCAATTATGCTCAAGACGGTATGGTCTTTATGTTTGGTGGTTTGGCCACCGACAAGATGCACGAAGTTTTCCCCGACAAGGGTTTTGTTTTTGCTTTTAAAGTACTGCCCATCGTGGTGTTTTTCTCTGCGTTGGTGGCCGTCCTGTATCACTACGGCATTATGCAAATGGTTGTAAAAGTACTGGGGGGTGGCTTACGCAAATTACTCGGCACCAGCCCGGCAGAATCATTATCTGCGACCTCCAATATTTTTGTTGGACAGACAGAAGCTCCGTTGGTTGTTCGACCTTATATCTCTCGTATGAGCCGATCAGAATTATTCGCTGTAATGGTTGGCGGTTTGGCATCGATTGCAGGTTCGGTGATGGCTGGTTATACCGCGATGGGGGTTGAACTGAAGTACCTGATTGCCGCCAGCTTCATGTCGGCACCGGGCGGTATTCTGATGGCCAAAATCATTATTCCTGAGACAGAAAAAACCGCACAAGCCGGTGAAATGGATGAGGTTGCTCCGCAAGATAAACCGGCGAATGCCATTGATGCAGCTGCCACCGGTGCAGCTGACGGTCTTAAGCTAGCGGCTAATATCGGTGGGATGTTGATCGCCTTTATCAGTCTGATAGCGCTGTTAAACGGTATATTGGGTGGCATTGCTGGCTGGTTCGGTGCCGAAGGTATGACCATTCAGGAGATTTTGGGATATTTATTTGCTCCGTTAGCCTGGGTCATTGGTGTTCCCAGCGCTGAAATTTCGACCGTCGGTTCTTTGATTGGCCAGAAACTGATTCTCAATGAATTCGTTGCTTATGCAGAATTTATTACCATTAAAGATAGTCTGTCACCCGGAAGCCAGATCATTACAACTTTTGCGCTGTGTGGTTTTGCTAACCTATCGTCTATTGCAATTTTACTGGGTGGATTAGGAACCATGGCTCCTAACCGTCGCCAGGAAATTGCCAGCCTGGGTTTAAAGGCCGTTGCCGCCGGTACACTCGCTAATCTGATGAGTGCAACCATCGCCGGTCTGTTCGCTAACCTGGCGATGTAATATTCTTTCGGCTTAATCTTGGATTAAGCCGGCATTTTTTATCTTTCTAAATGGCGGCATTATGTCAAAGTCCCCTCTTCTTGTTGGTATTGCAGGTGCATCTGCATCCGGCAAAACCTCTCTGGCCAAAACAATCCAGGAATGTCTGCCAAGCGAACAGATACAACTGATCTGTGAAGACAGTTATTATCACGATCAATCTCATTTGAGTATTGAAGAAAGGGAATTCACGAATTACGACCATCCGTTATCAACAGATCACGATTTATTACACCGTCATCTGGAAATGTTAAAAAATGGTCGCTCCATCGAAGCTCCAACCTACGATTTTACGATTCACACCCGCAGTAAAGACAAGGTTACAGTGAATCCAACCCCCATCATTGTGGTTGAAGGAATCATGCTGTTCACCCATGAACAACTGCGCAATACAATGGATTTAAAGATCTTTGTTGATGCGCCTTTGGATATCTGCTTAATGCGTCGGATACAGCGCGATATGGTAGAGCGCAACCGTACCCTGGAGTCTATTTTTGAGCAATATCAGCGAACTGTACGACCAGGCTACCGCAACTTTATCCGTCCAACGATGGAATATGCAGACATCATTGTGCCTCGTGGCGGCAAAAATAAAATTGCCATTGATCTGATCGAAACCAAATTAAAATCCATGGTTTGAACCGGTTTTTAACAGAGAAAAATCGCTGTTCTGTTTTATTACCCAACTTTTTCGGGGGCATTATGAATTTTAAATTACTGACATTATCCGCGCTTGTCCTGATACTCAGTGCTTGTGGCGGAGGCAGTGGTTCCGATAGCAGTACCACCGGTGGTGGCGTGAAACTCACGGACGGTAGTACGCCGGATAACGATAACACAGCGCCCGATCCGAAACCCGATAACGGTGGCACGCCTGATAACGGTGGCACTCCCGATAACGGTGGTACTCCTGATAACAGTGGTACTCCTGATAACAGTGGTACTCCTGATAACGGTGGTACTCCCGATAACGGTGGTACTCCCGATAACGGTGGTACTCCTGATAACGGTGGCACTCCTGATAACGGTGGCACTCCTGATAACGGTGGCACTCCTGATAACAGTGGTACTCCTGATAACAGTGGCGCTCTCGATAACGGCGGCACTCCTGATAACGGCAGTACCCCAGACAACCAGGACATTACCCAGGCAGAGTATTATGCCAATGCGATTGGTAAAACCAGCTACGCACTGAAAACGGCGTTAAGCGCTATTATTAGCCAGGGTCATAACGATCGCGGTTATAACTGGGTATTCTTTAACGCCAATGACCTTGATCGCTACTTCGAGAATGACGGTACAATTCTGGATATTTATTCAGAAAATCCGTCAGCGACAGACCCGTACAACTTCACCGTCAGCAACGACCAGTGTGGTAATTATCGTGCCGAAGATGACTGCTATAACCGTGAACATGCGTTTCCACAAAGCTGGTTCAACAAAGACTATCCAATGCGCTCTGATGTTCACCATTTATTCGCTACCGACGGTTATGTTAATGGTCGCCGCAGTAATAACCCTTACGGTAACGTCAGTTCTGCCAGCTGGACATCCCGTAACGGATCACGCTTAGGCAGTGAAAGCAGCGCTCAGTTTAACGGCCCGGTATTTGAACCCATTGATGAGTTCAAAGGTGATCTGGCGCGAGCTTATTTTTACATCGCGACTCGTTATGAAAGTCAGATTGCCAACTGGCAGGGAAATGGTAATGCGGATTCCGTGTTAAATGGAACATCAGATCAGGTGTTTGATGATTGGCAGCTTACCCTGCTAAAACAATGGCACGAGCTTGATCCTGTGAGTCAGAAAGAACAAGACCGTAACCAGGCGGCATTTGAATATCAGGGCAACCGCAATCCATTTGTTGATAACCCACAATGGGTGGATGAAATCTGGGGAAATTAATTCCGCTCTCAACACGCCATCACTGTGATAGCGAGTTCATTTCAGCAGCCTGACAATACGTCAGGCTTGCTCACCAATCAGTTGGCGGTCGCTCCAAACCTCCTATCCCCTGAGTGCGATATACTGCACGGGTTCACAAAATCCAGTACAGCGCTTCAAGCGCAACTGCAACCTGGATACGATTCTCGGCCAAAGGTCGCGGCAGCATCTCTTCAGCCTTGGCAAGTCGTCGCAACAATGTATTGCGGTGAGTGTGCAATTTTTTTGCAGCTTCCGTGGCATTACAACCAGATTCAAGGAATGCATGCAGCGATTGACGAACGGTGGCTGGCGCCTGCGCTAACTCACCTAATATGTGCTCCGAATAATGCTGAATTGATTTAGCATCTTTCGATAACACCGCCATCAGACGCACCCGCTCATAACTCACCAACTGTGTATTAGATTTTAATCTTCCCAGAACCCGCTGCGCGGCCTGCGCATCCAGATACGCCCGACGAAAACCGTCCAGGCCAGAGCTACCCGAACCAAAGCTTATCCGCACATTTTCGTGTTGTTTTAATACCGTTTCGAGCAGTCGTTCATTCACCGAAAAATCTGCCGATACCCACACCCAGATTACCGACGGGCTGACAATAATTTTTAACGATTCGGTTTGCTGACACGCTTTTTGGAATACCGCAGCGACCGTTTCCAGCGCTGAAATTTCGGTATCTATTTCCTCACTCCAGACAATGGCGCTGTGATGGGGTCGTTGAATCGAATAATTTAATAAGTGGCTGGTGTGAGCAATATCAATGTCCTGACCATCAATAATTCGGGTTACCAGATCAATTTGCTCTTCTGTGCCACTGCGCTTACGACTGGCTTCAATTTTCTCCAGGCGTTCGAGGCCAAGCTGCAGGGAATCTTCACTGAAGGTTCGGATAGAAATCGACGATAACTCCAACAGCTGCTGTAACTCAAGCGGGTCTTTACTCAGCTGAAAAACGATTTTCATCCAATATTGCCAGGCAATATCCTGAATCGAGTGGGAGTTCTTCTGCAACATCTGTGCTGCCTGAGACTGGTACATATCGACGGTACTATCCACCGCTTCATCGACTGAATACGGCGAAACCGGCTGATCTGGCGCTTCGATAATGGCGTTCAACCAATGCAAAACGCTGGCACGAATTGCCCGGCGGTGCTTAGCCTGAATCACGGGGTCATCATGCACATCATCAGTATTGTTGCCTTTGAAGTTAACCCCTTCTAATGCGTCCAAAAACAGCGGGCTGGTAGCCAGCTCCAAACCGATCTCAGCACCACGACGCATCAGCTCGATGATCCGCGGCGAGGCTCTGGGCCAGTTTTGGTGTGAATGGATGGCGATATCTAACATGCTAAAGGCGCCCATTTAAGTGCAATATGCACCAAATATTAATCACAGAGTGTTATTTTGTACATTGTTTAGCGGATATTTAGTTCATAAACTGAACAACGTCGAATAACAGTAACAATAAAGGCATGTTATGAATGATCACGCTCAGGGGACTAACCCGGATACCGATGTATTAATTATTGGCGCCGGTGTGTCTGGGATCGGCTTGGCTTATTATTTACAACGAGATCAACCGAATAAGCGTTTCACCATCCTAGAGTCTCGCCGTGATATTGGTGGCACCTGGGATTTATTCCGCTACCCGGGCATTCGTTCCGATTCCGATTTATACACCTTTGGCTACGAATTTAAACCGTGGAAAAGTCCCAAAGCGATCGCCGATGCCGCCACCATTATGGACTATCTGCGAGAAGCGGTTGACGAGAATCAGATTCAGCAGAAAATTCGCTTTAACAGCCGTGTTAAAACCGCTAACTGGTCAAGCGCCGATGCCTGCTGGCACGTTGAGTTTATCGATAACGACAGCGGTAAAACACAAACCATGACCTCTCACTGGTTATTCTCTGCCGCCGGTTATTACAATTACGAAGAAGGCTTCACCCCAGAATTTAACGGTCGTGAAAACTTTAAAGGTCAGATTATTCATCCGCAGCACTGGCCGGAAGATTTAGATTACAGCAATAAAAAAGTGGTGGTCATTGGCAGCGGAGCTACAGCAGTCACCCTGGTGCCGGCCATGGCCGATAAGGCGGCCCACGTCACCATGTTGCAGCGAACGCCTACCTATGTGATCAGCCTGCCTACTGAAGATGTCATTGCCAATATTATTAAAAAAATCTTCCCGGAAAATACCGCCTACAAAATGATTCGCAGCAAAAACATCAATCTGACGCGTTGGTGGTGGCGATTCTGTATGCGTTTTCCGAACGCTGCGCGTAAATTAATCCGTGCCGGAGCCAAAAGACTGTTACCAGCCAATTACCCGGTTGATGTGCACTTTAATCCGCCTTACAACCCATGGGATCAGCGTTTGTGTGCGGTAACCGACGGTGATTTATTCAATGTGGTCAGTCAAGGTGATGCGTCCATCGTCACCGATCATATCGAGACCTTTACTGAACAGGGTTTGTTATTAAAATCCGGTGAAACACTCGACGCAGATATTATTATTACCGCCACAGGTCTTAACGTTCAGCTGTTCGGCGGCATCGATTATCGCGTTGACGGTAAACCGATCGATTACCCGAATTCGGTCGCTTATAAAGCCCTGATGTTAAGCGGTGTACCGAACTTTGCTTACGCTATTGGTTACACAAACTCCTCCTGGACGTTAAAAATTGGCCTGATCTGTGAGCACCTGTGTCGCATCATGCAACATATGTCTGAACACAACCACCAGGTTTGTCAGGCAGAGTTGCCGCACCCGAACATGCCTACCCGCCCATTGTTAGATTTTGGCGCCGGTTACGTGAAACGAGTGATCGATACCCTGCCGCGTCGTGGAATGGAGCCACCCTGGGATGTCGCTATGGATTACAAAGCGGATGCAAAAAATCTGCGCTTTGGTTCAGTAACCGACGAATGTCTGAAATTTTACTCGGCTGAGCAAATGGCCCGTAAAAAAGCGAAAAATCATCCGGCAGAAAAAACAACCCGCGAGCGGCACAGTAAAATCGGAGCAGAAGCATGAAGCACTTTCACAACAAGGTTGTTGTCGTAACCGGAGCTGCTTCGGGTATGGGTCGTGAGTACGCATTGGAATTTGCCCGCCTCGGCGCTCTTGTTGCAATTACTGATGTTAATGAAGCCGGCCTGTCAGAAACGCACGCAATGCTGCAGAAAATCACTAACAAATACAGTTACAGCGAGGTACTGGATATCGCCTCACAATCCGGTATCGAAGTCTTTGCGCAAACGGTAGAAGCCAAACTGGGGAGGGCGCATGTGCTCATTAACAATGCCGGTATCGGCGGCGGGGGCGCTCCGCTGTGGGCACAGGACTCGGCACAAATCCACACCACGATGAACGTCAATTTTTTTGCAGTGGTGCATATGACACGGGCATTCCTGCCGCAATTATTGGCCAATCAAGAAGGTGCTTTAGTTAACGTCTCCAGCGTATTTGGGTTAATCGGAACACCCGGCACCAGTGATTATTGTGCGTCTAAATTTGCCGTACGGGGATTCAGTGAATCACTCATGGTTGAGCTGGAAGAAACACCTGTTTCAGTTCATCTGGTGCATCCCGGAGGTATTAAAACCAACATTGCCAAAGACTCGAAAAACGGTGCTGAATTTGAAGAAAAATACCTGAAAACCGCTCCATTGGATGCCGTCCGTACCGTGATTAAGGGTATCCAGAAAGGCAAGCAGCGTATGGTCTTCGGCTATCAGTCTTCGCTGTTAAATACATTAAGACTGTTACCACTGAAGTTACGTAACAAAATTCTCTCACGCGAAATGAGTGACATGAGAGACCCGGAACATTACGACCAACTTGCCGTTCTTGCCGGTCAGAGCAAATAACCATAAAGACAAGATCAAAAATAACAAGGAGTCCGCCATGAGTAATCTTAGCCAGCCAGAAATTGAAGCACGTAAAGGAATCGACTTCGGTTTAGATGAAACCCTGCCGAAGTACTGGCATTCCAATGATCCCTTTAAAACCCGCTTACACGATGCATTGCAATCGACCTTTCCGGAAGGTGAACGCTACTTTATCTCCAGCGTGCGCGCATTTCGGGACCGTATAACCGACCCCAAACTGCAACATGAAGTCAAAGAATTTACCATGCAGGAAGCACAGCACGGTATTGCTCATACGGTGTTTAATGATCTTCTGGAAAAACAGGGGTTGCCGATGAAACGCCTGCTGGCCGAGCATAAAAATAAAACCAAAGAAGACGAACGCCGCTGGACACCAGAATACAATCTGGCTGTTACGGCTGCCGCTGAACACTTTACTGCACTATTAGCAGACACCTATTTCTCCAATAAAGAAACCACAGCCGGTATGCACCCCAAAATGCGCGCGTTATTTGCCTGGCATGCTATTGAAGAAATGGAACATCGGTCAGTAGCCTTCGATGTGATGAAGAACGTTGCCAAAGTCGGTTATTGGACGCGTGCTAAAGCCATGGTTCGCGCTACCTGGATTATTTCTTATTTTATGCTCCACTTTGCCGATGAAATGTTGAAGGCTGATGGCTTCTCGAAATGGCAACGCCGCAAGTTATTCGTGAAAAATATTCCATGGATGTACGGTCCGCGCAAAGGTATTTTGTCGTCATTTGCACCAAATCTGCTGCGTTATTTTAAACCGAACTTCCACCCGGAAGATATTCCGGTGGTACATAACTATGATCAGTGGGTCGATGTATACGATAAAACCGGTAATCCACATAAAGCCTGTGATGCCATGCTTGCAGCGGCTTATTAATTGCAGTGTGAGCCGTATGATTACTACCACCAGTAAACAGGGCTGTGTTAATTCTAAACGCAGCCCTGTTGGTTCTCAGAACTCATCTTCCAGTATGTCCTTCGCCGCACGTAGTGCCTCCTGAGCTGCAGGAGCGCCGCAATACACCGCCGAATGTAATAATACCTCGCGAATTTCTTCCGGTGTTGCGCCGTTATTTAATGCTCCCTGAATATGGCCTTTAATTTCGGTAGAAGCTTTTAATGCAGCTAACATGCCCACAGTCACCAACGACCGGGTTTTACGATCCAGTCCTTCACGTTGCCACACCGATCCCCATGCATGTTCGTTAATCCATTGTTGTACCGGTTCCATATAGGCGCTGGTGTTATCCATGGCTTTGTTAACGAACGCCTCACCCATGACTTCACAACGCACCTGCAAACCATTTTCCAAGTCTTCTTTACTCATTACCGTTATCTCTGACATTCAATTTGGTCGCTATGTTACTTGCTTGTCTATTCAGGGCCAATCGCTACAGTGAAGTGGTCAAAGCCGACCAAACCAGTGGCATATTTAGCGTGCAAAGGTAACAATGCGCCTGGCTTACACATTTTTTTTATCCCTGATACTTCAAACATCGTTACGTAAGAAACTATGAAATCACTACTCACCAGAATCTTCTCGCCTATCCTTAATCTGTTCGAAACTGACCAGCCTGCGGTCAATTACAAACCATCACATCGCATCATTCTTAACATCGTTGGTTTATTGTTTTCACTGCTGTCGGCCGTGTCACTCATTGCTGCAATCAGCAGCGGCGTGTTGGGTGGACTCATCCCAGGCGCAGTATTCTTTGCAGTGGCTTTGGTTACTCTGGTCGTGGGTACCCTTGGGTCAGACAATGCGGTAGCAAAGATCTGGGGCAATCGTTCTTGATCATTTACTCACCCGACCAAGTGGTTGGCGGGACAGATATTGAAATTCAAACCATTTTTACTGCCCCCTGAGACGCCTTTTCATTATTTCACTGCAACCATAAACCGAATAATATGGGCGCCACCGTTACTGGATGGATATGACCATGAATCAGGATATTCAGAAGACATTTGATAGTTACCCGACTGATGCACAACAACGGCTGATGCAGATTCGTGAGCTTATCCATGGTTTGGTGGCAGAGCTTGAGCTGGGGCCTTGTGACGAGACTCTGAAATGGGGCGAACCCAGTTATTCGGTTAAAAGTGGCAGCCCGATACGGCTCGGCTGGAAGGAGAAACATCCTGAGCGAGTCAGCATCTTCTTTAACTGCAATACCAAACTGGTTGCGACCTTTCGTGAGGTATACTCAGGGCTGTTGGAATTTGAGGGGAATCGTGAGCTGATCTTGCCATTGTATCGGCCACTGCCTTTGGCAGAGCTGAAGCATTGTTTGCAGCTGGCGCTGACCTATAAGATAGTGAAAGACCTGCCATTGTTGGGTAGCTGATCACCTCCCCTGTGACATGAATATCTGACCAGTACAATTACCGAAAACCTTTAATGCCTGCCTTTATTCACGCGATAAATTGCAAATAATGCTCGCTTGCACTGGTCAGCGACGCACATCCGTTGCATAATTAGAATTTAACAGTTATATCACTTATTTCTGAGAGTGCGTCCTTAGCTGACACTCATACAAAGTCAAGATTTAAACTACTTTGGAGCAATACTAAATGACGAAATATATTTTGATGTTATCTCTAATAACGCCTTCGATGACTTTAGCTCGTGGCTTAGCAGATAGTTATGACGTAGACAATGTGAGAGTTGATAAATCTGGATTAGGCTTTGTGACTTTTAAGAGTGATTTAGTAGCAAATAAAGAAGAATTGCCTGATTGTGGAAAAGGCTATCCGCGATCATTAGCATTCGATACCAATACCGAAGGTGGTAAAGCGATATTATCAATGGCTCTTAGTGCAAAAATGAGTGGTTCTAGCTTATATGCAGTTGGAACCAACGAATGCAGTGGGTACCAGGTAATTGAGAATATGAGCTACGGATTTTTGGAATAGTTAACTTAATAATTCTATGAAATACAGCAATCGATACTGCTACTATAAAATGGGCATCAAAATCTAATTAACGTTGATATAACCAATGCCGAAATACAATATTTCAAGACAAATTCGGTTTTATTCAAATGAATTAAAAGTAAAATCGGTGAAGCTAAGTTACCCACCTGACAGTATGAGTAAGTAAGTGGTTTATGATTTCGGTATTCATCTTGAAATAATACAGAAGAGAAGGCAGACTTGGTGATATAGTCAAAAGAGAATCGATATAAGAAACCACAAGATAATTTTACCCCAATAATTAGCTAACACAGAATATTCAATTAAATATAGATTTAAAAATTTCAGAAGGAGTCCCACATTCTAGAGATGTAGTAGAATAAAGCCTGAATATAGTTTGCTCTGCCTGTTTTATAGCTGGTTTTGTTGTTTACTTTACATTTCCGGCAACTGTGAGCAATAAAGAAAACTGCTATATTTGAGCGGTAGATATAGATGACCCCAGTATCTTACGATGTTATTAGTTTGGAACTTACTCCAGAAAACGGTATTTGGAAAATCTTGTGTTTGCCTATCCATTATAATAATGATATTTCTGATGATATAATCAGATCTGCCCAACTATACAGAGATTATAGAGCGTTTCTCCGAAACTGGATAAGTATGTACTTTGAGGTTAAATTATCTAGCTAGGAGTGGGGGCGTCAAAAATAAAGCTGTTTTTTATAGCTACAAGCGTGAGAAATTCATGTTAGGATATTAAATGGTAAAAATTTATTTTTAACAATTACTTATTGGAGAAAACATGATAACTAGATTTTTTTTAACAATCTTATGCTTCGTAAGCATCCCAATATATGCAGCAGATTCTGTTGCTACCGGTATGACAGGTTACTTTGAAATCAAGAGGTTACGATTCGGTGGCGGATTCGTAAGAGTTACCGCATCGACGCAATTTGAGGATCCTGGCGACTGCATTACAAATAGTCGCGGCAAAAGTCCCGTTGTGCTAGTTATGGAAGATACGAAATCATATAAAGAGATTGTAAGCACTTTACTCACTGCAAAAGCAGCGGGGAAATCTGTTCAGTTTTGGATCAATGGCTGCAAGGAAGATAGTGGACTGGAGTATCCGAATGGTACTTTCATATACATCGAGTAGATGATGTTTAGGGAGTGTTTTATAAAAATCTCTTGAAATCCACTGTTTTTTAGTATTCATATGAGACGAAAGTATATTATGATTTCAAAATTATCTATGAATATTCATCGACTTAATCGCTACTAGTTAACTTGCTAGATATTTTTCTATTATATAAAATATTGCTATTGATATTCTACTGGCGGCAGGATATCAATAGAAGCATGCAGGCTGTTCGTGTTGTTAAAATCTCAATGAAACTTAATAAATCTATCCTTATAGTATCGCGACTCAGAAAAATTATCTTTATAACCGCTTACATCTCAGTAGCCGGAAGTCGCTTCCGAAGATCCAGTAATATATGGTATATTTAGTCCCCTAATCTGAGTAGCTCAGTATCTTCTGTTTTGGGCCACGATGCAAAACACCGCCATGAATAACGTATCCAGCATCGTAGCTCTTTATACAATTACACAGAAAATAATACGTCCTGGGGATAGCTCTATAATATCTGCCAAGTAGAGCCAGTCTTTCTGAGTAAGATGCAAATAGTATCTGCGGTCATTAGCATTCGATGCCGATGGTGGTAAAGCGATATTTTCAATGGCTCTTAGTGTAAAAACGAGTGCCTCTGGATTACCTGCAGCTGGAACTAACGAATGTAAATGGCACCCGAGAATTGAAAATATGAGTTATAGGTTTTTGAAATAGTTAACTTAACACGGCAATAAAACAGCCTCCGATCCGGCCAATTGAAGCCGAATAAAGTCCCAAATAGCTACTGCCATCCCCTGTCAGAGCAAGCCACTATAGTCCTTGTCCTATTAATAAATCCAATGAATCCCCAGATAAGGACCCACCATGAAAATGAACTATTTCGTTGTTGGTACCAACAACATGGAAGCTGCCACTCAGTTTTATGATGCATTGTTCGAAACCGAGGGCCTGCACAAGGCCGTCGCATCAGAAAGAATGACCTATTGGCTGGCTGAAGATTTTGCCTTTGCCGTAGCTATCCCATTCGATGAGCAGCCAGCAACTAACGGCAACGGGACGATGGTGGGATTCAGCCTGGGATCGGTGGATAAAGTGAAAGAGTTATACAACAAGGCCCTTGAACTGGGTGGCAGCTGCGAAGGTGAACCCAATCAGCGTGGTCCACGTTTCTCGGCGTATGTCAGAGATCTTGATAGCAATAAAATCTGTTTTTCGGATTAGAACGATCTAAAAGACAGTGCTTTTTATTGGTAAAACTAAAACGAATTGCCAAAGACGTCGATAAACAGCGACAATAAGTCATAAGAGGTGAATATTACTCAATGGGACTCCTAGGCTATGGCTGAACTCACAATTTTTTACGATGGTTTTTGTCCATTATGCGTCCGTGAAATGAATCATTTGCGCAAAATCGACCAGCAACGCAAATTACGTCTGGAAGATATTCAGCAAGCGGATTTTAATGAGCGTTATCCCCAAATTGATAAAGCAGAAGCCAGCGCCATTTTATTGAGCCAACTACCCAACGGGACACTTCTGAGAGGTTTAGACAGCACTCATAAAGCCTGGAGTGTGGTGGGCCAGGGTTGGCGCACTGGCTGGCTGCGCTGGCCAGTGATTCGCTGGTTTGCTGACAAGGCGTATCTGTTTTTTGCCCGTAACCGTTATTCAATCTCGCGCTTACTGACTGGCCAGGCGCGGTGCAACAGCTGTTCACTGGATAACGAGGGTAAGCGCAATTGCGATTAATCAGGCCGTTTTAGATTACCGCTTGAGAGTAAATCCAGCGTCACTCAGCCAGGTAATTGCTTGATCTTGTTCAGAAAAACTGCGGCGCTGAAACTCCCCATGCTGCTCAATAACCATGTCATTGGCCTGCATCTCCTTCAGCATTGACGGCGAATAAACATGGGCGGCACGCTTCAGATCGTTTGCAACACACCAATGTACAAGATCTTCAATAATCGGGATCATTTCCGGCACCCCCAGACTCCAGTCCTCCAGAAACACCAGATGGCCCCAACTTTCGGTTAGCAGAGGTTCCGCAACAATCCGAAATTCGCGGTCAAAGGCCAGAGCCGCCTCTTTGTTCCAACCACCAATCAGATGTGCCACGAGAATATTCCCGGAAACAGATAATTCAAACTCTCCATGTTGTACTTGGGTCTGCAACATACACAGTACTCATACAAAATCAGCACCGACAGCATGGGAAACCCGCAGCAGGATGTCAATATGCGACAAATTTGCTTACATATCGCGTAATGTTATGTAACCAGCCTGCTAACCGTCGTACGATTTTTTGCGTAATAAAGCCGTTTTGGCTGATCAGGTTTATCAGATAAGTTGACCCTATTTAAGAAGAGCCAGCTCTATCTGGCTTATTCTGTTTTGCCCGAGCCTGCGCCATTTTTTCACACAACTGACGCGTTCCGATTAAAAAACGCGAGGTCGGACGCTGAAAAAAATTCGGGTGTATATGAAACAAATTACCAGACTGTACGGCATTTAATCCGGCGTATTTCTTCCATTTATCTAACCATTCCGGACGAGATTTCCCCATTCCGCTGGCAACAATAACCTGCGGATCAATTGCCAGTATCGACTCCAGGCTGACTTGTGGTGCACGAATCGGTAAATCCCTGAAAATATTTTCACCGCCACATAGCTCGATGGCTTTGGATATGAATGTATCTTTATTTTGGGTCATCAGCGGCTGATGCCACACCTGATAAAAGACCGACAAAGATGTCTGGTGACTGTAAGTTTCTTCAAGATCGATGACTTCGCTCATAAAACGATCCGCAACAATATTGCCTTGTTGCTCACGACCGGTCAGTTTTCCTAACTTGCGCAGATTATCTGCGATTCCATAAAAGGTGATCGGGTCGGAGGCATACAACTTAAACCCAAGTTGCTTAAGGCGCTGCAATTCCCGACTGGCATTACCTTCTGGCCAGGATAATAAAATATCCGGATTCATTGCGGCGATGGCTTCAATATTTAAGCCACTGTAACCACCCACCACCGGTATTTCAGTTGCCGCTTTGGGATAGTCGGAATATTTCACCGTACCGACAATCAAATCGCCCGCCCCAACTTCAAACAGTAGTTCGGTGCCATGAGGCATCAGGCTGACAATACGCTGAACCGGTTTATCGAAGGTATGGGTCACACCGGCATCATCTGTCAGCGTAAATTCAGCGTAGCTAACCTGGTTCAGACACAGAGCTGACCAGACACCCATTATCCAACAGCAAACCTGCGATATTTTTTTCATATTCATTGCCACTCTTCTTTGGGCAGATCCATTATTTGATGCTGCCCGCTTTTAACGATGTCAGAGCGAGCTGTAGCCGCTCAAAATTATGTTGCTGTGGCAAACCCAGGCGCAGTAAGTTCTGTTGTTTAAAACAGCGGCTCCAGATTTTCCTGCTCGCCAGCTGTTGCTGCCAGTATTCAGCCTCAGAGCTTTGTAACGTAATAAATAAAGGCGTTGTGCCATAAACCGGTAAACCCTCACAGGCATCAATCAGCTGCTGCTGAATCTGCTGAATCGCCATACGGTTTTGTTGTTGCCAGACATGGTCAGCAAATGCTTGTTGAGCAAGCCATAGGGTTAACCCAGACACTGGCCAGGGACCAAGTTGCTCTCTTAGTCGTTGCGCCCATTGTGGAGGTAAAATACAACAACCAAAGCGTAATCCAGCAAGCCCGAAAAACTTTCCAATGGAGGTTAATAACAACAGATTATTTTCCGATTGGCGGGTATTTTCTGTGCCGTTTTCATTGTTAGAAAATCCTTCAGCTTTATTATTGAAAAATACTTCGCCATTACTATCCGCAAAGGCACAGTCAAGAATCAACCAACCATTGTTTTTACTGAGCCTTTTCTGCCAGCTCTGAATTTCGTCATACGTCCAGTTCTCACCACTGGGATTATCGGGATTCACCAACAATAGAATATCAGGCAACCCGACATGAAGGTCCTGCAAACTATCCCGCAGCTGTTGTGCTGATTTTTCTGTGACCTGAGCACCCGCCTTCCACCAGCAATAACGGTGTTCGCCATAACTGCCCGCCATTACCCAGATGCGCAACTCAGAAACCGGTTTTTGATACACATGGGCCGCAAAAAAAATCGGTAATTGTTGAATAATCGCCTGAGTGCCTGAGGCCAATACGTATTGTTCACAACCCGCCTGCGACAACGGCGCGTAATATTCAGCAGCGGCGGACTGTGTTGCCCGATATAGATCATCATCGGGTAATTGATGCCAGCAGCTTGATGGCGCTCTCGTTAATACCTTTGCTACTGGCCAGCTGTAAGGACTGATCCCCGTCGACAAGTCCAGCCATTGCTCAGCTTGCCCGCCAAATTCAGCCATGGCGTGCGATAAATTACCGCCGTGTTGAGGGCCACCGCAGTTTGTATCAAACATAGCCACCCTCTATAAAAACCAGTAACAATCCGGCCAGCAGCCACAAGCTCATGTAAAGCACAATGGCACGAGTCACCAGAGTCAGCGCTGGTTGAATATCCTTAACGTCTGCCGCGTCACCACATCCCATTGGTGGTTTTTGTTGCCACTCACCGTGGTAAAAAGCACCGTCACTTAAACGGCAATTTAATGCACCGGCTCCGGCTGTCATAACCGGTCCGGCATTAGGACTGGAACATTGCTCTGCCTGGGTTTGCCAGCAGTACCAGGCTGCATTACGGCGCTTATCCACCAGCCATAACCAAGGACTTAACAGGCAAAAACACATAGCGGTTAAACGCGCCGGAATGTAATTCATCACGTCATCCAGACGCGCAGCCGCTCGACCAAAATATAAAAATTGGGGATTTTTATAGCCCCACATTGCGTCCAGCGTATTCAGCCAGCGGTGTAACAAAACCAGAGATGCACCACCAATCGCAAACCAGAACAATGAAGCAAAGATAGCATCCGAACTGTTTTCCAAAGTGGTCTCGATATTCGCCTGAGCAACCTGTTGTTCACTGAGTTGTGTGGTTTCACGACTGACAATCCAGCTGAGTTTTTGTCTTGCAGTCATCAGGTCGTGTTGATCCAACGCCTGTTTTACTGCCAGCACATGCTGTTGCAGGCTGCGGCCACCAATACACACATACAACAGGATTATTTCGACCAGTGCGGCCAGCCAGTGGGAATAAGCGTGTAACAGACGGAGAGCGGCCCAGAAAAAATAAAACAGCGGCCCAACGGCAATTAACAATGCAATAACACCAAAGATAAATTGTAGCGTGGTCGAGCGGCGCAGCATTGCAGGAAAAAGTGCCGATACCTTAGGATTCAGTCGTTGCTGCAAGGCATTGGCCCAGTTGCCAAAACCGACTAAAGGGTGAAAGCGTTTTGGCTCTGCCAGGCGATAATCCAGTAACAACGCCAGGGCAGCAAAAAAAGCACTTAAAAGTAGCGTCATGCCGTAAAATACTCAAAATTCATAAATACCGGGCCAAACACAGCGATAAAGGCCACGGAGTTTACCAGAAGGCCCACTTTATGACCTCAGCACCACAGCAGTTAATGATACAAGGCACCACGTCTGATGCCGGTAAAAGTACGCTGGTGTGCGCGCTGGGGCGGATCTATGCCAACCGTGGCGCACGGGTCGCCCCTTTTAAACCCCAGAACATGGCACTCAACAGTGCAGTCACTGCCGATGGCGGTGAAATCGGCCGGGCCCAGGCGCTGCAGGCGGTCGCGTGTAACGTCGAGCCAACGACGGATATGAACCCGGTATTATTAAAACCGACATCCGATATGGGCAGCCAGGTCATTATTCATGGTAAAGCCATTGGCAACCTGGGAGCCGTCGCCTATCACGATTATAAGCAAACCGCGATGCAAGCGGTGTTACAGTCTTTTCAGCGCCTGAGAGATTCGTACGATGCCGTTCTTGTTGAAGGTGCAGGTAGCCCGGCTGAAGTGAACCTGCGCACCAATGATATTGCCAATATGGGTTTTGCTGAAGCCGTGGATTGTCCGGTGATTCTGATTGCTGATATTGATCGCGGTGGCGTATTCGCTCACCTGGTTGGCACACTCGACTGTTTGTCCGAGTCGGAGCGAGAGCGGGTAATCGGCTTTGTCATAAACCGCTTCCGCGGTGATATTAAATTGCTGGAATCCGGTCTGGACTGGCTGGAACAAAAAACCGGGAAACCGGTATTGG
The DNA here is from genome assembly GCA_022448365.1 of Saccharospirillaceae bacterium. Lineage (NCBI taxonomy): Bacteria > Pseudomonadati > Pseudomonadota > Gammaproteobacteria > Oceanospirillales > Saccharospirillaceae > Saccharospirillaceae bacterium. The sequence continues at coordinate 331,098 of JAKVCS010000004.1, read as the reverse complement.
GGGTGTTGCCCTATCTGCATGGTTTATATCTGGATGGTGAAGATGCACTCAATCTGGAACAACACCTCGATAAACAGATTGACCCACAGCAGAAGCTCACGGTTGTTGTTCCGGTTTATCCACGCATCAGCAATCATACGGATTTTGATGCCCTGCGTGTTCATCCCCAGGTTGACCTGAAATTGATTGGCCCGGAGCAGACGCCACCCCCCTGTGATCTGGTGATTTTACCCGGGTCAAAAAATACCCGCGCCGACCTTCATTGGTTGACCAGTCAATCTGCCGACTGGCCACAATACTTAAACAAACACCTGCGCTACGGCGGTAAATTAATGGGTATTTGCGGTGGCTTTCAGATGCTGGGTAAGTGTGTATCAGACCCGGAAGGAATTGAGGGGATCGCAGGGAAAACGACCGCCCTTGGGTATTTGCCGATCACTACCGAACTGCAGGCACAAAAAACACTGAAGCAAGTCAGCGGAATATTATCATTGCCGGACCAACAGGATGCGACCATTCAGGGCTATGAAATTCATGCCGGTATCTCTTTCAACGATGACACCGAATTACAATCGGTTATCAAATCCGGCAAGGTACCTTGTGGCTTTCTATCCGCAGATCAGCAAATTCTTGGCACCTACTGGCATGGATTATTTGATACCCGCGAAGCCCTCGAACCGTTATTGCGTTGGGCCGGGCTGAGTGGTGTGGAAACACCCGACTTTAATGCCATTCGCCAACAACAAATAGAACGTTTAGCCAACAGTACGGAAGAAGCTATGGACTTCGGGAAATTACAATCGGCTCTGGAAAAATTTAACCGCCATCGCTCTTAAATACCGAAACATTTTAACAGTATTCCGCAAAGGGTCATCTGTCACAGCTACAAGGTAAATGCAGCAAGAAGCAACGTTTCCTGCAACGCAATCGAGGCGCCAATGGTATCCCCGGTACAGCCGCCGATGCGTTGTATCATCACATGACGGAAAAATGCGTTTACTGCCAACCACAGCAAGAGTAGCAAGATTGCCTTCTGCTGAAATACGATCACAGCGGCCATTGCGATCAGGATCAGCATCGTAAAAATTCTCAGCCGTGTGGCACCTTTTACCAGCGAACTGGCCAGCCCTTTTGCTCTGACATAATCAGTGCTGGCTAACATGCCGACAACGCTGGCACGTGACATCGCCGGTAGCAGTAATAACGTGGCCAGGATCTGCCAAGACGGTAAAGCACCAGAAAATAATACCTGCAGCGCCGCAAATTGAAGCAGCAACAACAAACCAATACTTAAAGCGCCAATTGGACCAACCCGGGGATCTTTCATGATCTCCAGCGTTTTTTCTTTATTTCCTAAACCGCCAATCCAGGCATCGGCACTGTCGGCCAAACCGTCCAGGTGCAGTCCACCGGTAATTAACGTCAGTAGTGCCACCGTTAAGGCCGCCAGTAATGTCGGTGAAACGGCCGGGTTATACCACCAGCAACTCATCACAAAAGCAGCTGATAATGCACCTACAATCGCGCCTACCAGTGGATAGAATGCCAGCGAGCGCTGCGCCACTTCATCATCCACGCGCTGTAAATAAGGTGCCGGAATGCGGGTGAGAAACACCAGCGCATACCAAAACGCCCAGTACCAGCTGGCCATTGTTATCCATCCCCCAGAATGGTGTGGACACGATCATCACTCAGCTCTTCACCATCCATCGCCAGCAGCGACACCCAGTGCCTGGTTTTACCATTTTCTGACGTGTGATCCACTTTAAAGCGAATCAGCGCGGCGTAAGGAATGGCCAACCGATTCATCGCCTGCGGATCAAGCTGCAGCAGGTGTTGCATCAATACGCGCATCACACCACCGTGATTAACCAATAACAGATGTTGTCCCGGATACTTTGCTAACAACGCCTCCCAGGCGGCAACAATACGCTGTTGAAAATCAGGAACAGACTCACCATTCGGAGCGCAGAATGACATGGGTTGCTGCCACATTTTCTGCGCCTGATGGGAATGTTGTTTAAATACTTCATCGACCGGTTTATTTTCCCAATCGCCGTAATCAATTTCCTGCCAGTCGCTCACTTCGGTACAAGGCAACGCCCGATCGCTCGCCAGCCAATAAGCACTGTCGCTGCAGCGCTGTAATGGTGAAGTGATGATTTGTTGCCAGTTTTGTCGATGTTGTTTTACACGCGCCTGAAACTGACGTTTTCCGGTTTCGGTCAGAGGCAAATTTACCCGGCCACGAAACACGTTACCGCCATCCGGCTCTCCATGACGAATCAGATCGATATAAGTCGTTGTAACGTTACTCGAATCGTTCATATCAGCTGTCCGCTCCTGAAACGTTAGCCTGGGCAAACGTTGCCATTTGATTGTGTAACGCCAGCGCCTGACGAATCAGACTGATTGCCACTGCAGCACCGGAACCCTCGCCCAGGCGCATGCCCAGATCGAGTAACGGCCTGGCACTGAGACCCGCCAGCAAAGACTGATGCCCCGGCTCTGCAGAACCATGACTGAACATCAGCCATTCACGCACCGATGGGTTTAATTTCACTGCCAATAGTGCCGCGCTGGTGGCAATAAAGCCGTCAACTAACACCGGAATTCCACGTTGTGCCGCACGAACGTATGCACCGGCAATAGCACCGATTTCAAACCCACCCAACTGCACCAGCGCATCCAGTGGCTGTGTGTATTGTTGCTGTGCACGGTCCACACTGGCGACCAGAATTTCACGTTTATGATCCAGCGCCGCGCCGTCAACACCGGTTCCCGGGCCCACCAGCTCAGCAACACTCTGGGATAACAGCAACGCTGAGATGCCACTGGCAGCAGAAGTATTACCAATCCCCATTTCACCGGCCATGAAGAAATCACAACCAGACTGTTTCAACCGATCAACCTGGTCAGCTCCGATGGCTAACGCTTGCTCAGCCTGTTGTTGTGTCATCGCTGGCTGCTGAGAAAAATCGGCCGTACCTGGCGCTACCGGCGCATGCACCACACCCTCTAATTGATCGCACGGGATGGCCGTACCACAGTTAACCACCGACAGTTCAAATTGATTGAGCCGTGACAGCACTGAAATGGCAGCACCACCAGCAACAAAGTTCTTCAGCATCTCAACCGTCACCGCTTGCGGAAACGCAGAAACGCCCTGAGCCACCACACCATGATCGCCAGCAAACACCACACAATGGGGCTTTCGGATTTCAGGGTGAGGCTGACGCTGATAAGCGGCCATCCGGGTAGCCAACTGTTCCAGCTGACCCAGTGCACCGGGTGGTTTCGTCAGTTGGTTCTGATGTTCCCAGGCCTTTGCGAGACTGGTTTTGTCGATATCAGCAGCGGCAGCCTGCCACCAGGATTCTGTAGTCATAGTGATACGTCTTTTATTCGTCGTTTTTTATCGGTTGTTTTTCGTTAACGTTCTGCGGCATTTTTTTCAGACATGGGTCAAGCAACCCATCAGTCAGATAACAAATGCAGGGGTGGGCAGGCTGCGCCCGACTGCATTTGACCATTGCGCTTCAATGCCATCGGCAAACCTGCAACCACCAGCGTGACATCATTGGCCAACGCTGCGATGTCCTGGTGCAACCAACCGGCCTCATCAACAAATCGACGACTCAGTTCACCCATGGGGACCACGCCCTGACCCACTTCATTACTCACCAGAATAACCCGCTGCCTCATATTGCCCAGCTGTTGCAGCAACTGCTCTTTTTGCTCGGGCCAGCATTCGCTGTTATCCGCTAACAAACAATTGGTCAGCCACAACGTCAGACAATCCACCAGAATCACCGCATCCGGATGGCTGCTCTGAATATCAGCCAGACATTGTGCCAGATTGACGCTCTCTTCCCGGGTAAACCAATGTGCCGGGCGCTCATCGCGATGACGTTTAATACGATCCGACATTTCACCATCACCAGCAAATGCCGTCGCAACGTAGACCACCGGCGAGAGCCCCAATTGCTCGGCGCGACCTGTCTGCTGCTCACCGTAGCGGCTTTTACCAGAACGGGCGCCACCTAAAACCAATTCAATCGCGTTCATGTGCCAATAACTGATCTATAGTTAAAACATGGATTTAACCACAAAAGAGAGCGGTTTGATGACTCCCGAGCACCCCACTTCTGACAAAGAGCAGCGCATGCACCCTCGCTGGACACTGAAAAGTACGGTCAGTGTGTTTGAACATGGCAGCAAAGAATATCTGGGGTTGCTGGTCGATTGCTCTGAAACCGGCATAATGATTTCCAGTTATGAAGCATTGGCTCCGGGCACCACCTTCGAACTGGACCTGGTTGATATCCCGCCCAATATTGACGGGCGCCGCACGGGTAACTGCATCGCTGAAGTAGTGTGGAGCGATAAACTGACGCCCAGTCTGTACGGCAACGGCTGCACCATCAGTGGCGCAACAGACATGTTAAAAACCATGATGAAAAGCTACAGCCATAACTAACGACAACTGCGGCCGTTCAAAGACCCATCTCATCTTACTCAGCAGCATTCCCGACCGCTTGAATCTACCTTACACTGCGCCTGTTGAATTCTGCAGCAGGCCTTTCAATGACACGCACCACAGTGCCGGGTAAAACCTCCAACTTAAACGCCACGACACAAACGGAATTCCGGTTTGGTATCGATCTCGGCGGCACCAAAACTGAAATCATCGCACTGGATCAACAGGGAAATACTCGCCTGCGTCGCCGCACTGCGACACCCGCTGATGACTACCAGCAAATCGTCAGCAATATCGCCACCATGGTGCGCCAGGCAGCCACAGAGCTGAATGCAGAATACACCCTGGGAGTTGGAATTCCCGGAGCCATCAGCCCAGCGACTGGTTTGGTAAAAAACGCCAACACGGTGTGTTTGATTGGCCAGGACTTGCAGGGAGATCTGGAACGGGCACTGGGACATGACATTATCATCGCCAACGACGCCGATTGTTTTGCTTTGTCAGAAGCCACCGACGGCGCGGCCGCGGGCAAAGCATCGGTATTTGCCGTGATTATTGGCACCGGCTGTGGTGGGGGCTGGGTCATCAATGGTGGGCTGGTCAGTGGCCCGAATGCCATCAGCGGTGAGTGGGGTCACAACCCGCTTCTGTGGCGTGAGCAACAGGATTCGGAAATTGCCTGTTATTGTGGCCAATCGGGCTGCATCGAAACGTTATTATCTGGCCCCGGATTGCGCCAGCAAGCTGCACAAGAAACCGGCATCGATCAAAGTGCCGAAGCCTGGGATACACAGGCAAGGCAGAGCAATGCCCAGGCCCAGCGGGTAATGAATAACTACCATCGGCGTCTGGCAAAAGCGCTGGCGGGCGTCATTAACACCCTCGATCCACACGCGATTGTATTGGGTGGTGGGGTTTCCAACATCGATTCGATTTATCAGCAGGTACCACAAATCTGGGGCGAGTTTGTCTTCTCAGATACGGTAGTAACACCACTTCTGAAAGCCAGATACGGCGACTCCAGTGGTGTCCGCGGCGCGGCATGGCTGGGAGCTGAGATAAAAAAGCGCGGACGATGAGAATATTCTCTGTTGAACAAGGTGCTGTGTCGTTCACCTACATGAGCACACAGCAACACAGCTCCGGGGCAATCGATCCTGGTTAAAGCAACCAACCGCCGATGGTGGCAAATGCAATCCCTACCATCCAGATCGACATACTGCGTAAATGCAGATAATGCCACTCCTTTAACTCGGCCACGGCAGATTCGGCATCTTCATCAACACGGTGCCACTCTTTTTCTTCACCGTTGTGAGTTAAGGCACTACAAGCAACCTGATACAACACGTCGGCACTGCTGGCCTGTGTTTGCCACAAAAAACGCTGCCACACAGGCAAAGCACGCATAAAGTTTCCAGCCAGGCCAAAAGTGAGTCCTAATAAACGCGCCGGAATCCATTCAAGAAAATGCAAATAACGCCAGGCTTTGGCATCGCAGTCACTGGCACGAGCGTATTGCACACTGAACCAGGCCAGTAATACCCCGGCAACGTCAGCCACCATGTACCAGAAGACCATCAAAAAGAAATACTCAAACCAGCGGTGCAACAACACTTTTATAACCTGAACATTTAACGTGCTGACGTCGTTGGTGATATCAATTTCCGGTACCGCCAGATATTGCTCGGCGCAACGATAAGCGCCCTGTGTATCACCACGCTCCAGATCTTTTACATAAGCTTCAAAGTGACGCTCAAAACTGATGTGAGATAACACGTAAAGCAACAGTGCCACTTCAAAGATCGCCGCCCACAAGCCCCAGCTGTATTGTTCAATAAAAACGAACGCTGCTGCGCCGCCAACGGTTGGCAGAACAACCAGCAAAAAGTATTTCAGATGGCGCGGTAAGCGGCCAAAAAAAACCCGCGTTGACCAGAAAGACAACCAACTATGAAAGCTGCGACTTCGCGCGCTGCGTCGTGGCAAGGTCAGATTGTTCTGCAAAAATAAGGCAATAAACACAATCAAAAACTTCATCAGGCTTCCTTATGGTTCTCTGTCTGCTGGCGATCGGTTGATGGGTATAACACTGATACTGCGCCGGTAAGCTGGCCAATCAAATGCTGGGCCAGGATCGGTTTTTCTCCCGGGTGCAATATGCTCATGTCCGGTAATCCGCTCAGCAGTTATCTTTGGGTAAGCAGTCATGAGCGCTTGGGTAACTTCAGCAAGCGCCCGATATTGTTCATCACTGTAGGGGGTATGATCAGTGCCCTCCAGCTCGATGCCGATAGAATAGTCGTTGCAGTTATCGCGCCCGACAAAGCAGGAAACTCCGGCATGCCACGCTCTGTGGTTAAAATTAACAAACTGAACAATATGCCCGGTGCGTTCAATTAACAAATGACTGGATACCTGCAACCCGTCAATTTCTCTGAAGTAGGCGTGATCATCAATACCAAGACGATTCTGAAAAAACTGCTGAACATACCCTCCACCAAACTGACCGGGTGGCAAACTGATGTTGTGAATAACTAACAAAGACACTTCATTTTCAGGCCTTACGCCATAGTTGGGGGAAGGTAGCCATTCGGCTTGCTGCAATAGTCCATTTTCAACGTTCATAACACTCAGCCAGTTTTATCTGGTCATACTCTAAGTCAATTTTCCCGATATAAACAGCAACAGAGAGGCTTTCCAAGCGACTGAAAATAAATCTATCCGCACGGTCAAAAAAGTAGTTTCCCGCATTGGCTTAGCAGAATTGCGGGGATATAGTGTGAAATCTAAAAAACAGATAAAGAAGGAGCTGAGAATGGAAGCACTTAATAATCTGATCAGTCAGATCAATGCTTTTGTTTGGGGGCCCCCAATGTTGGGGATGCTGGGCGTAACCGGTGTGCTGCTGACCGTCGGTATGGTGTTTATGCCCTGGCGCAAAGTCGGTTACGGCTTCCGTCAGTTGTTCTCGGACCAGAATGACAGCGAACGTGGTGATGTTAAACCGTTCAACGCGCTGATGACTGCCATGTCCGCGACCGTCGGTACCGGTAATATTGCTGGTGTGGCGACAGCAATCGCGCTGGGGGGACCGGGCGCCATCTTCTATATGTGGGTCATTGCGTTATTCGGCATGGCAACCAAATACGCTGAAGCGGTGTGCGCTGTAACCTATCGTGAAGTCGATGAAAACGGCAAACACGTTGGCGGCCCAATGTATTATCTGCGTAATGGCGTGGGTGAGTTTGCTCCGGAGATGGGTAAAACGCTGGGTGTACTGTTCGCTATCTTTGGCGCAGTTGCCGCGTTTGGGATCGGCAACGCGGTTCAGGTAAATTCAATGGCTGCGGTGCTGGACGACAGCTTCAGCATTCCAACCTGGGTCACCGGTGTTATCGTTGCGGTACTGGTTGGTGTTGTTGTACTGGGTGGCATCAAACGTATTGGTGATGTGGCGGGTAAACTGGTTCCGGCCATGATCGTACTGTATGTTGGTGCATCGATTGTTATTCTGCTGATGAATGCCAGCGAGATTCCAAATGCATTCGCCATGATCTTTAAGTACGCCTTCGAGCCTGTCGCAGCAGTTGGTGGCTTTGCCGGTGCAGCGGTTGCAGCCGCCATTCGTTTTGGTGTCGCACGTGGTGTGTTCTCCAACGAAGCGGGGCTTGGTTCAGCTGCTATTGCCCACGCAGCCGCAAAAACCAATAACCCGGTTCAGCAAGGCGTTATTGCAATGCTCGGTACCTTTATCGATACCATTATTGTCTGCACCATGACTGCGTTGGTCATCCTGACCTCCGGCGCCTGGATGGCAACAGGTGCTGACGGTATTGGTCTGACGGGCGCCGTGTTAACCTCCGAAGCCTTCTCAAGCACCATTACCGGCGGCGATTATGTGGTCACCGTGGCTCTCGCCGTGTTTGCATTTACGACGATTCTTGGCTGGTCTTATTATGGCGAGCGTTGCTGGCAATATCTGTTCAGTGAAAAAACCCTGATCATCTATCGCGCAATCTTTGTACTGGCGATTCTGGCGTTTGCCAACGTTAAAGTCGATTTCGTCTGGAATCTGTCAGACACGCTCAATGGTCTGATGGCTATTCCGAACCTGGTTGGGCTGCTGTTACTGGCACCGATGGTGTTTAAAGTAACCCGCGAGCATTTCGCTAAGAACGACTGACCCCTTCAGCAGGCAGAGTGCCTCTGCCTGCTTTCTCCGATCTTCCTTACCCAGCGCGATGCAGAAGCCCGACTTTCGGGTTAGAATGCGCGCAATTTTTAGTTTCAAGAAAGAGTTACCAACATGGACCTGAGCCTGCACACGTCTGATATTCACCAAGCCGTGGCCAACGCCTTATCCGAAGACATTGGCAGTGGCGATATTACTGCACAGCTGATTCCGGCAGAAAATCAGGCTCATGCACGTATTATTTGCCGTGAACGCGCCATCATTGCCGGTATTGACTGGGTTAATGAAGTGTTTCGTCAGCTCGATCCATCTGTAGCCGTTATCTGGCGTGTATCCGAAGGCCAATGGGTACGCCCAAATCAAACCTTATTCGAACTGAAAGGTTCCGCCCGTTCGTTACTGACTGGTGAACGCTGCGCATTAAACTTCCTGCAAAGCCTGTCAGGAACAGCAACACTGTGCCGTTTCTATGCAGATATGGTTTCAGGCACCCAGGTGAAGTTGCTGGATACCCGTAAAACCATTCCGGGCCTGCGCATTGCACAAAAATACGCCGTATCCGTGGGTGGATGCTTCAACCATCGCATTGGTTTGTACGATGCTTTCCTGATTAAAGAAAACCACATTATGGCCTGTGGTGGCATTCAACAAGCCGTTGCCCAGGCGCATATCATCGCACCGGGTAAACCGGTAGAAGTGGAAGTCGAAACGTTCGAGCAACTGGATCAGGCCATCGATGCCGGTGCAGACATTATTATGTTGGATAACTTCTCACCAGCGGCAATGACACAAGCTGTTGAACATACCCGCAATAAAACCAATGGCCGGGTCAAACTCGAAGCTTCCGGCGGTATCACTAACGCCACTCTGCGTAGTTACGCAGAAACCGGTGTGGATTACATTTCAATTGGTGCACTGACTAAAGATTGCAAAGCCGTGGATCTGTCGATGCGACTGATCTGATTTGGTCTGATTAAAAGCCTACCGACTTTTAAATAACAACAAGTCATAAGAAGAAATAAGAGAGCCAGCTATGTTGGGATTAACACATTTAAACCGCTATCAGGCATTCGGAATTCACTTTTTGGCCAGCTTGGTGGTCTTTGCCATTCTGACGGCGCTGATCTTTTTTTACTGGTTCCCCGGCATATTGCGGGTCGCAGACCCAAGCTGGCAACAAATCCTGATAGTGATTGCTGGTGTTGACCTGGTGCTCGGCCCCGCGCTGACGTTGATTATCTTCAACCCAGCAAAAAAAAGCTTAAAGATGGATTTATCCATTATTGCTGCTCTTCAGATTGCGGCTTTGGCTTATGGCTCTTACACCGTGCATAACACCCGACCGCTGGCACTGTCTTTATCTTTTCCTGCAGCAGGTTTTGAAATTCTCTACCACGATAAAGTCACACCAGAGTTGGCCGACTTTATTCAGCAAAACCCGCCAAGCCAAAAAACTGCCTGCACAAAACTGTATATCTATACCGGTGATGCACCATTTGGCGTCGATATCACTAAACTAGCAACCGAAGATCTGACTGAGCTGCCATCAGATAATTTTGCCGATTGGATGAAAAAGAAAAATGGCGCAGATTTTCTAACGGAAGATATCTATACCTTGCCCCTGGGTTTTAGCAGCTCATATCAGGTTAATTTATCAACAACCGGGGAATTAATCGGCTGGAAATCAATCATAAAAACATCAACGCAGACACCCGCCGACAGTAAGTGACAAAATTTGTCACTTACTGCATTAAAACTCCTTCCCCCTGAATCATCAGCAATTGTAAAAACCCTTAATTCAGGGGCCTGCACAGGCTTGCAGAAAAAAAAGAACATTGGCACACTCTTGGCTATGTTATTCAACGTAGTAACTTATCAGGGAGCTGGCTTTGTTCTTAATTGAAAAAGATCAGCCCCGTAATAACAACATCTCACAATGAGAGTGGAGAATAGTATGAAAACTATGCAAAAAGGTTTTACCTTAATCGAACTGATGATCGTAATTGCGATTATCGGTATTCTGGCTTCTGTAGCGATTCCACAGTACCAGAACTACATTGCCCGTTCCGAAGTTCAAACCAGCTTGGGTGACTCTCGCGGCATCGTACTGGCTGTAGAAGATTATGCTGGTCGCTACGGTAAACTTGCTGCTGATGCCACTGCTCTGACCGGTTATACTGGTTTCGCACCTGCTGCTGATATGTCTACGAACCCAAAATGGACTGTTGCGGCTGATGCAACTACTTGGGCTATTACTGTAACATTCTTAAGTGGCGCATCGAGTGCTCTTAACCAAACCGGCGCAGACACCTATACTTTGACCCCTACTGTAACTGCATTCAGCGGCACAGCTGGTAAAGAAAGTGTATCATGGGCCGTTGGTGGAACGGTACCTGCTCAATACCAGCCGAACATCACTGATTAATTCGGTGTAAGCGAAAGCCTTCTAATAAAAACCCAGTGCTAATTGGTAGTACTGGGTTTTTTTATGATTTCTATTATTCAGTTTCCGACTAGACTAAAGGGCACCTAGCTACACAAACTTTTGTCTGGTATGTTCTTCTGAAATAGCAATTAGTGTCAGGCTTACAAAATGAGCGGTATCTCCGGTTTACCCAAACGCTTAGTCGAACAAAATCTAATCGATTCCAGCCAAGCCATACAAATATTAGAAAGCGCTAAAAAAGACAAAGTTAGCTTTGTTAGTGCTGCAGTTAGATCCGGCAAGATTAAAGCGAAGCCAATCGCAGTACTCGCTTCGGAAGAATTTGGCTTACCGGTTCTGGACTTATCCGCGTTTGATTTTGATCTTGCACCTCAAGATCTGGTCAGCAAAGACCTGATTGAAAAACATCGCGTTCTTCCTCTTTTCTCTCGCGGTACACGCCTGTTTGTCGCACAAAGCGATCCATCTGCCATGATGGCGATTGACGAAATCAAATTTAATACAGGCATGAATATCGAGTCGATATTGGTCGAGGAAGATAAACTCGCAAGTGCCGTTGAAAAATTTCTGAGCGACAATGACAATTCATTTGGTGATCTTGATGGCGAGCTGGATGACGTTGACCTTGAAGACCCTGATGAAGAGCAGAAAAAGCGCGAAGCTGAGCAAGAAAATGCTGATGATGCCCCCATTGTAAAATTTATCAATAAAATGCTGCTCGATGCCATTAAGATGGGCTCATCCGATCTGCATTTTGAACCCTATGAAAAACGCTACCGCATTCGTTATCGAACCGATGGTGTATTACACGAAGTGGCCAGCCCACCGGTTAATCTGACTGGTAAAATTGCCGCCCGTCTGAAAGTGATGTCGCAGATGGATATTTCCGAGCGCCGCATCCCCCAAGATGGCCGGATTAAAATGAAAATATCCAAAACCAAAGCCATCGATTTCCGGGTGAATACATTACCAACCCTGTTCGGTGAAAAAATTGTATTACGGATTCTTGATCCCTCTTCTGCTCAGCTAGGCATCGACATGCTGGGTTATGAACCGGCTCAGAAAGAGCTGTATATGGAAGCGTTGGGCAAACCCCAGGGGATGATTCTGGTTACGGGTCCAACCGGCTCTGGAAAAACGGTATCACTTTATACCGGGCTCAATATTCTCAATGTGGAAGGCACCAATATTTCAACCGCAGAAGACCCGGTTGAAATCAACCTGGAAGGTATTAACCAAGTTAACGTCAATGCCAAAGTAGGTCTGGATTTCGCTTCAGCGCTGCGTTCTTTCCTGCGTCAGGACCCGGATGTTGTGATGGTGGGCGAGATCCGGGATCTCGAAACTGCGTCAATTGCAATTAAGGCGGCGCAAACTGGCCACATGGTGATGTCAACGTTACACACCAACAGTGCGCCGGAAACACTGACTCGTTTAGCCAATATGGGGGTTCCTAACTTCAGCATTGCTACTTCCGTTAGCCTGATTATCGCTCAACGTCTGGCCCGTCGATTGTGCCCAGCCTGTAAGAAACCCGCGGATATACCGGCAGAAACGCTGAAAGAAGCCGGTCTGACAGAACAGCAGATAGCTGAGGGCGAGTTTTATCAGGCAGTGGGCTGTGACAGCTGCAAAGAGGGTTACAAAGGCCGTGTGGGTATTTACGAAGTTGTTAAGATTACCGATCCAATTTCCCGTATTATTATGGAAGGTGGTAATGCCATTCAGATTTCCGATGCGGCACGGGCTGAAGGCTTTAACGATTTACGTACTTCAGCTTTGATGAAAGTGGCTGCTGGCGTTACCAGTCTGGAAGAAGCAAGCCGTGTAACCACGGACTAATGTAAAGAGACAAACGGTTCAGTTTGATATGGCGAAGAAAATAAAATCAGCCAATTTCGTTTGGGAAGGTACCAACCGCAAGGGGATGCCGGTCAAAGGCGAAATCGTTGGCCAGAATGCAGCCATGGTTAAAGCCCAACTGCGAAAGCAAGGGGTTAATCCACAAAAAGTTAAAAAAGCTCCTCAGCCTTTATTTGGCCTGGGTGGTGGCGGTGCCAAAGGCAAGAAGATTAAATCTGCTGATATCACCTTCTTTGTGCGCCAAATGGCAACCATGATTAAGGCGGGTGTCCCGCTGGTTCAATCATTTGATATCGTTGCTGATGGCGTTGATAACCCAACCATGAAAGCGCTGATTTTTGAGCTGCGTGATACAGTTTCAGCAGGTAACGACTTCGCTTCGGCTCTGAAGCAACGCCCGGACCTGTTCGATGACCTGACCTGCAACCTGGTGGAAGCTGGCGAACAAGCCGGTGCACTGGAAACTATGCTGGATAAAGTCGCCAACTACAAAGAAAAAACGGAAGAATTAAAGTCAAAGATCAAAAAAGGCCTGACTTATCCAATCGCCACGTTAACCATTGCGTTTGCTGTAACGGCATTACTCCTGATTAAAGTGGTTCCCACCTTTGAGGATATGTTCAGCAGTTTTGGTGCCGAACTGCCAGCACCAACACAATTTGTTGTGATGTTGTCGGAAATGGCGCAAGCCTACTATATCCCGGTGCTCGCCATATTAGCGGGAACGATATTTGGCTTCAGCTATATGATGAAAACTTCTCAGACCTTTAAGGATAGCTTTGAACGGGCAACGTTAAAGTTTCCGATCTTTGGCGATATGATTCGCAAAGCCGCGGTTGCCCGTTACGCGCGGGTTTTATCCACTACTTTTGCTGCGGGCGTCCCCTTGGTAGAAGCTCTGGATTCGGTCTCCGGTGCTGTTGGTAATGTGGTGTACCGCAATGCGGTACTCAGTATTCGTGACGAAGTAGCCACCGGCCAGCAAATGCACTTTGCGATGCGTGCTACCGGCGTATTCCCCAATATGGTGATTCAGATGACCAGCATCGGCGAAGAATCTGGCGCCCTGGATACCATGCTTGATAAAGCTGCCACCTACTTCGAACAGGAAGTTGATGACGCCGTAGAAGGCATGACCGCTCTGATGGAGCCCTTTATTATGTCCTTCCTTGGTGTGGTGATTGGTGGTCTGATTTTGGCGATGTACCTGCCGATCTTCCAAATGGGATCCGCGATGTAATGGAAACCCTGTTGATGTATCTGCAAAACCACCTGGCTGCCCTGGTGGTTTTTGTTTTTATCTTGTCTTTATTAGTGGGCAGCTTCCTCAACGTTGTTATTCTGCGTTTCCCAATCATGCTGTTTCGTGGCTGGAAGCAGGAATGTGACGAATTCAGTGAAAACATGCCAAAACATCCGGCTTTGGATGATTTATCCAAGCCCTACAACCTGGTTAAACCGGATTCACATTGCCCAAAGTGCCACGCACCGGTAAAAGCCTGGCAAAATATTCCGGTAATCAGTTACTTATTACTCAAAGGCCGATGCGCCGGCTGTGGTACCAAAATCGGCTTACGCTACCCGGTGGTTGAACTGGTCACCGCCGTTATGAGTGCCATGTTATTGCTGGTATTCCCGTGGGGATGGCAATTGGCGGCGATGCTGGTGTTTACCTGGTTGTTAGTCAGCATGTCGGTGATCGACATCGACCATCAGATTCTGCCTGATGGTATGACTCTCGGCTTGATGTGGCTGGGTTTACTGGTGAATACTCAGGGACTCTTTGTTGATCTGGAAAGTGCCGTGGTAGGCGCTGCTTGTGGTTATGGCTCACTCTGGTCGGTGTTCTGGTTATTTAAGCTGGCCACCGGCAAAGACGGAATGGGCTATGGTGATTTTAAATTATTGGCAGCACTTGGCGCATGGCTGGGTGTGACAGCACTGCCGCTGATCATTCTGCTGTCGTCGATTGTCGGTGCCGTTGTTGGTATTGCCGGAATCCTGATTATGGGTCGCGACAAGAATCTGCCAATTCCATTTGGTCCTTATCTGGCTATGGCTGGTTGGATTGCCGCATTGTGGGGTGAACAGATAATTGGTTGGTACTTAGGTACCCTATAACCGCGTCCTGAATCTGTTGTTATGCTGAAAGTGTGATTTTTTAGAGTACTGTTATGTGGGTATTAGGCTTAACCGGTGGTATTGGCAGCGGTAAAACTGCTGCCAGCGATTATCTTGCAGAGAAAGGCATCGCCATCATCGACGCCGATGTGGTTGCCCGCGAGGTTGTTGAGCCTGATCAGCCTGCATGGCAGGCCATTGCGAAACGCTATGGTGAGGATGTTCTGCTTTCGGATAGGTCACTGAATCGCCCCTGGCTTCGCCAGAAAGTCTTTTCTGAGCCGAAAGAGCGCCAATGGTTGGAGTCACAAACTCATCCGCGTATTAGGGACTCCATCATCAATCAGCTACAGCAAGCCGAATCCCCCTACTCGGTACTGGTATCACCGCTGCTGTTTGAAAGCGGTCAATTCCAGCTGACTCAGCATACCTTGCTGATTGACGTCCCCGTTGAACTTCAGGTACAACGCGCCTGTAAGCGCGACAGTAACAATGAAGAGCAGATCCGCAATATCATTTCTGCTCAAATGAGCCGCGACGACAAACGCGCCAAGGCAAACGATATTGCAGACAACAGCAGCGATTTACCCCACCTGTACCAACAGCTGGACACGCTGCATCAAACGTATCTGAAACTGGCTGAGGCCTGATCGGGAAAACCATATGAAAGTCCAATGCCCTACCTGCCAGAAAGACGTGGTGTGGCAACCAGAAAGTAAATACCGCCCTTTTTGCAGTGAGCGATGTAAACTGATTGATCTCGGGGAGTGGGCCAGTGAGCGTCATGCCATTCCCGGAAAGCCGGCAGACGAAGTCTTGATGTCAGAACAATTAAATGACTTCAAGCTCTGACACCTTCAACAAGGCGCTGGTTGTCGTTCGATTACCTGCTGTGCTTCTTCTGCCCAGGCTAACCAGGCATTAACATGATGAATACCACGACGCAAAGTCAGGTATCGCAATTGGTAAAGCTGCTGATCTTGCTCAGTCATAGCCTGGTACTGTTGTTCAATCTGCAACAACACCGATAACGTCTTCTCATGGGTATCTTTTTGCTGCTGCAGGTCTTTCAGTACATAGGTTTTATCGACCAGATGTCCACCGTACAATTTCAACAGCAGACTATCGTTGACCTTCATTGGCTTACAACTTTGCTGCATCCAGGCAATTAACGACTGACGACCCATATCGGTAATCCGATACTCTTTGCGATCGGGCTTGCCCTGCTGACTGACGTCTTCAACACCAATCATGTCATCGTTAAGCAGACCTTTTAATTGCTGGTAAATTTGCTGATGACTTGCCTGCCAGAAAAACCCCATATGCTGCTGGAAACGTTTATGCAGGTCATAACCCGAGGCCGCCTGCTGATCAAGCAGCACCAAGATGGCATGTTTTAACGACACACTGTTCTCTCATCTCTTACTTTTCATTCGAATCTGATGAATTCTACCTGAATTACGCCAATGCTATGCAATTTATTGCATAGCGCTTCAATTCGGGTTAGCCTGACTCAATCGATATGCAACTTATTGCATAAAAATAATAAGGAGATAGCAGATGGCTAGGGTCAAAGTTCGTACCGGTAAACGCTTCCGTCGGGACAAAGCAGAGAATCAATTTGACGTTATTGTGGTTGGCTCAGGCATGGGCGGCCTGGCGAATGCCGCCTTATTGTCACTGCTTGGGTATAAAGTTGCTGTACTTGAGCAGCACTACACCGCCGGAGGCTTTACCCACGCTTATCACCGCAATGGCTATGAGTGGGACGTGGGCGTTCATTATGTTGGTGAGGTCCACAAACCCTCAACATTGCGCCGGGTATTCGATGTCATCAGCGAGAGTCGGTTGAAATGGGCCGCAATGGAGCCTGAATACGATCGCATTATTCTCGGTGAAGAAGAATATGGATTTGTGGCAGGACGGGATGAATTTGCCAACATGTTGAAACAACGC
Source organism: Saccharospirillaceae bacterium (assembly GCA_022448365.1). NCBI lineage: Bacteria > Pseudomonadati > Pseudomonadota > Gammaproteobacteria > Oceanospirillales > Saccharospirillaceae > Saccharospirillaceae bacterium. The sequence continues at coordinate 314,040 of JAKVCS010000004.1, read as the reverse complement.
TTTCCCGGCGAAGAACAAGCCATTGATGACTACATTGAACTTATTCGTGAGATCAGCCGAAAAACACCAAAATTCTTCGCCGGTCAGGCGATGCCTCCCTGGTTAGCCAGAGTCTACAATCTGGTTCGTCCAATGTTGGTTCCCAAAGAGTTCTTCCAGACCACGCGAGACGTTCTCGAAGGAATGACCAGTAATCAGCAACTGATTTCCGTGCTGACCGGCCAATGGGGTGACTATGGTCAGGCACCGGCCGATGCGGCATTTCTGATGCATGCTCTGATTGCAAAACACTACCTGGCGGGAGGGGCCTATCCGGTTGGTGGCTCATCGGATATCGCGCGCTCGATTATCCCAACCATCCAGAAAAGCGGTGGAGAGGTATTCACATACGCAGACGTTGAGGAAATTCTGGTTAAAAGTAACAAAGCGTATGGGGTTCGATTGGCCGGTGGTCATGAACTTTATGCCGACCGTATCGTAAGCAACGCAGGCTTCTATAATACCACCCAACGGTTATTACCCAATGACGTTAAACAGAGGCTGGGCGTGGAAAAATGGAGCGAACAGGTCCAGTTATCCAGCTCTCACTTTGGTATTTATGCCGGGTTTAAAGGCACCGCAGAAGAACTGGGTATAAACACCACAAACCTTTGGATTTACCCAGATGGTAAACACGAAGAAAATCTGCAACGTTTCCACGATGATCCAGAGCAAGATTTCCCGATCGTATATATTTCGTTCCCGTCAGCGAAAGACCCGGATTGGAATAACCGTTACCCGGGTAAGTCGACGGTAGAAATTGTAACCATGGCGAAACACGAATGGTTTGAACAGTGGAAAGATGAAACCTGGGGACAACGCGGTGAAGAATACGAAGCTATCAAAGAAAAATTCAGCCAGCGTTTATTAGAAGTATTATTTAAACGCATGCCGCAACTGCGCGATGCACTGGATTATTACGAGTTATCAACGCCACTTTCAACAGACTGGTTCCAGAAGGCCACCAAAGGCGAGATCTATGGTTTGGACCATTTTGTTGATCGATTTAAAAAACCGTTTCTGCACCCGGTAACACCGGTTAAAAACCTGTATATGACTGGCGCAGACGTAATGACTGCCGGTGTCGGAGGTGCACTGATGGCAGGATTAATGACAACTTGTGCAATGCAAGGTCGTAAAGCCAATGAAGTACTAAAGTTGTTAAAAGAGTATCAGGAACCAGAACCGGAAGCGCTTCCTGAAGGTGCCTGACAGGTTTTACTGCAAGGTATTTCCATTCTTGTTAATAAGAGACATGCAAAAAGGTGGCTGTTATTCAGCCACCTTTTTTCGTATTTAAATCGAGTCGGTATTGTCTGGCGGGTCACATTATTTGATTGAACGCAGCTTCGCAGTTACGGTTTCACAGTCACCGTTTTTAAAACATAATTTCAGTGGTAATGCTTCTGCTAATGGCAGATTCAGTTTAAATAGCATCAGATGTAAACCACCTGGCTGCAATTCAACGGTTTCCCCCGCGGGAATTTCCAGCGCCTTCAGCTGTCGCATACGCATGACGCCGTTATCGTGAAGATGCGTATGAATTTCAATTAACCCGGCCCACTCTGCATGGGCACTCACCAGAGTACGGTTTTTTTCGGATTCATTTTCTATTTTAAGGAAAGCCGCGCTCATGTAACGTCCGGGAATTGGTTCACGCACATAGGCGTCTTCAATTTCCAGAGAGTCAGCCACGACAAACACAGGGGATAACAGCAGTGCGATAGCAACAACAGAGCGTAGGAATTTCATCATTATTTCTCCACCAGAATCAGGCATATGGTCTTCAATCAGACCAACACAATAGCGCCGTTTAAACAGTGAATACCAGTGACGAAATGTCGCATCATCCTCAGTATTTGACGAATAACTCGACCTGTTCAGGTCACTTGCCAATGTTGTGCTTGTGTCAGATCAGCCATGGGCTTACTGAAGAAATAGCCGCTCATACCATCTACACCCGTTGAGCGCAGCGTTTCTACATCCGACTTTTCTTCAAGACCCTCACCGAGTACTAACAGGTCCAGATTGTGGGCAATTTGTACCATCGACTGAATAAAAAACTTGTGATCCTGAGCCTTGTGTAACCCACGGTTAAAGCTCCCGTCAATGCGCACATAGGCTAGGGGTAAACGCTGCAGATAAGCAAACGCCATACTGCCTGTGCCAACCTGGTCAATACCGACGTTAACACCATAATCATTTACCAACAGTGCAAGTCGCGCCAGTGCAGACTCCATGTTTGCCAAAGCAAACTCGGGAATTTCCAAAGCAATCATCGCAGCAACGTCGCGATACTGATGCAATAATTCCATTAACTGTTGGTGGAAATGCTCATCCATCACCGACGCTGGTGAAATATTTATGCAGTATTGAGGGTATGATTTAGCATTTCCCAACGGGCTCTGCTCAGCCTTGTTCAATGCCGTAAGCACTTTCTCAACAATGCATAAATCATAGGCCGATGCCATTTGATGCTGCTCAACCATTGGCCAGAATCGAGCAGCAGATAATGTTTGCTGCTGCCACTGAATGCGGCTGAAGACTTCAAACTGCAGTAGTTCCTGACTGCGATTGCTGACAATCGGCATAAACTGCAGCTCAATCGCTTTTTCTTTTAACACTGCTTCCAGTAACGATTGCCATTCGTGAGCCGCCCACTCCTGCTGATTATCGGCTTGCTCGCCATACAACTGCGCACGCGCTTCAGGATGACGCTGAGCCTGACGCAATGCTGCATCTGCTTTCATCAGCGCCGGTTGAATGGCTTCATGCTGAGCCTGTAAGAATACGGCACCAATATGAAAAACTAACTGCTCGCCCGACGCTTCCTGACGTTGTGATAACGCACCGGCCGCCAGCTCGGAGAATGTCTGCTGCAGCATATCCTCAGCCTGACGACGATCACTGCAGGGCACATAGAGAGCAAAGTCAGCGCCTGAACGACGTCCTATCAGAGCATGCTGGTGCTGCTCACGCCATTCAGACAAGGCCACCGCCAGCGTGCGCAAACGGTCATCGCCTTCCTGCCGGCCGTACTTCTGATTAAACTCTGCAAAATTATGCAGTTGTAACAACATCAGAATACCGGAGTGTTCGGCCTCCCCCTCCAGAACGTGAGCAATACGCCGGTCAAAACCACTGCGGTTCGGCAGTCCGGTAACCGAATCCTGAAAAGATTCTTCACGCAGCTGGTCAGCCATCGCCGACTGCTCTTCAAAAATGCTACGTAACTTGCGCACCATTTTATTCATCGCCAGTACCATACGGCGTAACTCCCTGGCCCTTGGGATATCCTGTTGTTCCTGCCAGTCTTTCTCACAAATCGCCAGGGCCTGCTGCTCGACACGCTGCAATGGACGAAATAGCCAGCCCAGTAATAGTTGTAAAGCCACCAGACTGACAACCAACACCCAGGCGAACCAAACCAGCTCAGCACGCACCATGGCCCACAAATCGCGATAAGCAAAATCGCTGTGACTGATGACTTTGACGCTGCCCAGACGCTGCCAGCCACGGGTTACGTCAGCCTCCGCAGCGACCAGATTGAGATCCACCCAGGTAATAAACCAGTTGGGGGCTGGTGCCTGCTCAAGCGCCTGGCGTGCACGACGGTGCAGAGGCTGACCGTCTAACCGGTTGAATTCAATTTCGGCAAAAAAACCACGATCAAACAACACATCGATGACACGCGATAACTGCACATCATCAGCGGTGTTCACTTGCGTCATCGACAACGCCAATGATGTCGCCGCATCATAGGCGCGGCCATTAAGCTGCTGTTGAAAATAATCACGACCGTTCATCACTGTCACTAATAAATTGCCTGCAAGCAGCGTCACAACCAATAAGCCGGTCAGAATTGAAAATTGTTGCTTCAGTGTCATGGCCAGACTTCCTTATAAATCCATACCGAGTTCATTCATACGAATCCGAAGATCGGTCCATAAATCGAGTTTGTTGGGATTTCCCATACGAATCCCTTCACCTTTCATCCGCTCCAGCCACATCCCTTCGGCATTAAAACTGTAAACCGGCGCAAGATCGCGACGCTCGGATGCCGGGCGAATACTTTTAATCAGGTTATCCAGTACAAAAGGCACCGCATCCGGTGTTGGGAAGTAGGTTAACACCATATGAGCCTGGTTATAACGCAAGGCTTTCACATAGGTAATGCGCAGTTTACGGGTATCAACACCCAGCTTGCGCAGAGAATAATATTTTGCGATCACATAATCTTCGCAGTCTGCGCCGTTGGTTCCCAGAGCTTCATAAGGCGTTGCCCAATAATCAACTTTCCCCCAGTGCTTGTCATCGTTTACAAAGCGAATATGTCGGTTAAAAAAGTCGTTTACCCGTCGCAGTTTTTCGGTTTCAGACTCATCTGCAATGTCACGCAATTCGGTTTGCCAGTCCCGGATACGTTCGGCCGCTGAGTTGCCGTATTGCTGCCGTGCCTTGTCAATCAGGTCCGATGGCACCCAACGCTCCCAGTCTGCCACCAGCCACACAGGCATAGATGAACAAAACAACAGCAGTAATAGCCGGGAGCAGGATTTTAACATCCTGACAGAGGATTGAAGGGTCAGATCCATAGAATGGGAGATATCAACAAAACGGTAACTGCCCTTAACTATAGCCAGCAATTTTCGCTTGTGTGATTACCAACGACCCTTTCTGAAAGTGCTACGCTTGTAAAGTCACAGATGGGTATTGAAGTTAATGACTCAAGCAAAAACCAAAGCCGAGAAACTCAGGCAATTATTCTCAAACCGGGTGATTAATCAGGTTCGTCAGGTACTGGACCTGTGGCGCTGCCTGCCTGATACCAACTGGTCGATTACCGCAATGTCAGACTTTGTCTGCGCATTGGAAAAGCTTGAGAGCTATGCCGCTCGATTTGAGGCTGAAAAACACGTAGCTCTGGCACGGGAACTATTAACCATTCTCGCCGAGATAAAACGCGGCCAGCCCCCCGCCAGTGATCAGTTGGAAAAATTGAATAAACAGGTTCGCCAGCTCAGCGAAACGGCGTTGCGGCACGGCGACAAAGCCGGCGCAGATAATCTCATTCCCAGTAAAAAACCGATTTACATTGCGGTTGATCATCAGGAAACGGCGGCAACTCTGTCGCAGCAAATGGAATACTTTGGTCTGCGTGGCGCGATTCAGGAAACCGAGCAGGCATTCCTCGCGGCCCTGCATGAGCGTCATCCGGCAGCACTGGTGCTGGACATTAATTTTGTCGCTGACGGCCATGGCTTGGTGCTGGCCGATAAGATTCAGTCAGAGCGCGAGCAACTGCTGCCCATTCTGTTTACTTACCAGCAGCAGCAACCAACCATTGAGCAAAAGCTGAATGCCATGCGCAGTGGTGGCATTGGTCTTTACAACAGCGATGAGATTCATTCGTTAATCGGTACCCTCGAAGACCTGCTGGACACCACGCCAGAAGACCCGTTCCGCATTCTGATTGTGGATGATTCCAAATCACAAGCGATGTATAGCGCCAAAGTGCTGAATAAAGCTGGAATGCTGACAGAGATAGTGAACGAGCCGTTACAGGTACTGGATATACTGAACGACTACAACCCGGACCTGGTACTGATGGATATGTACATGCCAGACTGTAACGGTATGGAGCTCGCGAAGGTCATTCGACAGCACAAAGAATATATCAATCTGCCGATTATTTACCTGTCGGGCGAAGAGGATAAACAACGCCAACTGGATGCTATGGCAGAAGGCGGCGATGATTTTCTGACCAAGCCCGTCGGTGCAAGGCATCTATTGTCGACCGTCCGAACCCGGGTTCTTCGGGCTCGACAGCTGCAGCATCTGATCGCTCGTGACAGCCTCACAGGCCTGCTGAATCACACTCATATTCTTGAATCATTGCAAGACAACCTGAAGCAAAACGATGAATTGCCAGTCAGCTTTGTGATGATTGACATCGACCATTTTAAAAACATCAACGACCAATATGGCCATCCGGTTGGCGATATTGTCATTAAAAATCTGTCTCTGTTTCTGAAGCAAAGCTTGCGAAAATCGGACTCGATCGGTCGCTATGGTGGAGAAGAATTCGCCGTTATCCTGCGCGACGCCGATAGCAAGCAAGCATTACAGGTAATGGAAAAACTGCGCGCTAACTTTGCCAACCTGATTCATACCAGCGATAAATCGCTGCAAGTCACCTTCTCCTGCGGCCTGGCGCAATGGTGTGGCGAGTCGGTGAGTGATTTGGTAGAACGTGCTGACCAGGCTCTGTACCGCGCCAAACATAATGGTCGTAATCAGGTATTTGCCGCCGACAGCGACGCTTAAAACTGGACGCTACGGGCAGTTTACGGCAAACTCGCGCATAAATTATTGTCTCCGGAAAACGAGCGTAGCGATGTCAAAAATACTGGTATTACAAGGCCCGAACCTCAACCTGCTGGGCACTCGTGAACCGGAGATTTATGGGGCTACGACACTTGCTGACGTTGAAAAGCAGCTGCAGGCAAGCGCCAAACAAGCAGGCCATCAGCTTGAACATCTGCAGAGTAATGCCGAGCACGAGCTGATTGACCGGATCCATCAGGCACGCAGTGATGGCACTGGCTTTATCATCATCAACCCGGCGGCATTCACGCACACCAGCGTTGCCCTGCGCGATGCCTTAGCCGGTGTTGCAATCCCCTTTATCGAAATTCATATCTCCAACGTGCACGCCCGTGAGAGCTTCCGCCACCATTCTTACCTGTCGGATATCGCTGTGGGCGTTATTTGCGGTCTGGGTGTGCAGGGTTATGACCTGGCACTGCAATCCGCCATCGCGCAACTGGAAAACACTTCATTGAAAAACCACAAGGCCTGAGATGTCCTGGATTCAGATTCGTATTCACGCGCAACGTGCGCAAGTTAATTCCATTGAAGAAGCACTGCTTGCACAAGGCGCATTGTCCGTCACCCTGCAGGATGACGCTGACCAGCCCATTCTTGAGCCTGAGTTGGGGACCAACCCTATCTGGGATGAAACTCAGATTATTGGCCTGTTTGAGGCTAACCAGAACAGCGAAATATTGCTGAAAAACCTCAACGATTTCTACCAGAATCTGAGTGCCCAGCCACTGCCAAAACACAAGCTGGAGATTCTTGAAGATAAAGACTGGATTCGCGCCTGGATGGAAGATTATCACCCGATGCAGTTTGGTCAGCGTTTGTGGGTGTGCCCAAGTTGGCAAACACCCCCGCAACCGGATGCCGTCAACCTGATGCTCGATCCAGGCCTGGCGTTTGGTACCGGCACACACCCGACAACGGATTTGTGTCTGCAGTTCCTCGATCAGGAAGTGACGGGGAAAGAGCTGGTCGTCGACTATGGTTGTGGCAGCGGTATTCTGGGTATTGCTGCGTTATTACTGGGTTCGGAGAAAATGGTTGGAGTCGATATTGATCCGCAGGCATTGACGGCAACCCGTGATAACGCCGGACGCAATAATATCCGCGATGATCTGTACGATGTCTTCCTGCCGGACAAAACCCCGGACGTAAAAGCCGACATTATGGTGGCGAATATTCTGGCCGGCCCGTTGCAAGCACTGGCTCCCGACATTGCCCGTCTTACCCGACAGGGTGGCAAGCTGGCGTTATCCGGGTTACTGGCTGAGCAGGCGGAAGACGTATCTCAATGCTACAGTCAGTGGTATAACATGAATCCTGCCAAACAGCTCGGTGACTGGGTACTACTTACCGGAACCCGCCGTGAAGACTGACGCTCAACATCAATCGGAAATGGAGTAAAGGATACTCAATGGCCGCTCACGTGACTCAATGTCCACATTGCCGCACCACCTTCCGGGTGCGCGATGAACACCTGAAGGTAGCTAACGGGGCTGTGCGCTGCGGCTCCTGCTTACAGGTATTTCAAGCCGCCGAACATTTTGTTGATGAAGAACAACTGCAAGCTGACAAGAAAGCTCCGGAAAAGTCAGCCAGTCAGGCAGTAACATCCATCGAACCGAAGCCGTCTGCCACTGAAGATGACCAGCTGATTCACGATGACTTATTAATTCATGATGACATGGATGACGACATCGACGATGACGTGAGGATTGGCGACGACGGCCTGATTCATGACGATATGGATGATAACGAGCCGGATACCCATGACAGCATCAGTGATGACCCAATGGTCGATCTTGGCATTCGTGCTCCGGAAAAAGAGGATCGTCCGGCGCCACGCAATGACCTGGAGATCGACTCTTCAATCTTCGATCTGAAAAATGCCAGTACCGACTCTCTGGATCTTCTCAGCCCGGATTCGACTGCTCATGAGTTCATTTCCGACAAAGACCCGGATGAAGCTTGGGCAGATGCCCTGCTCGATGATGATGATGGTATTGAGGAAATTACGGTTGGTGGTTTGGAAATCTCAGAAACCAGTCAGTACGACTTCGATGACCAGAGCAATAATGAGGAAGAATACAGCCAGTTCAAGGCGGGTGCCGAAGTCGATGATTTCGACGGCTTTATTGATGACGACGATAATATGCACCTCGGCAGTGATGATCCGAACAATGAAGCAACTGAAATTATGGTGGTTGCCGATAGTGTCGCCGGATTGCAGGAAGATCCACTGGAATTACAGAAGCGCAGCAGTGGTCCCGCTTTTCCGTGGGGCTGGGGCCTTGCTTCACTGATCATGCTATTGATCGCCGGGGGACAAACACTGTTCTTCAAATTTGATCAGTGGTCACGCACACCACAATGGCGTCCGTTGTATACCCAGATCTGTAATCTGGCAGATTGTACACTCCCGAACGTACAGAATATGAAGCAGTTGAGTACCCAGCATCTGGTGGTCCGCAGTCACCCGAAACTGCAAAAGGCGTTAATGGTTGATACTCTGATGCAAAATCTGGCCAATTACCCACAACCCTTCCCAGACCTGGAGCTGGTGTTCAGTGATCTGAATAATAATGTGGTTGCCAGCCGTCAATTTCTGCCATCAGAGTACCTGTCGGGTGAGCTTGCCGGACAAACGCTGATTCCGAGCAGAACACCCATCCATATCGCGCTTGAGATTGTTGACCCAGGCCCGGAGGCGGTTAGTTACGCCATCCGTCTGCAGAGCAACCAGTAAGAAAATACTCAATTAACAAAATTTTGCGCATAGGCAATCATTTCCCCTTTATTCGCAAAGGGGTTATGAGTATCATACCGCGACTTTTTCGTCGCACACTTTTTGATCAGTTTTAATCGGTTATTCATGCCTGCAATTGGCCCATATACGCTACCTAATCCAGTGATTCTGGCACCTATGGCGGGAGTTACCGACCGTCCGTTTCGCCAGCTTTGTCGTCAGCTCGGCGCCGGCCTGGTTGTGGGTGAAATGGTGGCCGCTAACCCGGAGATGCGTCATACACGCAAATCCCAGCTACGCCTCGACCATACAGGTGAGCCTGAGCCCATAGCTGTACAAATCGTTGGTGGTGACCCGCAAATCCTGGCAGACAGTGCCCAATTTAACGCCGCCAATGGTGCCCAGATAATAGACATCAACATGGGCTGCCCGGCCAAAAAGGTCTGTAACAAGGCTGCTGGCTCAGCGTTACTGAAAGATGAAGGTTTAGTGAAAGAGATATTGCAGGCCGTGGTGGCTGCTGTCGATGTGCCAGTCAGCCTGAAAATACGTACAGGCTGGAGCCCTGATCAACGTAACGGTGTGAATATCGCCCAAATCGCACAAGATGCAGGCATTGTCTCTTTAGCAGTACACGGGCGCACACGTGCCTGCGGCTACAAAAATACGGTGGAATACGACACTATCCGCAACGTCAAGAGCAGCATCGACATTCCGGTGTTTGCTAATGGTGATATCACCAGCGCCGAAAAAGCCGCAAAAGTAATGCAATATACCGGGGCCGATGGCGTGCTTATTGGTCGCGCGGCGCAAGGCAGACCCTGGATTTTCAGAGAAGTCAGTCACTACCTTGCAACCGGCGAGCACTTACCCGCCGCAGAAATTGACGAAATTGAACAGATTTTATTATCCCATCTGGCCGCCTTACATGAGTTTTATGGCGACTATCTGGGAGTACGGATTGCTCGCAAACACGTTAGCTGGTACCTGCAACATCAAGCTAACGGCAGCGATTTCCGCCGAATTTTTAATCGTCTGGAAACAGCGACAGAACAGCGCCAGGCCATTGAAACGTTTTTTAAGGAATATGACAGTGAGGGACAAGCCGCATGAACACAGAAGCATTATTAAGGAAGGTTGAAACAGTGACCGACTCATCTGATCTACAGAACAACTTAAGCGCACCATCAGAATCATCGCAAACCCTGCGCGACAGTGTGGAAAAGGCTCTGCAAAATTATTTTGATCACCTGGATGGCCAGCCAATTGTCGATTTATACGACATGGTGTTGTCCGAGGTCGAGGCGCCGTTGCTGGAAACGGTGATGAAATATACTCGCGATAACCAAACCAAAGCGTCGATCGTGCTGGGATTAAACCGCGGTACTTTGCGTAAAAAGCTGAAGCAGTACGGAATGCTTTGATCTGATTTGTATTTTCTTAAGCGGCCTTGGCCGCTTTTTCTTTTTTTAATAGCTTAGAAAAATTGACCATATGAGCAACTTCATCCCTGCAAACGACATCCCAGCGGATATCACTCCTGTTCGTCGCGCTTTGATCAGCGTATCGGACAAAACCGGCATCGTAGAATTTGCCAAAGCCCTGCATGCGGCGGGCGTGGAAATCCTGTCGACCGGAGGTACCTACAAGCTGCTGTTGGATAACCAGATCCCGGCAGTAGAAGTATCGGATTACACGGGTTTCCCGGAAATGATGGATGGTCGGGTAAAAACCCTGCACCCGAAAATTCACGGTGGCGTGCTCGGTCGTCGTGGTCAGGATGATGAAGTCATGAACGAACATGGCATCAACCCGATCGACCTGGTTGTGGTTAACCTGTATCCGTTTGCGGCAACCGTAGCGAAGGAAGACTGTCACTTGCCACTGGCAATCGAGAACATTGATATCGGCGGCCCGACCATGGTTCGCTCGGCGGCAAAAAACCACGCTTACGTTGGCATTGTGGTTAACACCAGCGACTACAGCAACGTTCTGGAAGACCTGAACAGTCACAACGGCCTGCAATACAAAACCCGTTTTAATCTGGCATTAAAAGCCTTCGAGCACACCTCCAGCTACGACGGAATGATTGCTAACTACCTGGGTACTATTGATCAGGAAGCGGAAACGTTAAGCACTGATAACCGCAAAGATTTCCCTCAGACTTACAACAGCCAGTTCGTCAAAGCGCAGGACATGCGTTACGGTGAAAACCCGCATCAAAAAGCTGCTTTTTATGTGGAAGCTGAACCTGCCGAAGCATCCATCGCTACTGCGAAGCAGCTGCAGGGTAAAGAGCTGTCCTACAACAATGTGGCGGATACAGACGCGGCTCTGGAATGCGTTAAGTCATTCGTGAAGCCAGCCTGTGTGATTGTTAAGCACGCCAACCCATGTGGTGTTGCCGTCGTACCGGAAGACGAAGGCGGTATCCGTAAGGCTTACGATCTGGCTTTCGAAACCGATACCGAATCTGCCTTTGGTGGCATCATCGCTTTCAACCGTGAACTGGATGCCGAAACCGCCAGCGCGATTGTTGAACGCCAGTTTGTTGAAGTGATCATCGCACCAAGAGTAAGTGCTGAAGCTGTAGCGATTGTTGCCGCTAAGAAAAACGTGCGTCTGCTGGAATGTGGCGAATGGCCTGCCGAACGTCCACAGGCATTCGACTACAAGCGCGTTAACGGCGGCCTGCTGGTTCAGGATCGCGATAACGGTATGATCACGACTGACGACCTGAAAGTTGTAACCAAGCGCGCACCAACTGAAGCTGAATTACACGATCTGATCTTCAGCTGGAAAGTCGCTAAGTTCGTTAAGTCTAACGCCATCGTTTACGGTAAGAACCGTCAAACTGTCGGTGTTGGCGCAGGCCAGATGAGCCGCGTAAACTCAGCTCGTATCGCAGCGATCAAAGCAGAACATGCTGGTTTGCAAGTTGAAGGTGCAGTAATGGCATCCGACGCTTTCTTCCCATTCCGTGATGGTATTGATAACGCCGCGAAGGTTGGCATCAAAGCAATTATCCAACCGGGTGGTTCGATTCGTGATGAAGAAGTGATTGCCGCAGCCGACGAAGCTGGCATCGCCATGGTCTTTACCGGTATGCGTCATTTCCGTCACTAATAACCAAAGAAAGCTATTGCGCTCACTCTGGCGGCGTTAAAAATTTTATCGAGATGCTCACTTAGCCCACTAAGCGCCGCTCTCTCAAAAATTTTTGCCCTGCCAGAGCATCGCTCATCACACTTTCAAAGCGTTTTTTTGGATAGATTTTTACGTAAGTTTAAAGGTTTATGCGTCAGATTTTTCTTAAGGAGACCTCGGGCAATATGGATGTTACACGAGAGCCTGCAGAGACATGCTCACGGCGAGTCGACGTAGAAAATGTGACGTGTAAACCGGCAGAATTATCAAGTTACTCCTAACAGGATGAGTAAAATGAAAGTTTTAGTAATAGGCTCTGGCGGTCGCGAACACGCGCTGGCGTGGAAAGCACTGCAATCTCCACTGGTTGAAAAAGTCTTCGTAGCTCCAGGCAACGCGGGTACCGCACGCGAAGACAACATGGAAAACGTCGCCATCGATGTGATGGCTTTTGATGAACTGGAAGCCTTCGCCAAAAACAACGAAATTGGCCTGACCATCGTCGGTCCGGAAGCACCTCTGGTGGATGGTCTGGTCGATCAGTTCGCAGCTGCAGGTCTGAAAGCTTTTGGCCCAAGCAAAGGTGCAGCACAATTAGAAGGTTCTAAAGCATTCACCAAAGATTTCCTGGCACGCCAGAATATCCCAACCGCGGATTACCAGAACTTCACCGAAGTGGAACCCGCTCTGGCTTACCTGCGCGAAAAAGGCGCTCCGATCGTTGTTAAAGCCGATGGTCTGGCAGCTGGTAAAGGTGTGATAGTTGCCGAGACTCTGGAGCAAGCTGAAGCAGCGGTTAAAGACATGCTGTCAGGTAACGCGTTTGGTGATGCCGGTTGTCGCGTCGTGATCGAAGAATTCCTGACGGGTGAAGAAGCCTCTTTCATCGTAATGGTCGATGGTAAAAATATTCTGCCAATGGCCACCAGTCAGGATCATAAACGTGTCGGCGATGGCGATACTGGCCCGAATACCGGCGGTATGGGGGCATATTCCCCGGCTCCGGTTGTCACAGCCGAAATCCATGATCGTGTCATGGCCGAGGTGATACGCCCGACCGTCGAAGGTATGGCAAAAGAAGGCAACGACTATACAGGCTTCCTGTACGCAGGCCTGATGATTAATGAAGCCGGCGCGCCCAAAGTGATCGAATATAACTGCCGTTTTGGTGACCCTGAAACTCAGCCAATCATGATGCGGATGCAATCGGACATGGTTGCTCACTGCTTAGCAGCTCTGAACGGCAACCTCGATCATGAAGTCACGCAGTGGGACCCAAGGGCCGCTATGGGAGTTGTACTGGCGGCTGGCGGTTACCCTGCGAGCTACAACAAGGGCGACGCAATCAGCTTACCAGCTGACGACGGCGCTGATCGGAAAGTATTCCATGCCGGTACTAAGCTCGACGGTGATGATGTTGTCACCGCCGGAGGTCGTGTATTATGTGCAACGGCTTTAGGCAACAGCGTGAGCGAAGCTCAGCAACAGGCCTACGAGCTGGCGGCACAAATCGACTGGAAAGATGTTTTCTACCGTAAAGACATCGGTTATCGTGCCATAGCCCGCGAGCAAAGCTAACGGTTTATCGATAACAACAAATAATCGCGGAGATTCAGGGATGACACACTTGCTGAGTAACTATGAGGTTCGTCGCATGGTTACCAGCAAGCGGTATTTGTGGTTACTGGTCGGCCTGGCTTTACTGAGTTACTGCGCTCAAAGCCAGGCAACCAACCCGGTACTGATTCCCAACCAATCGTTTGATTATGGCGTGACTCCCTACGCCTCGGTCTATGAAGACAAGCAAAAGCAACTGACCATTCGCGATATGCTCTCACCGGAGCAGCAACTGCGATTCACCCCCAGTCATAGCGAAAAGCTGAAGTTCGGTTTAACAACGTCTGCCTACTGGTTACGCATCAGTATTTCCAATCCGTATAAAGATCCTAAGCAGGCAGTATTGAGCTTGTCGAATCCCGATCTGAAACAGGTATCACTTTACAATATCAATGATCCGGAACCACAAACTTACAGCCGCCAGAGCCGTGGCCGTATTGGTGGTTATATTCAGGCCTACCCGTTTCTGATCGATATTCAGCCGGAGAGTACTGAAAGTTTTCTGATTCGCATTGCCTCGGATTCTATTCTTAATACCGAGCTTCGTCTCGCAAGCCTGGATTACTTCCTGTTCAACGAGCAATGGGATTTTATCATCCAGGGGCTGGTATTAGGCTGGGTATTTGGAACCCTGTTGTATTTCGTCAACCTGTATCGTCAGCAACGGCTCCTCATCGCAGCGGCGGCCGCTAGCTACTGCCTCTGTGCTTTAATGTTTTTACCGAGCTGGACCGGTTTACTCAGTATGCTGTTTACCATCAGTGGTGAAACCCTGGCAGGCTTCGGCTACGTCATGATCAGTGTATCGGCTTCAGCACACGGCTTCGTGGTTTACAGCCTGGGCTGGCGCCGACGCCACATCGAACAGAAACTGTTGGTCGTGAGTGCACTCTACTTAGTTACCAATCTGGTCATCATCGCCGTCATTGAATCAGGTATGCAGTTCTTTGTTGCCCTGAGCTTGCTGCTCTACGGCCTGGCAACCAGTATTTTCCTGATGTTGGTTCCCAGCAAAGAGTTACCAGCACAACGCTGGCTAACCTACGGAGCATTGGCACTGACGATAGGCCTGATTCTGACTTTGCTCACCACTCAGAATCTTTTAACCCTGGAATTCCTGCACGACTGGGCCATTCTGATTTTACCGTCATCACTGATTCTCAGCATGGTTGCGGCAGTGGCTGCGATCACCGATAGACGAACCAGCAAGCACAATGCTTCCAGTAACGAGCTACAGATTAATGCAGCGATGCTGTCACACATCAGCCATGAGCTGCGTTCACCGATTAATGGTGTGTTGGGGATGAGCCAGTTGCTGAACGACACTCCGCTGGGCAATAACCAGCGCGATTTTCTCAATACCATCAGCGAAGCCGGACATGACCTGCTGCATGTGGTCAATCAGGTATCCGATCTTGGTAAAGTTCAGAGTAATCAGCTCGAACTGGAACCTGAACCGGTTGAGATCCGCAAATTACTGAATCAGACGGTACAGCATTTCCAGCAAGGTGGTGTTCGCAAGCAAATGGAACTGGTGATCGATATTGATGATCAGGTGGCGAATCGTGTCATTGTTGACCGCACCCACCTGCAGTCACTGATCCATTCGATTCTGGCAAAATTACTGGCGTACAGTGAGCATGGTGTATTAGCTCTGGCTGCCCAACCATACAACAGCCAAATGACATCGGGGCTGATGTTGCAACTGCGAGTGAATAGCCAGCTGGCGCGCCCGGATGAACTGCGCAGCGCGTTACAGATTTTGCAACACCATAAACCACAGCAACGTATTGGTGACTTCAGTAAACAGTGGAATATGCGGGTGCTGCGTAAAGTGATGAAACGCATGAAAGCTACTCTGGAAATTGAAGACTTCAATCTCCAGGGCGCGTCGCTGACGCTCTACCTGCCGCTGGAAAGTGATCAGCAGCCCGTTCTGCAATCTCACGACGACAGCTTGCTTGGTTTGCGGGTCTTGATCGTGGATGACAATGCATCGGTGCGTAACGTCATTGAAAAACAATTAAGACGACAGGGAATGCGTGCTGAAAGTACCTACAGTGGCAAAGAGGCGCTGGCGATGATGCGCCATCAGAATTCTATCAATGAACCTTATGAGGTATTGATTATTGATCACGATATGCCTCTGATGGATGGGTTGCAGTTATCGGAACGGGTATTATCTGACCCTGATATTGGTAAAAAACCGGCGCGCCTGATGCTAACGGGTATGAACATAAGCAATGTCCGCGAAGACGCACTGGATGCCGGGATTCAGCAGCTATTGGCCAAACCTGCCGACCCGGATCAGTTACGCCGAGCCATCTCAGGATTATTGTCTGCGTCCACTCAGAAACGATTTTAATCAGCCGTCACAGCGCGACCATTAGCCCAATCGCGCAACCCCTGCAGCTGTTCGGCCATGGTCACCGACAATGGCTGAGTACGCTGAATTTCGCGCAGTAAGATTTCGGTCGTAATCCCGTCACCGTCCTCATCAAGGCTGTGCACCGAGTGCCATGCAGACACCACGGCTTGTTCCAGTTCTGCCCCGGAAAAGCCAACACTGGCCTGAGCCAGTACGGTGATATCAAACCGCTCCACCGCCAGGCCACGTTTTTCCATATGCAACCTGAGAATAGCCTCCCTGACATCCGGCTGAGGCAGATCAACAAAGAACAATTCGTCCAACCGACCTTTGCGCATCAGCTCCGGCGGTAATGCGTGAATGTTATTGGCCGTTGCAACCACAAACACTTTGGACTCATGTTCAGCCATCCAGGTGAGCAGTGTGCCCAGTAATCGCTGACTGACACCCTGATCATTACCGTCCTGGCCGAGTCCTTTCTCCACTTCATCCATCCACACTACGCAGGGCGCCATGGTCTCGGCAAGCTTGAGCGATTCACGCAAATTCCGTTCAGTTTCACCAAAAAACTTGTTGTAGAGAGCACCAAAATCCAAGCGCAACAATGGCACCCCCCATGAACCCGCCACAGCTTTAGCCGCTAAGCTTTTGCCACTGCCCTGTACACCAAACAGCATCATCCCGCGCGGACGTAAATCATCATCAACGTTGAGGAAGGCATGGTGGCGCTGCTCGAGCCAGCTCTTCATGTTCTCCAGACCAGCGACGTCGCCAAAACGCGCAGTGTCGTACTCAAAACTCATAACACCTTCCATATCGAGCAATTGCATCTTCGCTTTACTCACCTCTGGCACATCATCCTGAGTAATTGCACCGTCATCGACGATCACACCTCGCACCAGACGACGTGCATCAGAGAAGGTTAATCCACGTAAATTAGCGACGATCTGCTGCAGAGTCGCGGAATCGGTCTTCACCTTACGACCGCTGTTTCTGGCATAGCGCTGAGCTTCCTCTTTGACCAGCGACATCAACTGGCCTTGATCGGGCAGTTGTAAATCAAAGGTCATGGCCAAGCGCTGTAACTCGGAGGGTGCATCAATGCGATGACTCAATAACACCAGAGTTTTACCGAAACGTTCATGCTGCAGAGCAATGTCTTTAATTAAACGAACGACCAGTGGATCTTCGAGATAAGGGTGTAAATCGCAGAATACAAATAAACCGCCCTGGTCCCTGGCTTTAACCTGCCGGAGTGCCTCAACCGGCTGCGAGGTATCCGTCTCTTTGGCCACATCTTCACCAAACCCAAGACGACGTAAACCATCAGAAACAGTCCATTGCTGCAGTGCCAAACCACGCTTGATAGCAACACGGGTTAGTAGCTCCAGCACCCGCGCTTCTTCATAAGATTCAACCAGTAACAGTGGCACGTGCCGGTCGAGCATTAGCCCCAGATCGCGTAAATCCTGCATAACAATTTCCGTTTTTATATGGATGCCTGACACTATATCAATATCTTTGCGTCTGCAGCAGAACATCGTTTTGTGTATTTTGCTTTCAAGAACGTGTGCAGCTCACGTCGAATTCACTTAAACTTGTCGAAATTATTCTTCTGAAGTTATCACTATGAACACTCGTCAATACTCTTTGTTCGATAAGCTGATTCACAATGCCGACCTGGCATTGCGCACCCTGGTACCGGGAGCTGCCCAAGAGGAACGCAGCTCGCCAGCACAAGCGCGTGACTTCGCAGAAATGACCGAAGAAGAGAAAAAACACGCTGCTGGTTTGATGCGTATTAACCACACAGGCGAGGTTTGCGCTCAGGCGCTGTATCAAGGTCAGGCACTCACGGCAAAATTACCGGAAGTACGTGAATCGATGGAAGAAGCGGCTCAGGAAGAAGTCGATCACCTGGTATGGTGCGAGCAACGGATTAAAGATCTTGGTGGTCATACCAGTTACCTGAACCCTGTGTTTTATGGCTTGTCATTCGCTATTGGCGCTGCGGCCGGAAAAATCAGCGATAAGGTGAGTTTGGGCTTTGTTGCTGCAACCGAAGAGCAAGTGTGCAAACACCTGACAGAG
Source organism: Saccharospirillaceae bacterium (assembly GCA_022448365.1). Taxonomy (NCBI): domain Bacteria; kingdom Pseudomonadati; phylum Pseudomonadota; class Gammaproteobacteria; order Oceanospirillales; family Saccharospirillaceae; species Saccharospirillaceae bacterium. Next base: position 295,648 of record JAKVCS010000004.1, on the reverse strand, counting down.
CACCTGTCTAAATTGCCGGCCCAGGATGACAAAAGTAAGGCCGTACTGCTGCAAATGCTGGAAGACGAAGCCAGACATGCATCCGCAGCAATTGACGCTGGCGGCCATCAGTTCCCATTCCCGGTAAAACTGGCGATGAGTGGCCTGGCTAAAGTAATGACCAAAACCACTTATCGGGTTTGATCGCTCTCCTCCGCTATTCCGCTTTTTTTACCCAGCGACGTTTCCACCAGTATCGCGTGATCTGAATTGCACCAAAGCAGTTCAGATCAGCCGACTATAAGCCAGATGTTGAATAGATTGATTCAGCGTTTAAGCGGCAAACTGTTTTATTACTTCTTATGCTTAATCCGGCAACTTTGCGCAAATGGATGAGACAACGGAGGTAATACCGTGATTAAACTGGATCTGATTAGCCGTATCCGCCGCTTTTATAAATTGCCTGATAACAATCCGGAATTTATCTGGACCCGTTCAACAACCTATCAGAGACGCCTTGAACAAGTTAAAACAGGTTGGATAGTGGCTGGCCTTTTGATGCTGGCCAGTGGTAGCACCAGTGCTGTTATCGTAATCAGCGCTTTCAGTGGCTTTTTATCGTTGGCGTTTTTAGAAAAAAACTGAGTGAGAGCTTTTGACAACAAACAGCCCGGCGACTTTCTCAGCGCTGCGTCTGAGCCACACTCTATAATTGCGGCACAGACACAACACGCATTGAAAAGTAAGCCAGGCTTCTGCTTTCGTCGGGCGTTACAGACTCAGTACTTTCTCGCCACGGGAAATGCCGGATACTCCCGTACGAACCGTTTCGAGTACCGATGCAGACCCCATCGTTTCGATGAAAGCTTCAAGTTTGTCGCTGGTGCCGGTCAGTTGAATGGTGTAAACGTTAGCCGTTACATCCACAATCTGACCACGGAAAATGTCCGCTGTACGTTTAATTTCAGCACGCTGGGCACCAACCGCTTTAACCTTGATCAGCATCAGCTCGCGCTCAATATGAGAGCCCTCTGACAGATCAACCAGCTTCACTACCTCGATCAGCTTATTCAGCTGCTTGGTGATTTGTTCAATCTTGCGGTCATCGCCCACGGTGGTCATGGTCAGACGAGACAGCGTCTCATCTTCCGTTGGTGCCACTGTTAAGGTTTCAATGTTGTAACCACGCTGAGCAAATAAACCCACCACGCGCGCCAATGCACCCGGCTCATTTTCCAGCAGAATAGAAATAATGTGTCTCATATCAGGTACGCTCCGTCTTGCTCAGCCACATATCGCGCATGGAACCAGTCGGAACCTGCATTGGGTAAACGTGTTCATTTTCATCGACAGCAACGTCGAGGAACACAAGACGGTTTTTGTATTTGCCAAAAGTATCTTCCAGCGCCTGAGGTAGCTCATCCCGCTCTTTAACCTGAATACCTACATGACCGTAAGCCTCTACCAGCTTCACAAAATCAGGCAAAGATTCCATGTAAGAGTGAGAGTGACGACCTTCGTAGTTCATATCCTGCCACTGACGAACCATTCCCAAGGAACCATTGTTCAGACACAGGATTTTTACCGGAATGCCATACTGCAGGCAGGTCGAAAGCTCCTGAATGTTCATCTGAATCGACCCTTCGCCGGTAACACAAACCACGCTTTCTTTCGGGAAGTTCAGCTTGATACCCATTGCTGCCGGGAAACCAAAGCCCATGGTGCCCAGACCACCGGAGTTAATCCAACGATTCGGCTTATCAAACTTATAGTATTGAGCAGCAAACATCTGGTGCTGGCCTACGTCGGAAGTCACGTATGCGTCGCCCTTTGTGGCTTCCCACATGGCTTCGACAACTTCCTGAGGCTTCATCAGGCCGTTTTCATTTTTCTCATAACGCATAGCATGACGCGGGCGCCAGTCATTAATCTGTTTCCACCAGGACTCAATTGCCGCCTCATCAGGCGCATCGCTGCTCTCATCGAGCAGCGCAGTCATTTCATCAAGAACGGTGCCTACCGGGCCAACAATGGGCACATCAGCATCAATGGTTTTCGAAATTGATGATGGATCGATATCAATATGAATGATCTTAGCGTCCGGGCAGAACTTATTGGTCGCATTGGTTACACGGTCGTCGAAACGTGCACCGATCGCCAGAATAACATCCGCGTGATGCATGGCCATATTGGCTTCGTAAGTCCCGTGCATACCCAACATACCAAGGAAGCGCTCACCGGTGCCTGGATACGCACCCAAGCCCATCAGAGTGTTGGTACAAGGGAAGTTCAGGCGATCAACCAGAGCACGCAGTTTGTCTGAGCTGCCGTCAATAATGACGCCACCGCCGGAGTAAACAACCGGACGCTTAGCCTTGACCAACAACTCAACCGCTTTTTTGATCTGACCGGCATGGCCACGCTGTGGCGGTGTGTAAGAACGCAGCTTCACTTTTTTCGGATAAACGTATTCGTAACGCTCATTCGGCATGGTCATGTCTTTCGGAATATCGATCAGTACCGGACCAGGACGACCCGTACTGGCAATATGAAACGCTTTTGCCACCATATCCGGAATATCTTCCGGACGACGTACAGCAAAACTGTGCTTAACTACCGGGCGTGAAATACCCAGCATATCGGTTTCCTGGAAGGCATCGTCGCCTACCAGATGGCTCATTACCTGACCCGAGATAACAACCATAGGAATCGAATCGGTAAATGCCGTCGCAATACCGGTAATTGTGTTGGTGGCACCGGGACCAGAGGTCACCATCACCACGCCTGGTTTGCCAGTCGCACGGGCATAACCATCGGCCATATGAGCAGCGGCTTGCTCGTGACGGACCAGGACATGTTTGACGGCGCTTTGCTTGTAGACTGCATCGTACACGTGCAGCAGCGAGCCGCCCGGGTAGCCATAAATATATTCAACGCCCGACTCGTGCAATGCACGAACCAACATATCTCCGCCGGAAAGTAATTCCACCGTACTATCCTCATTCACAAGCTCTTTAACAGAGCATGGGTAAAAAAATTATTTGTGCGATATAGAGCCTTTAACAACTGAGGCTCGCTCAGGCTGGATAAACAACTTTTAATTGTTTATCAGTGTCTCGTTGCCTGGTCGAGGACGTCGAGGCTGAACTGGGTCGGAGGATAACCGCACCAGAGGCTGTCGTTGCCAGTCACGTTCTCCGGGGTGTTGCAAAACGCGGCTCTGGCAAAAGCGCGGTAATTTTAGCATTACAGCCAGTTTTGTCCACAGCAAAAACAGCAAAAAACCTTGACAAATCATACGGTTTAAATAACGTTGCGTGAATACTCAGCGTTGATACCAAGGTAGACATCTGAGCCGTAAAAATGACCATTTTGAGCAGATCCCGCCGAGGCCAATATGCGACTGATGCTGATCCCACTGTTTTTTTCCTTTCTGGGCTTGTCCACACTGGCAGAGGCAGCAAAAGTCTATCGCTGGACGGATGAGCAGGGGCAAGTACATTTCAGTGCTCAGCCACCGCGCAGTCTTACTGAAGATGTCTACAAGCTCCGGGTCGATAAAGCCGCAGATGCACCACCAGCGAAGTCAGTTGAAGCAGGCGCTGAAGTAAATGAAACCTCAGCCAAATCAAAAACCACAGAGCAGCCGCCACAAATCGACCCGCGTGAGGCGAAAAAATACTGCCAGCAAGCACGCGACGCCAAGGTCAAACTGTCGGAAAACTTTAACCGTCGCTATCAACAAGAAGATGGTTCTGTGCGGCCCCTGACAGACAAAGAACGCGCCAATATGATGCAACAGGCAAACGAATCCATCGCAGCTTATTGCAAATAGCCATACAGGATAGACAGCTACTTTTCGATCCAGATCAGACTGGCCATTCGACCCGTCACCGCTTGACGCCGGTAGGAATAAAAGCGATCTGTATCCGTGAAGGTACAGAAATCGCCACCGGTAATATCTGTCACTCCCTGCATCGATAACTGCTCACGCGCCAGTTGATAAATATTCGCCATTAACCGGTCATCCCTGCCGGGCAAGAAGCATTGATCGGATGCCCAGGAAAAAGCCAGCCGTACTTCAGGTCCAACTTCAAAATGTTCAGGCCCAATGGCAGGCCCCAGGTAAACCGAAACATCAGAGTCGAAACGGCGCAGTGCATTACTGATGATACCTGCCGCTAAACCGCGCCAACCGGCGTGAACCGCAGCAACTTGCGAACCATCTTTTGCCGCAATCAGCACCGGCAGACAGTCTGCCGTTAGAACCGCACAAGCCATACCGGCTTGTGATGAGAAGCAGCCATCCGCTTCAGGAATAACAGCTCCTGAACATGCTGTCACAATGCGATCTGAATGGGTTTGATTCAACCATTGAATGGCCCGGATGCCGCTTTGTCTGCGCAGCAATACAGCGCGGTTTTGCAATACAGAGGTTCGACTATCACCAACATGAAGGGCCAGGTTATTGGATCGATAAGGTGGGACTGATAGCCCACCCTCGCAGGTTGTGATCAGTGCTTTTACGCCTTCTGGCAACTCCCAGCACGGTGTGATCATTCGAATGGCTCGCGCTCTTCTTCATCAAATGCCAACACTTCCAGCAACTGCTCAAAATCATCCGGCAGCTCAACCTGCCACTCACAATACTCTTCGGTAGCGGGGTGAATCAGACCCAACTGACGAGCATGCAATGCCTGTCGGGGGAAATTCTGCAATGCGTCGCGCAGCTCTGGCGTTACGCCTTTGGCCAGACGAGTACGACCAGCATAGGTTGCATCACCAACCAGCGGATGAGCAATGTGTGACATATGCACACGAATCTGATGCGTCCGACCCGTTTCTAATTTGCAGTGGATGTAGGTGTGAGTCGGAAATTTGTGCAACACTCGGTAATGAGTCACCGCTTCTTTACCCAAAGGGTTCACCGCCATCTTGGTACGCTGCGTGCCGTGACGACTGATTGGCTCTTCGACTGTACCGCCACCGGTCATGACGCCTTGCACAACAGCTTCGTATTCTCGCCCCATGCTGCGATCCTGCAATTGGGCAACCAAATGGCTTTGAGCCTGCAATGTTTTAGCAACCACCATCAGACCCGTAGTATCTTTATCCAACCGGTGCACGATGCCGGCACGCGGGATGTTTTTGAGCGATGGCGCATGATGCAGCAAACCATTTAACAACGTGCCAGTGTGATTCCCGGCAGCGGGGTGTACCACCAAGCCCGCTTGCTTATTCAGCACAAGAATGTGTTCATCTTCGTAAAGAATGTCGAGCGGAATATCCTCCGCCTGCCAGTCCCCTTCAGCCTGCAGCGTGGCAACCAACGCCAGGGATTCTCCACCCACCAGTTTATCGCGGCCGCGCCAGGCATCACCATCGACCGTTAACAGTCCCTCTTTGATCCACTGCTGCAACCGCGAACGGGAGAAGTCAGGGAACAGCTGCGCTGCCACCTGATCGAGACGTTTATTACCCAGCTCATGGGGGACTTCGACAACTTGATTGATCTGATCGGACATAACACTTATTTCGTTGCAACCGCACTTCTTTACGCTCAGGAAGCGGAAGGACTTATTGGGGCTGTGTAGTGACTGTGGTTTAATACGGGACTAATTCTGCCGTCAGTATATCGATATTTAGGAACACTCTCCATGAAGTCTCTTTTCAGCAACCGGTTTCGCGGCTGTCTCCTACCCACATTGCTCACAGCTCTGTTGTTGGCCGGTTGTTCCGATAATCCAACCAAACCTCAGGAACTGACGGAAAAAGAATATTACGAGCAAGCCAGCGAAGCGCTGGAAAATAATAACTACCTGGTAGCAGTTGAGCGCTTGCGCGAGCTGGAATCCCGCTACCCCTTTGGTCAGTATGCCGAGCAAGCTCAACTTGAGCTGATTTACGCTCAGTATCAGACTGGCGATATGGACGCGGTATTGGCTTCCAGTGAGCGCTTTATCCGCTTACATCCATTACACGCACAGGTGGATTACGCTTACTACATGCGTGGCTTAGCAACCTACGACCTGGGCTTTTCTTTTGTGGAGCGCTACCTGCCTCACGAATTATCACGTCGGGATCAACGGCCACTGCAAGATGCCTTTAATTACTTTTCTGAATTACTGGCGCGTTTTCCGGACAGCCCATATAACGCCGATGCCCGTGCCCGTATGGTGTACCTGAATGACCGAATGGCATCCTACGAACTGGGCGTTGCACAGTACTATATGAAACGTCATGCCTATGTTGCAGCGGCCAACCGCGCTCAGAAAATTGTGCTCAATTATCAGAAAACCTCATCGGTTGCTGATGCTCTGGCTCTGCAGGTTGAGGCATATCAATTGTTAGAACTGGAAACCGAATCGCAACAGGCACTGACCTTGTTGACGCTGAACTTCCCTGAGCACAAACAACTCGAAAGCGGCGAATTTAAGCGCAGCGGTCTGATTTGGGTTGACCGACGCTCGCTGCTGAACGTGATTACCTTTGGATTGCTCGATAATAAAGAATAGTCCTGCGGATAATTCGCCGCGACAATCTTGTGCTTAGAGATCGGAGAAGAGAACACTGGAGGATGTATGCTGAAGCCAAGCCACACACCCATTCTGTTCGCACTGTTGATGTCTGGCACCATGGCAGCCATCGTATCGGCCGTTGTTGTTGTCATTAACACCGGAATCGATACGGCTGTTTTCAGCCGTTGGCTGTCCAGTTATGTGATTGCCTGGCCGGTGGCTTTTGTGTCTTTGTTCACACTGAAAGAGAAGATAACCAGAATCGCCGAGAAGCTCACCAGGCAACCTTGAGCCTGCTATCCCTTAAACAGGCACTGGGACGGCTCGGCTGGAACCATTAAATCCCGGCCTGCCAACCGTTTGTCACCGGATAACGACGATCACGGCCAAAACCGCGCTGTGTGATACGCACCCCAATAGGCGCCTGACGGCGTTTGTATTCGTTCACATCCACCAGCCTTAACACCCGCATTACATCTTCGTGAGCGAACCCATCGGCGATGATGCTATCAGCACTCATGTCCTGCTCAATGTAACGTTCGAGAATCGCATCCAAAACATCGTATGGCGGCAGACTGTCTTCGTCTTTCTGATCAGGTGCTAATTCAGCCGATGGCGGGCGATCTATGACTCGCTGAGGAATCACACAACCCAGCGTATTGCGGTACTCGGCCAACTGAAAAACCTTGGTTTTATAAACGTCTTTCAGAGCGCTGAACCCGCCCACCATGTCACCATAAAGCGTGGCGTAACCAACGGCCATTTCGCTCTTATTGCCCGTGGTGAGAACCATATAACCGGTTTTATTGGAAACCGCCATCAACAGTACGCCGCGACAGCGTGCCTGTAAGTTCTCTTCCGTTGTATCACGTGACAAGCCTTCAAACTGAGGGGCCAGCGACGCCATAAAAGCGTTGTACATAGGCTCTATGGATACCGACTCATACGGCACCCCCATACGTTCGGCCTGCTCGGCGGCATCTTCTTTGCTCATACCGGAAGTATAAGTAAAGGGCATCATGATCGCTTTTACACGGTCTGCACCAATGGCATCTGCCGCAATTGCGAGCGTCAGGGCCGAATCAATCCCACCAGACAACCCCAGCACAATACCTTTGAATCCATTTTTATTAACGTAATCCCGTACCCCTAAAACCAGGGCGTTATACAGCGAAGCCAGACCGGTTTCCGTAGTTTTCAGGTCCACGTCTGTGGTTAATGTCTTATGCCAATAAAGATCCTGGGACTGTTCCTGATAAGCCGGCAACTGTGCCACCAGTTCACCGTCAGCGGCAACAGCAAACGAACGGCCATCAAATACCAGCTCGTCCTGACCACCCACCTGATTAACGTACAACAGCGGTACATTGAGTGCTTTCACATGCTGTTGGATTAACGCAATCCGTTGTTGCTGTTTGTCCATATGATACGGCGAGGCATTGAGGTTCAGAATCATTTCCGCGCCAGCGGCAACAGCCTGCTCAGCTGGTCCCTGGTGCCAGATATCCTCGCACACCGTTAACCCCAGCTTACGCCCCTTCAATTCAACGACACAGGCCGTTTCACCGGCAGAGAAGTAGCGTTTTTCGTCAAACACCTGATAGTTCGGCAAGCATTGCTTAGCATAGCGGCCGAGGCTTTCACCACCGGCATACACCGCAGCACAATTAAATAATGCACCCTGGTCTCGCCATGGAAAACCGAGCGCAATGGCAATTAGATGAGAGGCTTCAGCAATTTTTTCCAATTCCGTTTCCACCCGCAGCTGCAAGCTCGGACGCAGCAACAGGTCCTCCGGTGGATAGCCCGTCAGAGACAGTTCACTGAACACGATCAATTCACTGCCCTGTGCAGCGGCTTCTTTGGCAGCAGCAATCATTTTGGCAGCATTGCCGGCGATATCGCCAACGACATAATTCAACTGGCTCAGAGTAATACGAAGGGAGTCGGACATAGGTACCTTCAACAAATTCAGCAAACACATACCACGCGGCCCTATCGCAGATATCGAATCGATAAGACAGTCAGCCGGTAGCCAAAAACAAACAGGCCGCGTATTGTCTGGAAATTACGCCAGCGACGCAAACAGAAGAAGTATTTATGCGCATAGTTTCCAGAGAATTTCTGGTTAAAGGGCAACGACTGCTGAGATTCTACAGCTATTACTCGTTATTCCTTGCCCTGTTCCTCACTATTGTCGACAGCCTGGACAGCGATAACGTCATTATTGGTGGCACTGCTCCCAATATATTCCTGGTCTGTGTTTCCATCTATGTCATTGTGGCAGCCGGTTTCGTGACGTTCGCCAGCCGAAATCCGAATCCACACACGGCCATCAGCTATGTATTCATCGAAGTAGCCATCCTGGCCACCCTGATGTATGCCAGTGGGGGCACTGATTCCGGGTTTTCCAGCCTGATTCTGATTCCGGTGGTAATCGCCAACTTACTGGCACCCGGAGTGTTAGGACTGGGCGTTGCGGCATGGACAAGCATTGCCGTATTTTATATTCAGCTGTTCTGGCTCGGTAAGTTCACCACTCCGGACATCGTCAATGCCGGCCTGAAAGGCTTGCTGTTCTTTACCCTGGCGACCATTACCCAGGGGTTATCAAAGCGCCTGCAAAGCACCTTGTCACTTGCGGACCAGCAGGCAAGGCGAATTCGCCGCCTGCAACATTTCAGCAAAAAGACGTTGCAGGGTTTACCCAACGGGGTGATCGCCTGTGATAAAAACCACCAGGTGCTGCTGTTTAATCAACAGGCAGCAAAGTGGTTTACCTTGCTGGAGATGACACCGCTCCCAGGCCTGCTGCAACAGGCCAGAACCGGTTCAAAACTGGATATTGGTCAAACCCGCCTGATTCTCAATCGGGTTCCGATTGAACAATCGGATCGGGGCGATTATTTACTCTATCTGGAAGACAGCGCTCGCATCGATGCAGAAGCCCAGCAACTGAAATTAGCATCACTGGGGCGTCTGACTGCCAGCATTGCGCACGAAATCCGCAATCCACTCAGCGCCCTGCGCCAGGCCTCTCAGCTGTTGGCAGAGACAGAATACCTGAAGGCCCCGGAACACAAACTGACCCACATTATTGAACAGCACTGCATGCGGATTAACCGCACCATTGAAGACATACTGCAACTGTCGCGCCGGTCACAGGCGTGTCGCGAAACACTGAAGCTCAAACCCTGGCTGGAGCATTTCAGGGATCATTTTACCGGCCTCCACCAGGATAAGAGCTATCGCCTGGAACTGGACTGTGATGACGATATCCTGATTCATTTCGACCCCGATCACTTGCAACAGATTCTCCACAACCTGTGTTCCAACGGTTTACGTCATGCTCTGCAGCTGCAAGGGCCAGCCGCCGCTTTGAAGCTTCAGGCTAGCCGCAACAACAACCGCTTACAACTTCGCATTATGGATAATGGCGCCGGTATCAGTGATGATCAGCAAGCGCATTTGTTTGAGCCGTTTTACACCACTGAACATGACGGTACCGGCCTCGGACTGTATCTTTCGAGAGAGCTTTGTGAAGCCAATCAGGCGACAATCCAGTATATTCGCCTGCATCAGCAAACCTGTTTCATCATTGCAATTGACCCGATTCAACCAGAAAACCAGCAGAAGGTGCATAGCGCATGAGCCAGTTAGCGGCCCTGATTATTGACGACGAACCGGATATCCGTGAGCTGATAGCCCTGACTCTGGAGCGTATGGATCTGCACTGTGATCAGGCTGGCAGTGTCAGCGAAGCGCTTAGTTTAATGAAACAACGCTCCTACCATTTCTGCATCACCGATATGAAACTACCAGATGGCAATGGGTTAGAGATCATTGAGCTTTGCAATGCTCAATACAACGATATGCCAATCGCAATGATTACCGCTTTTGGCAGCATGGAATTAGCAGTCAATGCGCTGAAAGCCGGTGCTTTTGATCTGGTACCCAAACCAATTGATATTGAGCGTCTGCGAGAACTGGCTCGGGCCGCACTGAAACTTACCAAAGTACCGACTAACATAGACGCAATCCCATCCAATGAAGGTCTGCTTGGTCATTCTGCAGCCATGCAGGATCTGAAAGAAAAAATCCGAAAAGTAGCGCGCACTCAGGCGCCGGTATTTATTCACGGTGAGTCCGGTACCGGTAAAGAGCTGGTCGCCAAATTAATACATCACCAAAGTGTCCGTGCAGAACAACCCTTTATTGCGGTTAACTGTGGAGCCATTCCCAGAGACCTGATGGAAAGCGAGTTTTTCGGCCACCAGAAAGGCTCTTTCACCGGCGCCAGCAGTGACAAACCCGGTTTTTTTAAAGCAGCACATGGCGGTACTTTGTTTCTCGATGAGGTCGCTGAGTTACCGCTGAATATGCAAGCCAAGCTACTCCGGGTGATTCAGGAAAAAGCGGTACGGGCCGTTGGTTCAGAGTACGAAGAGGATGTCGATGTTCGCATCGTCTCTGCCAGCCACAAAAACCTGCAGCAGCTGGTTGAGCAGGAACTCTTCCGACAGGATTTGTATTTCCGTCTCAACGTAATTCAGGTATCCGTCCCCAGACTGGCAGAGCGTCCGGAAGATATCCCGCTACTCTCAAGCCACTTTATCCGCAAATACGCGCTTGAATGGGGAATGCCGGAAGTCCGCCTCGACACTCAAGCCGCTACTGCACTGGCGCAATACGCTTTCCCCGGCAATGTCAGAGAGTTAGAAAATATTCTGCAGCGCGCCTTCACTATGGCGGAAGGCGACAATATCAGCCTGGAAGATCTGAGTTTACCGGCGGTGGAAATCCCCACCAGCTCTGGTCCGGAAAATATCATTGAAACCAATAACCTCGAGGCTTATCTGGAAAATATTGAACGTGCGGCGATTAGCCAGGCGCTGGAGGCCACTCGCTGGAATAAAACTGCAGCCGCTGAAAAGCTCGGCATCAGCTTCCGCGCATTGCGTTATCGGTGTAAGAAGCTTGCCATAGATTAACACCCGGAAAATTCACACATACACCTGAGTGACAGCTGATTTGCCTGGGATAGAGTAGCCATACACAACCAAGGATGGTTCGTTATGACGCCGCAACGCCACACTCAGTCTGGCTTTAACCTGATCGAACTGATGATCACCATCGTTATTTTTGTATTGATCACGACCGTCGGTGTTCCGGCTTTCAGGAACCTCAATGCCAAAATCGAAGCCCGAGCAGATATCAGTAAGATCTATCTGACTCTGCAGGTGGCTCGCTCTCACGCTATCTACAAAAAAAGATTCACAACCCTGTGTGGTGTTGAAAGCGGCCGCTGTTCGAAAAACTGGGGCAAAAATCTGACGCTGTTCGAGGACAGCAATCAAAACCGTATTATCGATCCCAACGATATTGTGATTCAACGCTTACCCGATATGGGCAATGATACTAAAGAGCTGCGGTTTAATCGCACGCATCTGACCTACCGGCCAAGCGGTCGCTCACCGTCCTCCGCCGGGTCTCTGACCTACTGTTTCAGAAGCGCCATACCGCACAGTAAAGCCTGGGTAATTGCCGCCTCTGGCCGGATACGACCCGGCACAGATAAGAACAAAAATGGCGTAGAGGAAACAGGAAACGGTCGTGATATCCAATGTGAACCGCTAAGAAGCTGAAACAGCCCTTTAATCCGGCGTTGCTACAGAGCTGAATGTTGCTGCTATACCATGAACAAAGGTATACAACAGGTAGTGACGATGAAAAGTAATCGCGGTTCCACATTAGCCATCAGTCTGGTGATTCTTACGTCCGTGACTCTGGCGGCGGTCTATGCCATGCAGCAATCAGCAACCCAGCTCAAGATGATTGCGAATATGGAACACCAACATACCATCAACGGATATGCCCAGAGCTGCAGCGAAGGCGGTTTTAAGCATCTTCGCAGTAATATTGCTCGGTTAGGGGACGCAACGCGTTCGCATCAGGAATCGAGCCCAGGACAACCATTGCTCGACAGTGATGGGCAGCCAGTGAGCAAGGCAATCGCCGTCTATTCAAGCGAGTCAGAAAGCATGCCAGCACCCGGATATATGGATATGACGTGTGTTTTCATCGCGAAAGGACACAAAAACGGAGAGGGCATAGCAATGGCTGACGGCAGCTCTGTTGGTCAAAGTAAAGACTACTTCTTCGAGATTGAAGCATCTGTATCCCACAATACCGGAAACATGAGCGACAAACGCGTACTTGGTTTCTTTTATCGCGCACACACTGGCAGCTAACTTCGGAACATTAATATGAGCTTCATTAAAATCGTTTTGACTTTTGTACTAGTTTTTCCGTTTTTAGTAATCGCGGAAAATGAACCCAATGAGTTTGGTTATTACATCAAGAAATCAGATATCCGATCAATTGGTCGACAAATAACCGAGTTGCGCAACTGCTCGCACCCCAACTGCAAGTGGGTGAAGCTGAAAAACCGCAGTGATATCTGGGCTATCAAAGGGAACGCAGTATCATTCGCCGAGTACCTTGAGCATTACATGAAGGCACCGGCAGATTCGGAACATTTTTTCTTTATTAACAAGAACAGCCAAGAGCTTATCTACACCACCCTCTATGGACACCAAAGCGAAGTCACAGAATTAACCCCTGAATCAACCAAGGAAGCTTTATGATGCAGTATCTAAAATTACTCTTGTTGCTACTTCCCACACTGATTTGGGCTGATGATATCGAGATTTATCGCGGCACCGCTGATCGTATCAATCCCAACGTGATATTTATTATGGATACATCAGGAAGTATGGGATGGAACGCGGCTGGCAATGCAAGCCTTGGGGGTAATCACCCCGATAGCCGTATGGCACAGGTCCGGAAAGTCGCAAAAGAAGTTGTGGCCGACACAAATGGTATCAATATCGGTCTTATGCGCTTTGCGGGCAGCGACCGCAATAATGAGGGAGGATACGTCACCCTTCCGCTGCAAGACATCGAGACGGCACGAGACGAGTTTAACGATCAAATCGACGCCTACCCTACCAGCGGCGGCACACCACTGACCGAAACACTCGATGAAGCCATTCGCTATTTAAAAGGCGAACCCGTTGATTATGCGAATGGTTGTGAGCGGGTACGACAATACAACTCAAGATACGGTTACTGGCAATGGGTTTGGCAATGTGGCGGCTTCCCTTTGGGGGAACGCAGTATCATCGATGGCAGTAATAACTACATTTCACCCATCGTTGATGAGTGCCAGAAAAACCATATTGTACTGTTTACCGATGGAGAAGCGTCGGTAGATAAGTCGAGCAACAGCTATATTCAGGGTTTAATCTCAAGCTACACAGACCCAGATAAACCAGACATCATGCAAAATAATTGCAGCGGCAACGGAGGGTGTGCTGAAGAGCTGGCATTCTATACCCATAACAAAGACGCCAACCGAGACCTCAGTGGGGATCAACGGATTTATATTCATACAATTGGCGGCTTTGACAGCAGAACCCGAGACAAGCTAAACGATATTGCAACACATGGCGGCGGCATTGCCTCTTATGGTGCAGATTCCGCTACCTTAAAATCCGAATTAACAAAGATCTTTGATGAAATCAGTAAATCCGCCTCATCGTTCACGGCCCCTGCAGTGTCGGTAAATGCGTACAATAACTTAGAAAACCTCGACCAACTTTACTATTCGGTCTTCAAACCGAGTGATAACGCGACCTGGTACGGCAATATTAAACGCTATCGCGTGGCAGGCAGTGAAATTATCGACGCAAAAGATGACCCGGCCGTTGATCCTACCACTGGTTTCTTTGCTGACAATGCCCGCAGTTTCTGGACACTGGATGATGAAGCGCCCGACGGGGACAACATCATCAAAGGCGGTGCTGCCAGCCGCTTGACACTCAATCGTAAAGTAACAAGCTATCTTGGCAGTAAAAGTCTGATGGCTGCTGAAAACCGTATCACTGAATCAAACTCATCCCTGGATCGTGCTCTACTGCAACTCCCCTACAGTGTTGATCCCAGTGAATATACTGCTGTTTTGCAATGGGCCCGGGGTGTTGATGTAAAAGATGAGGACGGGGATGGTAGCAAGACTGATGCTCGTCATTATATGGAGGATCCACTGCATAGCCGCCCTGCTCTGGTAACTTACGATTTTGGTGCTGACGGTAGTAACCAAAAGAGTGCTATTTTTGTTGCCACAAACTCCGGGGTATTACATGCCTTCGACACTGACGAAAGTAATCCTGTGGAGCACTTCGCCTTTATCCCTAAAGAGCTGTTAGGCAATCTTTATCAATATTACAAAGGGGCTTCACCCCTTAAAAAAGTGTATGGTTTGGATGGCAGTATTACTGCATGGCATAACGACTTTAATCACGATGGCCGCGTCAATGGCAGTGATACTGTCTACCTGTATATCGGCATGCGTCGTGGCGGTAAGAATTACTATGCACTTGATGTTACCGATCTGCAGAACCCTAAATTCTTATGGCAGATAAACGGCGGCAGTGGCGACTTCGATAAACTAGGACAAACGTGGTCGCGACCAGTAAAAAGTAAAGTGAAGCTGGGGGGCGTGGTAAAAGACGTTATTTTCTTTGCGGGTGGCTATGACCCAGCAGAAGATAATAATCTGACCAGAACCAACCATTCCCAGGGAAATTCGCTGTTTATGATCGATGCAAACACCGGCAAAAAACTCTGGTCTGCAAGCCGCTCCGGTGCGAACTTAGTATTATCCGATATGCGCAGCAGTATTCCGGGTGATGTGACTTTGCTTGATTGGGATGGAGATCAGCTAACCGATATTTTATATGCAGCGGATACTGGCGGCCGCATCTGGCGTATCGACTTTGATAATGAAGCCAGTGATGCCAGCTCATTCGCGACAGGTGGATTAATTGCCGATCTGAATGGCGGACACGAAACGGATAATATCCGCTTCTACAATCAGGTTGATGTCACCTATACCACAAGCAGCGCAATCAAAGTTGATGATCCCTCCAACCCTGGTGAAAAAATTACTGTCGGCGGGTCGCGACTGCAACTGGCGATTGGCTCCGGTTTTCGCGCTCATCCATTGAATACCAGAGTTGCGGATACTTTTTATATTCTCAATGATTACGATATTAAAACTCCCCCTGCAGAGTACACGGCCGTCACCGAGGCGGAGTTAGCGGACTATTCAAAATTCAGTAGTGAAGCAGTGAGTAAAATTGAACGTGGACTGTACTACCGGTTACCGAGCAATGGCGAGAAAGTAATGGCGCGCGCAGTAACTGTAAATAACTCAACATTATTCACCACATTCCGCCCGACCGATGGCTCAGCAAGGTCTGGATGTGAAGCAGATATTGGCAGCTCTCGGTTGTATACCATTACCCCGGATAGACAGTTGGAACAAAAAGATCTTGATCTGCCAGGAATCCCGCCAGAGCCAATTATTCTGGTGAGTAAACCTCTGCAACCGGATAGCTCAACAGATCCAGGTGGCGGTGGTGACGGCGATGGCGATGGCGATGGCGATGGCGGCTCCGATGATGATAAAGAGCTAAATCCAGAGTGTGCTGAGTATAAGGCTAACGTTTTTGTTGCTGCAGAATCTGGCGGAGTGTTGAATAATAGCTGCGCTTTTGTCAGACGGACACACGCTAAACCAGTCGCTAAAGCAGCTCAGGAACAAGCCGTAAAGAAATAGGATATAAGACGTATGATGCAAAAAGCTGGCGACGTAAAAGCTTTCACATTGGTTGAGCTAATGATTGTGATAGCAATTATTGGCATTATGATGGCGGTTGCCACGCCAAGCTTCCGCACCTACAACGTAAACTCTATGGCGGATAATGCCCATAAAGCCCTATTACAGGACATAAAATTTGGCCGAAGCACAGCCAGAGATGTGGGCACCAGCGTTGAAATATTTCCACGAGACGGCGATTGGAACAAGGGCTGGATCGTTAACGAGATTGGGGGGGCACCATTACGCCTTCACGGCCCGTTAGACCAAACTGTCATTACATCCAATAACTACAACGATCAGGATGGATCGAAGTTAATATTCAACGAACGAGGGCGAGCCAGCGCGGTTGGTAGCTTTCAGATACGAACGGCAGGCTGCACTGGCGAGCGCAATAGGAATATTGACATAAATATCATGGGACAAGCCCGCACAACCACTTTAAACTGCCCGTAGCTATGGTGATATTCGCGGAATTGCAGCAAGGAAATTAATGATGAACAGTCGGATACCGTCAAAAGGATTCAGCCTGATAGAGGTCGCAGTGACGCTGGCAATTACAGCGGTTGGATTGTTAGGGCTGAGTTCTTTGCAACTGCAGTCCATGCGCGCAACTCAGGATACAGGCAGTCGTTCACAGGCCATTTGGATGGCGAATGAACTCGTCAATCGTATGAGAGCTAACGAAAATGGTCTGCTGTCTTACGTCACAACCGGTGCAGAAAGTT
Source organism: Saccharospirillaceae bacterium (assembly GCA_022448365.1). Lineage (NCBI taxonomy): Bacteria > Pseudomonadati > Pseudomonadota > Gammaproteobacteria > Oceanospirillales > Saccharospirillaceae > Saccharospirillaceae bacterium. The sequence continues at coordinate 278,699 of JAKVCS010000004.1, read as the reverse complement.
GTTCGGACCTCAGCTCAGGTGTCAAGAGGTGCAGTGCTTACAATAATGGCAGCGTAAGGGTCCCTGCGGCCGCTAATTGCACTGCACAGGAAATGGCAGAGTTTGATATGTTTGATGTCATGTGTGGTTCTATCTCCGACGCAGATGGCATTGTACAGTACCGAACCGGGTCAGCTTTTTCTCTGTCAGAACCCAGACTGCAGATTACTAACGTTAACACGCTGGATAAATCTCTCACGATAAGCTGGAACGTTCAGACGTATGGCGAAGACAGCGCTGGGCGAAAACGCTTCACCAATGATGACACCTCCATTGCCAGTACCCGAGGCAGTTATGTATTGGAGAGATTCCGCCCATGAACATCAATAAACAGCAGGGTATGTCACTCGTCGAATTAATGATTGCCTCTTTTTTAGGCGTCCTTCTGACCATGGCAGTGATTAATATATTCACCATTACCAATCGTACAGCCTCGCAGTCCGACGGGTTATCTCAGGCACAAGAGACCGGACGATTTGTTGCAGGTTTTTTGTCTGATGCGATCTCAGTAGCCGGATTTTCTGGGGACAACTCAACTAACCCGATTCAACCCCATGCCGAATTGTGTGCCGACCCCAATAATCCGGATGCCTGTACTATCAATCGAGATAATGGTGTAGGCGATCGAATAACCGTTGTACGTAGAATATTTGAGGATAACGATCTTGACTGTGCAGGCAGCAGTTTTAATGTTGCTGCTGGCGTGGATGATGTGGTGGTTGATGCTTTCTGGGTTGAGGCGGACGGAAATAATTCTGGCGACCTATACTGCCTCACTTATGACTTTAATACGAGAGCACCTTACGATAATAATCGTGCCAAGCAACCCATTGCATCCGGTGTTATCGCAATTCATGCGCTGTATGGCCTGAGTACTTCCTACACCAACACAGGTAACCGGAATGTCTCCCGGTATGTCAGCGCCGAAGAAGTTCCGGCTGACAGTTGGCAACGTGTTTTCTCCGTCAAAATAGCTGCACTGGTTCAATCCTTTGAAGACAGTGCAATCACGGAGAAAGAACGTAAGTTTATCTTACTCGATGCTGATCCATACAAATTGAAAGATAAATTCTCAAGAGAAATTTTTACCACAACGGTAACCAGGGCGAACTTTTCGAATCTCGCACCTAATTAATAATAAAATTTAAAATAATAAATATAAGTTGCTCACCACATAACCAATAACAGGGGCCAACATGAATCTCACCAACTCCAGAGGGGCAGCCTTGGCCTTTAGCCTTGTGCTGCTTACGTCATTAACTCTGCTTGCTTTAGTCGGTTTACAGCGTTCAACCATGCAAATACGAATGGTTAGTAACCTGCAACTTGAGCAAACGATAAAAGATATTTCATATAGTGAAGTTGAAGCGAACTTTCAGCGTATTGCCAGTAAAGACTCGGATAATCAACTTATCTTAAACGCGATTAACAGTGTTATTGTTGATGACGGAGTCGTTGTCCGCAATGACGAAGGGCAACCTCAACCATTACCGGTTCCGATCAGTCCACAGAGTGATTATGGAAAACCTGATTTAAACGTAAACACAAGCATCAAACTTGTCAGCGTCCCCGGAACAACCAACCATTCCCTCGCCGGAGATAGTAGTAAAGGAAAAAGTCTGAAGTATCGCTTTCAGCTCAATTCGGAGGTCATACACGCCACATCAGGTATAAAATCATCGCAAGAATTAGGAATTACTTATAACGTTCGGACAGGAGGCTGAAACGATGAAGATCATACTTTTACTAACTATATTTTTAGCGATACCGTCTTTTGCTGATGATATAGAAATTTATCAGGGAGCACAGGCATCAACGCGGCCCAACGTTGTGATGGTAATGGATACCTCGCGCAGTATGTCGCGTTATGAAGAGGACAACCTGGGAAACTACAACCCTGAGATTACGTATGAAAAGCCCATCAATGGATACGAGCCGAATAGTTATTACCTATCTCGAATATCACAAGGACTAGGGCTTTCTGATACTGAAATTGCGTTGATCCGTAGCAATAAAATTCACCCGACATCACTCATTTGTCCAGAGGCATGGAATGCAATAAACACTGCTGGTGTATATTCCGGTGGTCTTTATTATTGGAAAAAAGGCACTTGGGGAGGTGGCTGGTTATTCAATCCATTAAACCCAAGTGTTGACTATAATCCAGAGCACGTTGTTATTTGTCAAAATCAAGATAGGTTTGTATACAAAGGCGTAACTTATCGCTATCGCAGAAAAGGCACGTCAATACCCTTTACGCATGATGAAAATTGGTTTTTCGGCAATCGTCAATTAGTGCCACCGACACACATATTATCAAGAGTATTTAAAGGTAATTATTTAAACTACCAACTGGCGAAAAACAGCCTGACAAATAAATTTTATTACTCTCGTATGGTCATTGCTCGCCGTGCAGCAAAAGACGCGTTAAAAGAAGCCCCTGGAGTGAATGTTGCTTTGATGCGATTTGACTCAACCGGAAACGGTGGCTTCGTTGATATGGATATGACTCCTGTCGAAAATGCACATTCGATATTCGAAAATAAGGTTAATAATTATTTTCCCTGGGGGGGGACGCCCCTCGAAGAAACCTATCATGAAGCTTATCTGTATTTAACCGGCAATAATTCCAAATACGGTAAATCGACACGCTCACGCAGAAGCGGCGGCTTTCCTGACCGATCAAAAGTCATTGATCCTGGCTACATTCTTTCTGATATAGGTGGGGATAACATCCCAACACCATCGGTACCCGAAGCCTATGTTGGCAATAGTAACAACTACGAACGTCCTCAAGTTTCAGAGTGTACAAAGTCGAGTATTATTTTATTTACCGACGGTTACCCCTCAGCTGATACTGGTAGCAATAGCGCAATTCGTCGTCTTGTTGCAGATAAAAACTTACCATCGGGCATGAATAAAAATTGCAGTGGTGATGGTCAATGTATCGACGAATTGGCTTATTACATGGCCAATAACGACCAGTTTGACGATATCGATGGTAAACAAACAATCACGACCCACGTGATCGGCGGTTATCTGGGTGATTCGGTGCAGGGGGAGGATATCAGCAGTGCCGACCGTTTTATGACTAAAATTGCAGAGTCTGGCTCCGGAACTTATACCAAGGCCGATAACTACGAAGCAATTAAAGATGCGATTGTGAATGCGTTAACAACGGTTTCAGAAACGTCAACGTCGTTTAACGCACCGAGCATTGCAGTCAATTCGTTTAATCGTCTGGAAAAGAGTGATCAGGTATACCTCTCACTGTTTCAGCCCTCGGCTAAGTCCAATTGGCTCGGCAACCTCAAACGATATTCGTTGTCATCGGCAGGTCTTCGGGATGCCAATGGTAATCTTGCGGTCGATGATACAACAGGTCGTTTTAAGTATTCTGCCAGAAGTATCTGGTCTACAGTGACCGACGGCGATGATATTAAACTCGGCGGTATCGCAAACAGGCTGGAGCTGGAACGGTTTGTATATACAAACTTGTCTGGCAATTCACTGACACGCGTAGATCAAAGTCTCAACGAGGCATTGCTGCACCCTTCAAGTACCCAAAATGCGTATCTTGAAGAGTTGAAACACTGGATTGCGGGTAAAAATTCCGACGGCACGGTTCGTCGCGAACTCGAAGACCCACTTCATAGCCAGCCAACCATTATTAACTACAGCGGCGGTGAATCCGTCGCCTTTATTGGCACGAACAGCGGCTACTTGCACGCTTTTAATGTCGATGAAACACAGCCTGAAGAATTATTCGCCTTCATACCAAAAGAACTGTTACACAATCCGGATCATTACCTCTCACCAAGACCGGCAGGTAGTCCGAAAGTGTATGGGCTCGATGGTCCTATCTCATATTGGCATGACGACCATAACTTAAACGGCAAAGTAGATGGCGCAGATAAGGTAATCTTATATGTTGGCATGAGACGTGGGGGGAGTAGTTATTATGCGCTGGATGTGACCAATAAAAATGCACCCAAACTGTTGTGGAAGATTCACGGTAAATATGCAGCTTCAGCGAAAAATAAGCCATCCATTACAAGTGGCTTTGATAATCTTGGTCAAACATGGTCAAAACTGATTCCTGCCGAAATCAAATGGCAGGGTAAACGTAAAGTCGTACTATTTGCCGGCGCTGGCTACGATACAGCAGAAGACGGATCAACGCTGGCAGGTCCAAACAACAGACTAAATCACTCAGTTGCAACAACGATATACATGATCGATGCAGAAACCGGTGATCTTTTATGGGATGCTGAAAAGCATGCCACACTGGAGACTGGTCACGATATGCGAAGTGCGTTTGCCGCAGATCTGTCTTTAATCGACAGGGATGCCGATGGCTTTGTCGATATGTTCTACGCGGCAGATATTGGTGGTCGTCTTTGGAGGTTTGATGTCAACCCAAGCAATTCCGGCACAACCGCTTATGAATTCGCAAAAGGAGGCATAATCGCAGACATCAATGACGGTAGTGGTGCAGGAAACAGACGCTTCTATAACCAACCCGATATCTCGTATTTCCAGAATAAGGGCGATGACTTTATATTAATCAGCATCGGCTCCGGTTATCGAGCGCATCCGCTTAGCCGAACAAATGAAGACTATTTCTTTTTAATCAAAGACCATGCTGCTTTGGCAACACCCGCTACGTATCAGATAACAGAGTTTGATAACCTGGAGGACTGGGGGTCACGATCAAACGCTGGCTGGCGGTATAAGCTGCCACGTGCGGCGGAAAAAGTTCTGACGAACTCGGTTACCCTTAGCGGCAAAGTTATATTTACTGCTTACAAGCCCACCAATGTGTTAGATGCAGGCAGTACCGCTGGTTGTCAGCCTGATGTTGGTAGTTCAAAATTATATTCTCTGGACGTACACACTGACGGCTTAGGGGAAGCCAAGATTGAAGATCCGGAGATTCCTGGTATTCCACCACCATTTATCGGTGATCTGAACCCAACGGATCCAAGCAACGGTAGTGATTCAGGAGATAACAGCGATAATCCAAAAGGGTTTTGTTCAAAATCTGGGACGATGACAATGGTTGGGCTTGTCTCAATAGAAAGTGACAAAGTCCCGAAATGTGACGTAGTAACCAAAAGATATTGGAGGGAATTGCCAAATGCTCCTAAACAAACAGACGATTCAGAAGACAAAAATGATGATGAAAAATCAGACAAGTAATCACCAGGGGTTTACTCTGGTTGAGCTGATGATGGTTATCGCCATCATCGGTATTATTGCGGCAGTTGCAATTCCATCCTATCAAAACTACGTTCAACGTGGCTTTAGAGGTGACGCCATTGCAGATTTAGAAAAAGTGATGTCAGCCGCAAACCAGTTTTACACCGAGAACCGCACCTACACAGCAACGATCGGCAGTGGTGGGTTAGGTTTTCCAGGGGGAACAAGCTTTAAAACAAGAGAAGATCGTTATGCGATTACTTTAGGGCTTTGTGACAATCCGGCAAACCCGGGGAATAGCCTCACCATTGCTCAATGTGTCGAAGCAACGGCAACACCCAGCAGTGTCCAGGCTTTTGATGGCATTCTCAGAGTCAATACGCTTGGGTTAAAAACCCGGACTCAGACGATTGATGGATCCCAAGTGGTTCACGAAGGCTTCTAAAACGATGAGCAGCCATCAATCGATGGCTGCCAGTCTCAGTTCCTTTGGCAATGAAAACACGACGTTCTCTTCCCTGCCCTGCAGTTCCTGAGGTGCTTCGCCACCCAGGCTTATCAGCTTATCCACAACCTGTTTTACCAGAACTTCCGGTGCCGATGCACCAGCAGTGATACCAATTGATTGGGCACCCTCAAACCATTCTGACTTAATTTCATCTGCATTATCGATTAAGTAGGCCTTTGCGCCCATACGCTCGCCCAGTTCACGCAAACGGTTGGAATTTGAACTGTTTGGTGAACCAACAACCAGCAGCAGGTCGCAATCGTTAGCCAATTGTTTTACGGCGTCCTGACGATTTTGGGTGGCATAACAAATATCGTCTTTACGCGGGCCCTGAATGTGCTCAAACTTGGCCCGCAGGGCATCGATCACGACCGCTGTATCATCCATCGACAAGGTCGTCTGAGTAACGAAATAGAGCTTTTCCGGGTTCTTAGCCTCAAGAGCAGCAACATCAGCTTCGTCTTCGACGAGGTAGATGTTGCCACCATTGGAATAGTCGTACTGACCCATGGTGCCTTCAACTTCCGGATGCCCTTTGTGGCCAATAAGAATGCACTCGCTTCCATCGGCACTGTAGCGCGCGACTTCCAAATGAACTTTGGTGACCAAGGGACAGGTTGCATCAAAGACTTTCAGGCCGCGATCAGCCGCATTTTGACGCACGGCCTGGGAAACGCCGTGAGCAGAAAAGATTACAATATTGTCATCCGGCACTTCATCTAATTCATCAACGAAGATAGCACCACGATCACGCAGACCGTTTACGACAAACTTGTTATGAACGACTTCATGACGAACGTAGATCGGCGGTTCAAACAAATCCAGTGCACGGTTTACAATATCAATCGCACGATCAACCCCTGCACAGAAACCACGCGGGTTGGCGAGTTTAATCTGCATTGTGTACCTCAAGAATCTGCACTTCGAAGATCAGGGTTTTGCCTGCCAACGGATGATTAAAATCAACGGTTACCCAATCCCCCTCTGCTTTTTCGATAACACCAGGTAATTCCTGCCCCTGAGCATCGGCAAAAGACACCATTAAGCCTGGCGAAACCGGCATATCGACGGGAAAATCTTTGCGCTTGATGTCTTGAACATTCTGCGGATTCGGTTGACCGAAGGCTTTTTCCGGAGCGACTTCAAACGTTGTGTGATCACCGGTTACCATGCCAATCAGAAAATCTTCAAACCCTGGTAACAGGTTGCCATCACCCAGTTCAAAGGTCGCAGGTTCGTTCTCAAAGGTGGAGTCAACCACCTGATCTTCCGCCAGTTTCAGCGCGAAGTGCATGGTGATTTTGCTGCCGTTTTGAATCATTGCTACAGACATATTAATACCTTTGAAAAGTTGCTGCGGTAACTCATAGTTTTCGACACCGAAATTCCTGATTGTGTCAGGAACAGATTTTACCGGTGAAGTACATTGAAAAAGAAGTGTGGATAGCTTTCCGAAGCAGCAACAGAATGTTGCAGCCGAACCGTCGGCACAGCGAAATGCCGTACGATCCGGCGGCTGAAAACCATGTACTTTTCTTTTCCGGCTTGGTAACTCAGGAAGCCTTTTGCTGTGCTTCCCGCTTACCTTCTAATACAACGTCGATGGCCATCATAATCGCACCAACAGTAATAGCAGAATCGGCAATATTAAAGGCCGGGAAATAAGCTCTGTCCCAATGTACTGATATAAAGTCGATCACGTGACCAAACATAACACGGTCAAACAAGTTGCCAAGCGCACCACCGAGAATCAGCGCCAGAGCAATCGGTAGCCACAACTGCGTACGAGGCAGCTTCTTCAACCAAACAATCAGAACGACACTGACAACCAACGAAATCACGGTAAAGAACCAGCGTTGCCAGCCTCCCTCATTTGCCAGGAAGCTGAACGCAGCACCCTTGTTGTACAGCAGGGTAAAATCCAGAATGGGCAACAGGTATACGGGATCACCATAATTGAGAAAGGCCTCGGCGATTTGCTTGGTGGCGATATCCAGTATAAATATCAGTGCCGCTAACCATAACCAGATAATTGCAGAACGTTGTTCAGTCATCATTTATCTCTACTGTTTATACGATCTGCTGCGACGCATTTGCGAAGCAGCAAGTACCAGTTAAAACTCAGTTTATACGCACTGAATGAGCATTTTAAACTGAGTTTTGGTGCTGAAATGGCAACGCTGGCCTCTCAGCGCCGTCTTATGCGTAGTGGCGAACCTCACCATCACCCTCTACGTTTTCAACACAACGTCCACACAGCCTAGGATGCTGTTCATTGCTGCCTACATCATCACTGTGGTGCCAGCAGCGCTCACACTTCTCTTTTTCGGAGGCTTTCACCGCAACACGCAGGCCTTCAAGTTCAGTTTCTTGACCCGATTCTGCGGCAAAGTCAGACACTACGGCACCCGAAGTAATCAGCACAAATCGCAATTCATTACCCAGCTTATCCAGTTGCGTCTTGATGCTATCAGCAGCGAATAGCTCAACTTCAGCACTTAAGCTGGCGCCAATCGCTTTATCGCCCCGGGCTTTTTCCAGCACACCGTTCACGGCCGCTTTTGCAGCCAGGATGTCTTTCCAGAAGGCGTCATCAAATTCGCCAGTGGTGATGACAGGGAAATGGGTGTACCACTCGCTTAACATCACTGACTCTTCACGCTCGGAACCAGCTGCTGCCAGACATTCCCAGATTTCTTCCGCTGTGAACGATAGAATGGGTGCAATCCAGCGAGCCATGGCTTCCAGCACATGAAATAAAGCAGTCTGAGCACTACGACGCGCCAGACCATCGGCTTTACAGGTGTACTGACGGTCTTTAATGACATCCAGGTAGAAACCACCCAGTTCCGTCACACAGAAGTTCATCAGTGCTTTGGTCAGGCCTTTCAGGTCGTAATCATGATAGTAAGCAATCACTTTTTCCTGCAGAGCCTTGGTGTAATTCACCATCCAGGCATCCAGTGGCAGCAAGTCTTTACCGTCCACCATATCGGTTGATGCGTTAAAACCGTTAATATTGGCCAGCAGGAAACGACAGGTATTACGCACACGACGATAGGCATCCGCGTTACGTTTCAGAATTTCATCAGAAACCGTCATCTCACCGCTGTAGTCTGTATCTGCTACCCACCAACGCAGGATATCGCCGCCCAGCTTATTCATCACCGCTTGTGGCTCTACGGTGTTCCCCAGAGATTTGGACATTTTGCGACCATTGGCATCCACGGTGAAGCCATGGGTCAATACGGTTTTGTAAGGCGCCTGGCCATGAGCTGCCACTGACGTCAACAGTGAACTCTGGAACCAGCCGCGATGTTGGTCAGAACCCTCCAGATACAGATCAGCCGGGAATTGCAGCTGATCGCGCTCCTTACAAACAGCGGTATGGGTCACACCGGAATCAAACCATACGTCCAGCGTATCGGTCACTTTGACGTAGTCGGCGGCATCAGCGCCTAACAATTCTTCGGCTTCCAGGTCGAACCAGGCATCAATACCTTTCTGTTCGACCTTCAGCGCAACCTTTTCAATCAATTCAGCGCTGTTGGGATGTAATTCGCTGGTATCTTTATGCACAAACAAAGCAATGGGCACACCCCAGGTGCGCTGACGCGAGATACACCAGTCAGGGCGATCAGTCATCATGCCTTCGATTCGGGCTTTACCCCAACCCGGACGCCACTCAACGGTGTTGTCGACCTCATGCATGGCAATATCCAGCAGCCCAGCCTGTTTCATACTGATAAACCACTGCGGAGTCGCACGGAAGATAATCGGTGTTTTGTGACGCCAGCAATGCGGATAACTGTGCTTGAACTTGGCTTTTTTCAGCAACGCTCCTTTTTCCGCTAATAAACCTAATACCCGGAAGCTGCCTTTATCGGCCGTACTTAAACCACTCAACTCCAATGCTTCAAGGCTTGGTGTTGCGATAAAGTTACCGTTGTTGTCGACCAGCATTTGTTCTGCGGTAACGCCATAAACATTGGATACGTTGTAATCGTCCACACCGTGCATCGGTGCAGTATGGACAGAACCGGTGCCGGAATCAGCGGTCACATGATCACCGGTGATGATTGGCACCAACTTATCGGCTGAACCACCTGTGGACGATACCTCTTTACCGGGCATGAACGGATGCTTAACGCTGAATGGCGCGGCGTCTTGCTCTGGCAACTGACCAAAGGCAGCACCTTTCGCGCTCGCCAGCACTTCGAATTCTTCAATACCGTATCGCTGCAAGGCGTCTTCAACCAGATCCGCAGCCAGTAGCAGAATGTCATTTGTACCCTTCAGCAGAACCAGCGAGTATTCCAGCGTTGGGTTAACCGATACCGCTTCGTTTGCCGGAATGGTCCACGGGGTGGTGGTCCAGATAACGATGCTTACGGTTTTGTCCGCATGAGTTGCATCAGCACCAAAAGCAGACAAGATGGCCGCACTGTCAGGAAAGGCGAACTTGACATCAATGGCGATGGATTGCTTATCTTCGTATTCCACTTCCGCTTCGGCCAGAGCAGAGCCACAGTCACTGCACCAGTTAACCGGCTTAAAGCCTTTGTGCAAATGGCCTTTATCGATGATTTTGCCCAGCGTTCGGATGATGTTGGCCTCGAACTTGAAGTCCATGGTCAGGTATGGATTCTCCCAATCACCCAACACCATCAGACGTTTGAAGTCCTGACGCTGCCCATCCACCTGCTCAGCGGCATATTCGCGACAATGAGCACGGAATTCGCTGGCAGTCACCTTATCACCAACTTTGCCGACTTTTTCTTCCACCTTCAGTTCAATCGGCAGACCATGACAATCCCAGCCTGGGATATACGGCGCATCTTTCCCACTTAACGTCTGAGATTTGATGATGACGTCTTTCAGAACTTTGTTGACTGCATGACCAATATGAATCTTACCGTTCGCGTACGGAGGGCCATCATGCAAAATGAACTTATCGCGACCCGCACGTGCTTCACGGATTTTCTGATACAGGCCAATCTCTTCCCAACGCGCCAGCATGTCCGGCTCACGCTTCGCCAGGTTGCCACGCATCGGGAAGTCCGTGTCAGGCAGGTTCAGAGTAGACTTGTATTGGCTTTCCACGGTCTCTTTTTTGGAGCGGTCGTTCATAGCATGGTCACTTGATAAGGTCACTTAATAAAGTGAAGCGCCGAATGGCGGCGACTTCAGAAAATATGTTGTTCAAACGGATTCAGGCACTGCGGAACGAATTCGGCAATGCCGCAAAATATTGTTTAGCGGAACGTTTGTCGTTTTCGATGGCATCTTTCAGCGCATCCAGACCATCAAACTTCTGCTCATCGCGGATCTTATGCAGAAACTCCACCGTCAGGTGCTGATGATACAAATCACCTTTAAAACCAAACAAGTGAACTTCGAGCGACGGTTCAGGTGTCCCGGAAATGGTCGGTTTGACACCCGCATTAGCCACAGCAAAGTACTCGTTTGCTCCACGCTCAGCCTGTTGATCATCAAGCAATACCCGCACAGCATAGACACCACTGAGCGGCAACTTCGGGCGCTTAACCATAACATTCGCAGTTGGTGTGTTAAGCGTTCGACCAAGCTGTCGGCCAAAAGCGACACGGCCACTCATGCGGTAACTTTTCCCCAACAGTCGGGCAACACGCGACAGGTTATTGCTCGACAATTCGGAGCGTACACGAGTACTGCTGACACGCTCACCGTCCAATTCCAACGTAGGGGTATCCTGAACACTGAAGCCCGCCACAACACCGGCTTGCTGCAGCAGCTGGTAATCACCACTGCGGTCACAACCAAATCGGAAGTCATCCCCAACAATCAAATGCTGAATCTTCAGTGCATTCACCAGAATCTGCTGAATAAAAGCATCCGCCGACATGGAGCGCAGGTTCTGGTTAAACGGCAGGCATAATACGTAGTCAGCGCCATGGTCTTCCAGATCCTGAAACTTTTCACGCACATTCGCTAAACGCGCAGGTGCAGCATCCGGAGCAAAAAACTCTTTGGGTTGCGGCTCGAACATCATCACCAGAGTGGGCAAACCTTTCAGCGCAGCCACTTCTTTTAATGACTTGAGGATGCCCTGATGACCCAGATGCACACCATCAAAGTTCCCGATTGTGGCAACACAACCGGGGAAATCAGCAGCAATGGTATGGAGGCCGCGTAAAACACGCATCAGAGCAAACCCGCGAAAAAACGAAAAGGCCGGATTATAGCCAACCAGCCGCTTGGGTGACAGCAGTTTTATGGCCAGATTTTGGTCAATCGAAAGGAAAGCAGTCAGATAGATTTTCATAGCAGCGACAGGATGTCGCGTTAGGATCGCCGACACAGGCATGTGACGTTCGATCCAGCGGCTGAAAATGCTATGTGATTGCTTTCCTCTTGTTAGAAAAGCTGGCCTTTCAGATGGCGACGACGAAGGCCTGCAGCAATCAAAATAGTGAAATAAACAAACACACCAGCAGTCACAATCAACGCCATCCAGCCACTGCGCTCCAGCGTACTCCACGCCAGCCATTGCTGTGGATTACCCATCAGCCAGAACATCACAGCAAACAGCGCGACGTTTGCAACCACAGCTTTAAGCACAAACGATAACCAGCCTGGCTGAGAGGTATAAACGCCCTGCTTACGCAAACCGCGATACAACATATAAGCGTTAAAATAAGCCGATAGCGAAGTGGCCAGCGCCAAGCCAACGTGCTGCAGAGGAAATACCAGAGCCAGGTTCAGCACCATATTAACCACCATCGCCTGAATACCGATTTTCACTGGTGTCTTAGTATCCTGACGGGCGTAATAACCAGGAGCCAGAACCTTAATCATCATAAATGCCAGCAGGCCCGAGCCATATGCCTGCAAGCTCATGGTCATCTTACCAACATCGTAAGCGGTAATCTCACCATGATAGAAGATGGTTGCCATCAATGGTGTTGCCAACGTTACCAGTGCCAGTGCAGCGGGCAAAGCTAACAGAAAGACCATCCGAATCGCCCAGTCCAGAGTTGCAGCAAACTCCCGACCTTTTTCGGCGGCATGTTTTTGAGAGAGCGCAGGGAGAATCACCACGCCAATAGCGATGGCAAAGATGCCCAGCGGCAAGTTGTTTAAGCGATCTGAATAATACAACCAACTGACACTGCCACTCTCGAGAAAAGACGCCAGCAAAGTATCCAGCAGCAGGTTTATCTGACTCACCGAAACCCCAAACAACGCTGGAATCATCAGCTTACCAATACGGCGAACCCCTTCATCCTTTGGTTGATATTGCGGCCTGACCAACAAACCAAGTTGAGCAATAAACGGCAGCTGGAATAGCAACTGCACTGCACCAGCCATAAACACGCCCCATGCCAGGGCAAACAGTGGCTCAACAAACCAGTCGGTCATTACCACAACCGAGAAAATCAAACACAGGTTCAGCAATACGGGTGTAACGGCAGGTACGGCAAAACGACCATAAGCATTCAGCACACTGCTGGCGAACGCAGTCAACGAAATGAAGGCCAGATACGGAAAAGTAATCCGCAGCAAATCAGCAGTCAGAGCGAACTTTTCAGGATCATCGCGGAAACCCGGTGCAAACACCCAGGGCAAATAATCCGCGCCGATCAAAGCCAGCATTGTTATACCGAGCAAAGCCAACCCCAGCACCCCCGAAACCCGGGCAATCAGCAGTTTCACCTCAACCAATCCGCGCTGGGTTTTGTATTCACTGAGAACCGGCACAAAGGCCACAGAAAAGGCACCTTCGGCAAACAGGCGACGGAAAAAGTTAGGAATCTTAAAGGCAACGAAGAAGGCGTCTGCGCGAGCACCGAAGTACTGAGCAACCATAACATCACGCACTAAACCCAGCACACGACTGAGCAGTGTCATCACACTGACGATGGAAGAGGATCTCAGCAGGCTGCAACTGCTTTTCTCTTCAGTTCCTTGATTGGGCGCTTCTTTTTCCATTCTGTGTTCGCTGTATTTAATTTTTCAGATCGACTATCGGATCGGCTGATGCTGATTGCGGTTGTTTTCAAAGCAGCAGACAGACTCTGCGATAGAATCGAGGGCCAGAAATGGCCCACGGGTCCGGCAACTGAAAAATAACCGCAATCCAGCGCTGCATCCACGAATTTCGAACAGGCATAAAAAAACCCGCAACTGCGGGTTTTTTCGTCGTACTGATCAGCGATTAGCCTTTCAGTGCGAAAACTCGAGCGTTCAGACGGCTCTTGGTACGTGCAGCAGTGTTCTTGTGCATGATACCTTTGTTAACCATCTTGTCGATGTACGGCTGAGAGCTAACGAAAGCAGCTTGTGCCTGCTCGTAGTCGCCAGAAGCAACAGCAGCGTTAACTTTCTTGATGTAAGTGCGAACCATAGAACGCAGTGCAACAGTGCGCGCGCGACGTTTGATAGCCTGACGGGCGCGTTTACGAGAACCAGCGGAATTTGCCACAGTCGGCTCCTCAAAATTGGTTGTTCAAGTCAAAGGGCTATCAAGGTGCCCCATATAAGAGGGCCGGAATTATCCTGATATCACCCCCGGGTGTCAACTCTTAGTGAACAACTAACAGTCAACTAAGAGTTCAGGCATCTCTGCATAATCCAGAAATACCTTAATCACGATCCATCAAGCGATAATCACTGGCTCAAAAGACTTCACCAGTTCATCAACCGCCTTCATCTGGGCCAGGTACGGCTCCAGTTTATCCAGTGGCAGAGCACAAGGACCATCACACTTAGCTTCAGCCGGATTTGGGTGCGCTTCCAAGAACAAACCTGCGATACCCAGCGCCATACCAGAGCGAGCCAGTTCAAATGCCTGAGCGCGACGACCATCAGCAGAATCGGCACGACCACCCGGGCGCTGCAGTGCATGAGTCGCATCAAAGATGACCGGCGCCTGCTTTTTCATGTCGTCCATGCCCAGCATATCAACCACAAGATTGTTATAGCCAAAGCTGGAACCACGCTCACACAGCATCACTTTTTCATTGCCCGCTTCCGCGAACTTTTTAATGATATGACGCATTTCGTGGGGCGCCAGAAACTGAGGCTTCTTAACGTTAATAGCAGCACCGGTTTCTGCCATCGCAACCACCAGGTCGGTCTGACGTGCAAGGAACGCGGGTAATTGAATCACATCAACCACCTCAGCTACCGGAGCAGCCTGAAATGGCTCATGAACATCGGTAATAATTGGTACATTAAAGGTCGATTTAATCTCCTCAAAGATCTTCAGACCTTCTTCCATACCAGGGCCACGATACGAATTGATCGAGGAACGGTTCGCCTTATCAAAGGACGCCTTAAATACATAAGGAATACTCAGCTTCTCGGTCACTTCGACGTAGTGTTCGCAGATAGCCATGGCGAGATCACGGCTTTCAAGTACATTCATACCGCCAAACAGCACGAATGGCTTATCGTTGTTTACTTCAATACCAGCAACGTTTACTTGCTCGATCATCCTATTCTCCCGAGAAATAATATTCTTAAATAACAACCAGATTATCGCGGTGAATCATTTCTGGCTCTGTCACAAACCCCAGCGCATCTTCTAGTTTTGAGCTTGGCGTTCTTAAAATCTTTAATGCTTCTGAGCGGCTGTAATTGACCAGCCCTTTCGCGACCAACCTTCCCTGCTCGTCTTTACAGGCAACAACCTGCCCTCGCTCAAAGCGTCCGTTCGCAGCAGTCACCCCAATCGGTAACAGACTGCGTCCACCATCGCGCAACGCCTTGATTGCACCCGCATCGAGCACCAGCTCACCATGGGTTTGCAAATGGCCAGCAATCCACTGTTTACGAGCCGCAACGGGTTCTTTATCAGCCAGAAGCAGGGTCCCCAACAACTCACCATCATATAACCGCGAAATCACATTATCGATGCGTCCACCAACAATCACCGTGTCAGCGCCAGAACGCGCCGCCAATGTTGCCGCACGTACCTTTGTGACCATGCCGCCACGACCCAAAGTGCCACCACCACCAGCCATCGCCGCAAAGCGTTCATCAGAAGCCTGGCCCTGATAAATAATTTCAGCGTCAGGATTGGAACGTGGATCCGCCGTAAATAAGCCATCCTGATCGGTCAGAATAACCAACACATCCGCTTCAACCAGATTGGCGACCAAAGCACCTAAGGTGTCGTTATCACCGAAACAAATTTCGTCGGTCACAACCGTGTCGTTCTCGTTTACGATTGGCACTACACCAAGCTCAAGCAGCGTTTTCAGTGTACTGCGAGCATTCAGGTAACGGGTGCGATCACTAAGATCATCGTGGGTAAGAAGAACTTGTGCAGTGGATTTTTCGTAACGGGCAAAAGAGGATTCATACGCCTGAACCAGACCCATTTGACCCACTGCTGCAGCCGCTTGCAGCTGGTGAACATTATCCGGGCGGGATTTCCAACCCAGGCGTGTCATGCCTTCGGCGACCGAACCAGAAGAGACAAGAACCACCTCATGACCCAACGCCAGCAAACGGGCAATCTGATCCACCCAGCTGGCCATACCGTCACGGTTAAGACCCTGACCATCGTTGGTTAACAAGGCACTACCAATTTTGATTACCCAGCGCTTCTGCCGGGCTAACTTCTTCCGGTGATTGGTAAGTTGTTCGATCAGTTCGTTGCTCATCTGTTTCGGGCTTATTTCATGAATCGAGGCTAATGAGCCAGCTTATTCGGTGGTGTAAACCACTTCAACATCGTAATCGTCATCATCATCGTCGTCCGCACTAGCGACCTTACGAGCAATACGCTCCAGACGACGGCGCTCTTCCAGCATTTCAACGTGCTCGCGCGCCTCCTGCTCAACCATCTCACGCTCTGCCAGCAATTGCTCGGCAAACTCCTCGTCATCCTGAGCTCGCTGACGGCGCTCTTCCATGTAATCCATAATGGCGCAGCTCAGCTTAAAGGTGCCTTCACGCTGCAGTGCAGAGATTTCGAATACTGGCCCATGCCAATCCAGCTTCTCCAGCACGGCATCAACACGGGCCTGACGCTCATCCGCGTCAACCATGTCCAGCTTATTCAGCACCAACCAGCGATCACGGTGGGCCAATCCCGGTGAGAACTGCTCCAACTCCTGACTGATCGCCATCACGCGCTCAGCCGGATCAGACTCGTCAAACGGCGCCATATCGACGATATGAAGCAACAACTGAGTACGAACCAAATGCTTCAGGAAGCGAGTACCCAGGCCGGCCCCCTCAGACGCGCCCTCAATCAGACCGGGAATATCAGCGACTACAAAGGAGCGGTGATCTTCAATTTTCACCACCCCCAGATTTGGAACCAGAGTGGTAAACGGGTAATCCGCCACTTTTGGTTTAGCTGCAGATACCGCACGAATAAAGGTCGACTTACCGGCATTTGGCAAACCCAGCAGGCCGACATCAGCCAAAACTTTCAGCTCTAACTTGAGGTTACGGGATTCCCCCGGCTGACCCGGTTTAGTCTGACGCGGCGCCTGGTTGGTCGATGACTTATAACGGGTATTACCCAAGCCGTGGTAACCACCACGCGCAACCATCAGGCGTTCACCATCTTCGGTTAAGTCACCCAGGGTCTCACCAGTATCGACATCAATCGCTGTGGTACCTACCGGCACCTTAAGAATCAGATCTTCACCTTTAGCACCGGTACAGTTACGACTGGTACCGTTACCACCATTCGGCGCACGATATCGGCGGGTATAACGGTAATCAATGAGGGTGTTCACCGCGTCATCGGCTTCAAGAATGATGGAGCCACCATCACCACCATCACCGCCATCCGGGCCGCCTTTCGGGATGTATTTTTCCCGGCGAAAACTCATACAGCCATTACCGCCTTTGCCTGCCTCGACAACAATCGGTGCTTCATCGACGAATTTCATATCGGCAACCCTTTTCTATCGCACGTCTGCAGAAGTGATGCGCCTGCAAACCAATAACTTTAATGTGAAGATAAAAACAAAAATGCCCCGACACCAGATTCTGTTGCCAGGGCAATTTTCTGTTTGCGTTGAGCGCTTAATTAAGCAGCTGGAATAACGCTAACAGTTTTACGGTTGTTAGGACCTTTCACTTCGAACTTAACTGCACCTTCAGCAGTTGCGAACAACGTGTGGTCACGACCGATACGAACGTTCTCACCAGCGTGGAATTTAGTGCCACGCTGACGAACCAAGATGTTACCTGCTTTAGCAGCCTGACCACCGAACAGTTTTACGCCTAAGCGTTTACTTTCGGAATCGCGACCGTTACGGGTACTACCACCAGCCTTTTTGTGAGCCATAATATCTCTCCTTCAATGAAGCCGCTGCAACTCTGCGGAAGTGGTCGATGTGGCACACCGACACCGGGCTTCGGAAATAAATTTTAAAAAATATTAGCCAGCAATGCTGGTGATTTTCAGTTCAGTGAACCACTGACGGTGGCCCATCTGCTTCATGTGGTGCTTACGACGCTTGAACTTCATGATCTTCACTTTTTTGTGACGACCGTGAGCAACTACTTCCGCAGTTACTTTTGCGCCTTCAACAACTGGCTGACCGATTTTTACGTCGTCGCCGTTGCCGATCAGTAATACTTTTTCCAGCTCTACAGCTGAACCCGTTTCAACTTCCAGTTTCTCTACTTTCAGAGTCTGGCCTTCTTCAACACGGTATTGCTTACCGCCAGTTACCACTACTGCGTACATTGTACGATCTCCGCTTATTTGCGCTATTTAAAAACCCGGCTTAAACACCGCTTCTTACTTAGACTGCCTGTCAGTCATTTTCTACATCTATTGGCAACACTCCGGTTTCCATATCAGCAGAGAGCAGAATTTCGGGGCGCGAGACTATACCCCAGCCTAGAACTGAAAGCAAGGCAACGGGCATGGTAATTCTTGACAGTTTCGCACATGCTCCCTAGCATTTGCGGCTGATTTACCTTTCCCTAATTCAATCAGAGCGCGCGTCGACTTTTCATCATGCAGATCCAAGACATTCTTGCCGTCATCAAAGACGAATTCCAGGCCGTAGATTCCCTGATCCATGAGCAGCTGGAGTCGCGCGTCCCGCTGGTAGAAAAGATCGCAGATTACATCGTTTCCAGCGGCGGCAAACGCATTCGTCCATTACTGGTACTGATGACGGGTAAGGCATTTAGCCGCTGCGATGCCGATATCGTCAAGCTGGCCACTGTCATTGAATTTCTTCACACCGCAACCCTGCTGCACGACGATGTGGTGGATACCTCAGATATGCGCCGCGGTAATCCAACCGCCAATGCAAAATGGGGCAATGCGCCGAGCGTTCTGGTCGGCGACTTTTTATACAGTCGGTCATTTCAGATGCTGGTTGACCTCAAATCACTGGAAGTAATGGATATTTTATCCCACGCCACCAGCGTGATTGCTGAGGGCGAGGTATTGCAGCTGACCAACGTCAAAAACCCGAATGCAACCGAACAGCAATATATGGACGTGATTCATGGCAAAACCGCTATGTTATTCGAGGCGTCGACCTATGGTGCCGCTCGCCTGATGGAACTGGATCAGGGTGTATCCGATGCCCTGAAGATTTATGGCCGAGAACTGGGCCTGGCGTTCCAGCTGGTTGATGACGTACTGGATTACGAAGGCGATGCAGAAGCCTTAGGTAAAAACGTTGGCGACGACCTGGCTGAAGGCAAGCCAACACTGCCCTTGATTCACGCCATGGCCAATGCGCCAGAAGATGATGCAAAACTGATTCGCCAGGCGATCCGCAAAGGTGGCCTGGATAACATGGACGACGTATTACGCATCGTTCGTGATAACGGCTCCCTGGACTACACGCGCCAGAAAGCCGATGACTGTGCCGCCAGAGCACAGCAAGCACTGGAACTTTTACCGGATTCAGATGCCAAAGAAGCGCTCAAAGCGCTCGCCCTGTTAGCCGTGAAACGCAACACCTGATGAGCTACATCGCTGGCAAATATCTGCTGGCGCGAGTATACGACCATGAGGAAGTTTTATTTTGATCTCTGTGATTAGAGGCTGGCTCTGCTCACCTGCAGTAAGCCATAACCCACGATCTGGTTTCGGCCCACTATTATTATCACTGCTGCTGACTCTGAGCTGGCAGTCTGCACAAGCCAGCCTGCTGGATGAAGTGGTTGGTAATGCCGAACCCAAATTCCTGCCGGTAGACCAGGCTTTCCCTTTAACTGTTGAAGAAGATGGCAACCGTCTGAATGTTCGCTTTGACACCGCCGACGGCTACTATCTGTACAAAAGCCGTCTGTATTTGAAGCAAGGAAAAGAAAAGTTATATCCGGATGTTTATTCTCAACAAGGCAAAGAAAAACAGGACGATGCTTTTGGCTTAGTCACTGCATTTTATGACGATTTAAGTGTCAGTTTTGATTTAGCCGAATTGCAGCCTGGCCCTTACAGACTGAGCCATCAGGGCTGTGCGGATGCGGGTTTATGTTATCCACCACAACGACTGAAACTGGACTATCAACCAGTTTCAGTCAACTCGCAGCCAACCGCAGACAATGCCGCCACAACTCCGCCAGCGTCAACCGAAAGCACGACTGCGGCAGCAACCAGCGAAGATGATTGGTTTGCCAACCGCTCATGGGGTGCTGTTGTTGGCCTGTTCTTCCTGTTGGGGTTAGGCCTGACCTTCACGCCTTGCGTACTGCCTATGGTGCCGATTCTGACCTCTGTGGTTCTTGGCCAGAACAACACCTCCCCGACAAAAGGTTTTGCCCTGTCGACCATCTACGTTCTTGGCATGGCATTGACCTATGCCGCGGCGGGCTTGACGGTAGGCTTGCTGGGCGCAGGGGCCAATATTCAGGCCTGGATGCAAACACCGTGGGTACTGATTGTTTTCTCGGTTTTATTTGTCGCCCTGGCGTTGGCAATGTTTGGTCTATATGAACTGCAACTGCCATCCGGTTTACGTAACCGCCTGAACGATCTGAACCAGAAACAACAAGGTGGCCAGTGGTTCAGCGTATTTATTATGGGGGTCCTGTCGGCTCTGGTGGTCTCTCCTTGCGTATCAGCACCCTTAGCCGGCGCTCTGGTTTACCTGAGTACGACCGGCGATGCCTGGCTTGGTGGTAGTGCACTGCTGGCGCTCGGGTTGGGGATGGGCGCACCGTTAATTGTGCTGGGCACCACAGGTGCATCGATTTTGCCAAAAGCCGGTGGCTGGATGGATCAGATCAAAGCATTCTTCGGCATCCTGCTACTAGGTGTTGCCATTTGGTTGTTATCACGCTTCCTGCCAGCTCAGGTGTCACTGCTGATGTGGGCGTTACTGGCATTAGTATATGGCGTGGTTCTCGGCGCATTTGAACCTGCAACCTCGGGAAAACAGCGCATCGTCAAAGGTATCGCCTGGGTATTTTTCCTGTATGGAGCGATTGCTTTTGTTGGCGTTTTGCAAGGCCAATCCGATCCGTTAAAACCGCTGGCGGTATCACCGACGATAACAGCCTCTGTCAAAACAGCCGAGAAACAAGTCAGCCCGTTTTTCAAAACTGAGTCTGTCGCCAAAGTACAGGAGATGATCAACACGAGTCAGCGCCCGATCATGCTGGATTTGTACGCTGACTGGTGCATCAGCTGCAAAGTAATGGATGCGGAAATATTTTCTCACGCTGACGTACAAAAGCAATTCAGCCATATGACCTGGATAAAACTGGACGTTACCGACAACAGCGCAGAACACGTTGCTTTTATGCAGGACCATGCGGTATTCGGCCCACCTTCCTTGCTGTTTTTTGAAAATGGTAACGAAATTGCTGAAGCCCGCATTATCGGTGAAATAAAAAAAGACCCGTTCATCAGTCGAGTGGCCAGCCACTTCCCAAAATCGTAGCCTCAGAATGACGAGATACAAAACCTACCATGCCGCTGCATGGCAGGTTTTGTATGTATTTTTGCCTGATACATAACGCTGTATATAGCTTTTCAATAAGCCGCTTAACTACAACGGACGTAGCAGGCTCAGGCGTTAAACGAACACTTAGAATTCTAAAACCGCCTTCATGGAAAATGCTCGTCCGGGGCGCTGAACACCGTAATAATCAAACAGCTTTTGATCGGTTACGTTCAGAACTTCTGCCGTAACACTGGCAATGTAGGGGAAAAAATCCACACTGTAAGTCACCCCAAGCGAATGACTATTCTGTTCAGCAACAAATGGCTTACCCAGACTGGCATCTCCCTGGTTATCCCAGATCAGTTCAAACCGATCGACGTAACGATAATTCCAGTTCAGATGAAACTCATCATACCCGTAAAAGACACCATGCCATTTCAAACCCAGTTTTGCGTTGAGAAAAGTAAGGGGCGTATTCGGAATTCTTTGATTCTTGAATTTCTCGAATCTGCCCTGTGTCGATGTATTAGTAAGATCATAATTGGTGAGATTAACGCTTACATTAATAAAATCCTCTGGCGATGACCATGCCGCTGACAGATCATACCCTTCAGATTCTACGCGAGCGATATTCTGATACACCGCAGAATCATTCGATCTCAGTAAAACAATAGCATCTTCAAGTTGTCGAAGGAAAAAGTTTACTTCGCCATTCCATGACCCGTAATCTGTAATAAGGTCAGTGATTTTTAAGGAAAAATTGTAATTATTGGAATATTCCTCATTCAATTCAAGGTTGGGTAAAATACCGTCTGCATCACCAAATACTTCGCGAAAATTAGGTAGCCTGACAGCTTGCTCATACGAAGCTTTTGCCATAAACCAGTTATAAAATGCATATCGAAAACCATTCCCCCAGCCAATTCGTTCAGCATCACTTTTCAACTTTTTACGAATACGAAGCGCTGTATCTCGTTGGCTGTTCTTGCGTTCCTGATGATAACGCTTAATAAACAAATCATTCTGAAATCTATCATCAAGTAAATCGACAGTATAACCCGCGCCTAAAACCAGGCTAAACATACTTTGATCAGCATCAGTAGAATCCAGTGTTACATCATCAAAGTAGTAATTTCTTGCTGTTTGTTCATTCCAGGTAGGAGCAACAGACAGCTCAACTGAATGCTGGCGAAGCACATCCCATTGCAAATGCATGATTGAGAATTGCGTATTTCTCCTGTAAGTGCAGTCGCAAGGCCCCTCAATTTCACCAACTCTTGCTCCGGGGGTGATAACCTGATTACCGTTCCAAAGATAGGAATACTCTGCGAGATCAATAAATTCAGATTTTGTTTCTGATGTACCAGCAACCAGCTTAATCGATACTTCATCTTTTAATTGCTGCAAATAGCGCACGTTCACCCCATAGGTTTGCCGTTCAATTGTGGGCTCCCCATAAACCGTACTCATATTGATATTGTGCTGAATTTCAGAATAGTATTCGCTGGAATACAGACTCATCTGAAGCAAATCTGCCCAGCGCTGACCCGTATACCCTGCAACCAGATTTATCCCCTTACCCTCATAAACATTATGAAAACGTTTTGCTTTGTACGGTAGCCTTTCCCCAAATATGTTCGGAACCGTGACATCAACCTCATAATTATTATCGCTATAGTCGTAAAAACCGTTTAAGCGACTGAAAAAACCGCTGTTGTCATCAACATATTTCAGGTTTGCCGTTGATTGGTTTGTGCCAAAATCACCCGCCTTATGAGAAATTGAGCCGCCGGTTCCATCACGACCTTTGGCCGTTATCAAATTAACCGCCCCGCCTAATGCATCGGCGCCAAATTCAATGGGAACAACACCGTGGTAGATCACCGCGCGTTGAATCAAATTAACCGGGATGCTACTGATACCAAACTTATAGCCTGACATTTCCAACGGGATACCATCGATGAAAAAGCGAATTTGTTCGTCACCTAGCCCGTTAAGAGAAAACCTTTCTCGTGCCCCGAGCGCACCCATTCTGCGGATACTGATACCCGGCTCTCGCGACAACACCTCGCTCAGATCTGCAGTCAGCTTCTGATCAAACTCCAGATTAATCACATCCACCGCTGCAGCGGAGTGTTCAAGAGTAACCTCCTCTGACTCTTCTGCGACAAACACAATATCATCCAATTCTGCCGCCTCTTCATTATTGCCCGATTCATTCGCTGCCCATGCGAGCGAATGCATGAAGAAGAAGACTGACGTAGCCGTCAGATGCCTGAAAAAGACAAACAGTTTGGTCATGTGACATATCGTCAGAGGTTTGCAACGCGAGAGCATAACGTCATTATCCAGAGCGGTAAGGCCGGTTAAATAAATAAGAGATATCAACAACCTAAGCCTGAAACCGTCAATAAAATAAAGAATCTCAAGCTTGGCTGGTAATGAGAATGAGTAATCTTACGTTCTGGTAAAGGCCATCTGCAAGTAAAAAGCAACGCTTCCTGACATCTCTCTCACGAGTGTAAAAAACGTAAAAGCAGTGGACTTTACTTGCCGTCCCTTTTGGTAATAGTTATCATTTGCGCCGTTTTTTTCAATTGAGATTGAATCTCAATTGCCCTTGCAGGATGTTAGTTTACTCAAACGTTCCCCAAGCTGGGCGCTAGGCGCGTCAGTTGGTTATGGGGAATCTTTATTTTTGGAATGGATCAATGAAATTAAAAACTCTTATCTTATGTATGACAGCAGGCCTGTCCTTGGTGGGATGTGGCTCGGATGATAACGACAAAACCACGAACCAATCCCCCAGCCCCGTCAATAAGCCTCTTTATTTGGTAAAAAGTACGGCCTGGGTTACTGATGCGGGTGTGTCTTTGCACTTCATCACAAACACACTGGATTCCGATACTGTGTTTGATCCAACGAAAGCTCTGGCTATCCAGGAATATACCGGTATCGCTATTCCAGATGGCGCCAATCCGGACAGTGCGTTCTATGCCGGTATGAAAACCTCAGGCGTATTACGACGTTACACAGTGAGCGATGACGGTACTCCGACGCTGGATAAAGAGCTGGACTTCTCTGGTGTAACTTCAAACATCGGCCGTAATCTGCTGCGCGCGACTAAGTTTATGTCGCCTACCAAAGCTTACGCTCTGGATCACATTGGTCTGCAGGTAATTGCATTCAACCCAACGACCATGAAGCTGATTGATCTTGACCCAGCAACCACAGATAAACTCGATACCATTTCGTTGGCGCATCTGAAAGAAGATCAAGAAGGCACTCAATGGACGGTATTCCCAACCACCGACGGTGATCATTTTGTTGGCACCATGGGTTTTTATCCTAAGGGCGGCGCAGATACCGGCCTGACCAAATTAGTTATCGTTGATAGTAATACCGATCAGCTGTACACAGACTCTGTTAATAACTGTGGTGCGGTATCAGGTGCAGCAAAAGATGCCGAAGGTAATATGTATTTCGCGTCATACACCGCTGCCGCTGCGGCATACAAACTGGGGGTACCATATGCCTATGTGCCATGTGTCATTCGCGTCAAAAAAGGTACAACTGAATTTGATGATTCATACAACCTGAACATGCAAAACCTGACCAATAACGGTCGGATGGCCATGGGTGCTGTAACGGGTAAGGGCAATATTGCTTACAACCTGATTATGAGCGATGCAGGCCAACCGATAGTTCAAGACGAAGAGTCTGCAAAACAAGCCATTGGTCTGCCGATTTGGGAATACCACAGCTTTGATCTGACCGACAGCAGTGCAGTTGCCACAAAAGTTCCAGGCATTGAATCATCGCCGAAAAAACCGAGTGTAGATGGTCTACCAAACATCGAAGGTGGAACCATCGGCCGCATCACGTCCGGCTCCTTCGAGCATGATAAGCTTGGTGAGATAGTTTGGATCTCTCACACTGATAATGAAAAAGCGACCTCGGTATACAACGCTACCGACCCTGAAGCCTGGTCTCTGATCACTAATAGTGTTCCTGGTCAGCTGGAGTACGTTGGCCGCCTGAAGTAATTTTCAGCTCTTAATAATATGCGGCTCTTTGCCGCATATTATTTTTACTCTGCTCGACGCTGCAGATTACCTCCCTCTCCTCTGATTCCATAAATCGACACCTCTGCCTTTGACGTATCAAAGTGAGCAGTTGATAGTACTGCACGATCAGCACCTCTATTCCTGACTCTCTAACACGTACTCCTGTGTTACACTTTTGTTTTGCAGTTCGTAATTCCGGGCCGATCGCCCTGCCAGAGGAATCACATGAGTCACGAGTCTCAATCAAACCCTTTCGAAGTCGAAGCCAGAACACCAACCGCACGCAGTGGTGAAAAATTCCGCAGCGAACATGGTATTGCCGCGATTAAGGATGGTATTAAAGCGACTTCCGGGCACGCAGAAAATGCGCCGATTCAGCGTAAACCGAAATGGTTACGTGCGCAGATCCCCGGTGGCCAACGTTTTGAGGCAGTCAAAGCCAATGTCCGTAGCCATAAGCTGAGTACTGTTTGCGAAGAGTCTCATTGCCCTAATATGGGAGAGTGCTGGTCAAATGGCACCGCAACCATCATGGTAATGGGGTCAGTTTGCACCCGTGCCTGCCGTTTCTGCGCCGTCGATACGGGCAATCCGAAGGGCTGGTTGGATAAAGACGAACCTGCCAACACCGCAGAATCGGTAGAGCTGATGGGCTTACGCTACATCGTATTAACCTCGGTTGACCGCGATGACCTCAGCGATGGCGGTGCAGCACATTACGCCGCCTGCATAAGCTCCATCAAAGCGCGCACTCCCGATGTCAAAGTAGAAGCTTTGACCCCTGACTTTAACGGCATAGAACAACACGTTGCACAGGTGGTCGATGCCGGTCTTGATGTGTTCGCTCAAAATGTTGAAACCGTTGAACGCCTGACACACGTTGTCCGGGACCCACGCGCAGGCTATAAGCAGACTTTAGATGTACTTGCATTTGCTAAACGTCACAATCCGGACGTACTGGTAAAAACCAGTTTGATGGTTGGTATTGGTGAAACCGACGAAGAAATTTATCAAACCATGGACGAGCTGCGCGCCATTGGCGTAGATATCCTGACACTTGGCCAGTACCTGCGACCAACCAAAAACCATTTACCGATTGATCGCTATGTAACACCTGAACAGTTTAATCACTTCCGCGATGTTGGCCTGGAGAAAGGCTTTATGGAGGTGGCTTCCGGCCCCATGGTGCGATCCAGCTATCGGGCCGATCAGGTATTTGAAAAAAACAACCTGGGTATCGAGCTACCGGTAATTCCAGGTGATAACGCCACAAACAATTTGATTCCGCTGAAGTCGGTTTAACAGTCAGCAGTTAAGCACTTATAGAAAAGCCAGTCGTATAGACAGCAACACTGGCTTTCGCAGCTCACAGACATCCATGATCAGATGGTTTCATCCGTAATCTCTGCTTTTTGATAATCCAGCAATGCAACCAACTGGTGCTGCAATTCAGCCGCAACATCATCATACGTTACAGGCTGAGCTGTCTCGTCCACCACCTGAGTCATTTGCATGCCCGCGTACCCGCACGGGTTAATGCGCTGGAATGGCTCCAGGTCCATATCGATGTTCAATGCCAGACCGTGGAACGAGCGACCTTGTTTTATGCGCAATCCAAGGGAGGCAATTTTACGCTCAGCAGTGTACACCCCAGGCGCATCGGATTTTGGCGCCGATACGATCTCCCATTTTTTCAGCGTTGCGACAATGGCATCTTCGATTGCTGAGACTAACTGACGTGGACCAAAACCTTTGCGTTCGATATCTACCATCAGATACACCACCAGCTGACCGGGCCCATGATAGGTTACCTGACCACCTCGATCACTCTGTACAACGGGAATGTCACCGGGCATTAATACATGTTCCGCCTTCCCTGCCTGTCCCTGAGTGAAAACCTGATCGTGCTGCAGAAACCACAACTCGTCTTCAGTTTGCTCGTCGCGCGCTGTGGTAAACGCCGTCATACGCTGATAAACGGTTTCGTAGTCCTGAAGGCCAAGTTTTCGAACCCGCACTGACGTCATCAGATCACCATATGTACATAGTCATGGGCACTGAGATCGGAATGAATCTGCTGTAGCTGATCAATACCAGTGGCCGTGATATAAACCGTTATCGCGCGAAAGCGGCCATTTTTGCTGTCGCGTGCCGTCAATCGGGCGAAGTCACAATCCGGGGCATGTACCGCAATAATGTCAAAGATTACCCGGTCATAATCCTCTTTCCCCTTACCCACAACCTTAATCGGATAATTAGCACAGGGGAATTCAATCTTTGGAGCTTCTGGCTGACTCACTGTTCGCCTCTCTTGGTCATCACTCATATTCTGAACTCAGACCTATATGGTTGTAACCTGAAACAATTTCAAGCGCTATTGGCCGTTAGTCACAAACGTTAAAATGCAGGATAGCATTTTTATACTTTGGAGCTGACTAACAGCCGAAATTCATCGGTTCCCGAAACAAAAAATGGCTGCGCAATGGCAGCCATTCAGAAACCCGCTAAACGCCATGTCAGGCAAATAACTTGGCAAAGAACAGTTTTATTTTACCGATCAGGCGGCCAAAGAAACCTGCATCCTCGACGTCTTCCAGTGCCACCAGCGGTAGCTCTGCCTGGACTTTATCTGCCATGCGCACGGTTACCGTGCCCATCACCTGACCTTGCTTGATTGGAGCTTCCAAAAATTCATCGGATAAGATGTCAATTTGCAGTTCACCTTTAGCGCCGCGAGGCAACGTCAGGTACAACTCGTCGGCGACACCCAAACGAATCTGATCGTTTGCTCCAAGCCATACCTGCTTGGTTTGCAGACCTTGCCCTGCGTCATACAACTTATGCGTTTCAAAATAACGAAAACCATAAGCCAGTAACTTTTGCGTCTCACGGGCCCGCGCCTCTTCACTGCGGGTTCCCATAACAACGGCTATAAAACGCGTACCGTCTTTGACTGCGGAAGCCGCCAAACAAAAACCCGCCTCATCAGTGTGGCCGGTTTTTAACCCATCAACACTCGGATCACGCCACAGCAGCTTGTTACGGTTAGGTTGGCGAATATTGTTGTATTCAAAGTACTTTTCGGCATACAGCTGATAATATTCCGGATGATCTTTTATGATGCGTAATGCCAGTCGTGCCATATCACCCGCAGAGGAATAATGACCTTTTGCCGGCCAGCCAGTGGCGTTTTTAAACTGAGTATTGGTCATTCCGAAACGCTCGGCGTACTGATTCATCCATTCAGCATAGGCATCTTCTGAGCCGGAGAAATATTCCGCCACAGCAACCGACGCGTCATTACCCGATTGCACGATGATGCCGCGCAACAGATCAATCAACGGTACCTGAGTGCCTTCACGGACAAACATGCGGGAGCCTTTCTTGCGCCAGGCTTTGACGCTAATGGGAATCTGCGTTTGTTCTTCAACATTCCCCATTGCCAGTTCATGTACAGCAACATAACTGGTCATCATTTTGGTCAGGCTGGCCGGTGGTATTTGCTTATCCGCATTTTTTTCCACCAGAATTTTGCCGCTATCGGCATCCATCAGGACGTAGGCAGTAGCATCAAGCTGGGGCACCGATGGCACAATAACAGCAGCACTGACAGAGAAAGAAAGAGACACCGCTAAAACACTGAACAAACGATTAAACAAACGCATAAAAATCTAACAATAAAAATCGACAAAAAAAGTGTGTGCAGTGTAACACGCTGATTACGTTTTGCAGTCACCCTGATGTCGGATATAGACTGCCCTCCGTGATGTTTACAGGACTTTGCATATGCGCCGCCATTATCTCTCTTCCCTGCTGCTGCTCGGGACTTTTTTGACACCATTGAGTAATGCTTCAGGAGCGTTATCCAGTACACCGGATTTTCATCAGGGCCAGCAATGGCTAACGCTGCGACTGGAACAACGCCAGCAGCAGGCAAAACTGCCGTCAAAAGCCAGCAATCTGATTTTCTTCCTCGGCGATGGTATGAGCGTTACCACACTAACGGCAGCACGTATTTTTGAAGGTCAACGCCTGGGCAGAAGCGGTGAAGAAAACAATCTGAGTTTTGAGTCATTTCCCTACAGCGCATTAATCAAAACCTACAACACCAATCAGCAAACGCCCGATTCGGCCGGAACGATGAGCGCCATCACCACAGGCGTAAAAACCCGTGCCGGTATCATCGCGCTGGGGCCAGAGCAAGACCGTACTATCTGTGCAGGATGGCAAAACCACAAACAACAGACATTGTTGCAATGGGCGCAGCAGAATCGCTTCGCCACCGGCATTGTTACCACAGCGCGCCTTACTCACGCCACGCCCGCCGCAGCTTATGCACATTCACCCGAACGTGGCTGGGAGGCCGACAGTGACCTGACCTCTGAAGCCAAACAATTTGGGTGCAGAGATATCGCATGGCAGTTGATTCATCAGGCCTACCCCGCAGGATTAGATCTGGCATTGGGGGGTGGTAAACGTAATTTTGTGACCTCGGATGAACACACAGCGGGCGAGCGGGATAAAGGCAATCTGATTCGTGACTGGCTGACTCAGTTTCCTGCTGGTCGATATATTGAAACTCAACAACAGCTAACGATGTTGGATACAAACGATTCCTCTCCGGTTTTGGGATTATTTGCCAACAGTCACCTGGCTTATCATCAAGATGCTCCTGACAGCCAACCGCGTTTGCAACAAATGACGGAGGTTGCAGTGTCTTACCTGCAACACAAAGTTAAAGCGGAACGTCTGCGTGGCTATATCCTGATCGTGGAAGGTGCCCGAATTGATCATGGCCACCATTTGGGTAACGCTCATCGGGCGCTGGACGAAACGGTTGAGTTCTCTGATGCGATTGCCGCAGCCGAACAGCAAGCCAATAGCGAGACACTACTGGTCGTCACAGCGGATCACAGCCATACGCTATCAATGTCTGGCTACCCGGCGCGCGGTAATCCGATATTGGGCTTCAGCCATAATAACGGATTAACATTGGCGGCGGATAATCAACCCTACACCACACTGGGCTATGCCAACGGTGCTGGCGGCAGTAGCTCGGCCAATCATGCTCATCGCCAGGCGGGCCGTATCTATTGGCATAACGAACCGCATAAGGCGACCAACCCAATGGACCCGGATTTTTATCAAGCCGCATTAGGGAAAAAATCATACGAGACTCACGGTAGTGATGATGTCGCATTGCACGCTCAAGGGCCCGGGGCGCAGCTGTTTCACGGTTTGCTGGAACAACACAGCATTTACCACCTCATTCGCCGAGCTTTGGGCTTCCCAACGTCAAATCCGTCATCCCTGAGTCCGCAAACATTGACCCCGTCACACAGTGCAGAGGAGCAATAACATGATACTGAAAGCCACTGCCCCAGCCATCGCTGTCATATCGGCATCGCTGTTGTTAGCAGGCTGTGAACCTGCACTGCCGGTAAAAGATACCACCAGCTCTGCACAATGGTTTGCCTCCGGACAACAGGCGGCCGCCACCGCAGCGCCGCAATCCAATACCAGTCGAGCCAACAATATCATCCTGGTGGTCGGAGATGGTATGGGTATCGCAAACCAAACTGCAGCCCGAATTTACAGTGGTCAGCAATTGGGGCTACTGGGAGAAGAGTTCAGTTTAAGTTTTGAAACGTTGCCCTATTCCGCCTTGATTAAAACTTACAATACCAACCAGCAAACCCCGGATTCCGCAGGCACCATGACAGCCCTGGTTACCGGATACAAAACCAAGGCGGGTATTCTGTCGATATCGGATAACGCACAACGCGGCCAATGTGCTTCAGGTCAGCAACATCAGCTAGCAACCTTGTTTGATCTGGCGGAACAGCAGGGAAAAGCCACTGGTATCGTCACGACTGCACGAGTAACACATGCAACACCGGCCGCACTTTACGCGCACAGCGTTGAACGCAATTGGGAAAGCGACGACAAACTCAGTGCTTCGGCTAAGGCCGATAACTGCCGCGATATCGCCCAGCAGCTGATTGACCAGAGCAACGACACTCAGGCGTTAGAGGTGGTGTTTGGCGGTGGCAAACGTCACTTCCTGCCAGAAGACCAGGGCGGCAAACGCCAGGACCAACAGAATTTACTCACGCGCTGGCAACAACAAAGCCCTGATCAGCACGTCATCACGACCCGACAGCAACTGCAGCAAGCTGATCTGACGTCGGGTCATTGGCTGGGCCTGTTTTCCAGCTCACACCTGCCTTATATCGATCAACGCGCAGCAGATACCCCAGACCTGCTGGATATAACCAAAGCAGCCTTGCAGCGACTGAAACACAATAACGGTAAAGGCTACGCCTTGATGATTGAAGCCGGACGAATTGATCATGGCCATCACGCTGGAAGTGGCTATAAAGCGTTGAATGAAACCCAGGAATTACATCAAACAGTACAGTGGTTACTGAACAATATCGATCTGAGCGACACGTTACTGGTTGTCACAGCCGATCACAGCCACACACTCACGCTGGCAGGTTACGCCACACGCGGCAATCCCATGCTGGGCGTGGTGAAAGGTAACGATGACCTGGGACGGCCTGAGGCATCAGCAAAAAAACTGGACGATGGTGGTTATTACACCTCGATTAACTATCGAAATGGTCCCGGCGCCGTAGACTGGCAACATGGGGACCGCCCCTCGGTTGATCCGGAACGCGCTCAGCAAGCCGATTATTTGCAGCAGGCGCTGGTACCGTTAGAAAGTGAAACTCACGGCGGCGAAGACGTCGCCTTGTATGCAGCTGGTCCCTGGGCGCATCTGTTTGGCGGTACGATGGAGCAACACTGGGTTTACCACGTCATGCACTATGCTCTTACGACTGCAAACGATGCTTCGGAAAAACGGAATTAAGCAGAGGCATAAAAAAACCGGCTGACGCCGGTTTTTTTATGCCTCTTTTATTGACCTGAGAGCGTCAACTCAGCGCTCAACCTGGCGAACCAGCGACACCCCTCTGGATGGGTGAAGGGTAATAAAGGGCTCATCACCGGTAGCCGGTTGGTGGCTGTGGCGCAGACGGAAGGAACTATCAAGGCGACGCAGGCCCAGTGTTAGACGCACCGTCAGCCAACGATAATCAGCCTTATCTGAAGTGTGTAATACCACTGATGCGTCGTTCTCAAGAATGGCTTTACACACCGGCTCCAGGTTTTCGGCGATCGAGCGATCGCGATTAGCAACCATCTCAGCGTCAACCGGGTAGCTGGCCAATGGTGCCGTATTTTCTTTAGCCGACTGCCACAGCGCACGAGCCCCCTGCACTTCAGACGCAGTTGCGGTCTTAACAACCGGCACAGGCGCTGCCTTGGCCACGACCTTCTTGCCAGCTTTTTGTGCTTTTGCCGCTGCCGCACGTTTTGCAGCTGCCTCTTTTTCCGCTTTAGCCGCGGCAAGACGACGCTGACGCTCCTGCTCTTGTTTACGCTTAAGCTCTGCCTGTAAGCGTTTCTTCTCGGCCAGAGCTTCGCGCTTGGCCTGCTCCAGCTTGCGCTTACGCTCGGCTTCCAGACGAGCTTTTTCTTTTGCCGCAGCTGCAGCCACTTTCTTCTGACGGGCTAACTCAGCTTTGCTTGGACCTTTGGGTTTTGACTGAGTCGCGGTCTTAGCCGCTTGTTTGGCGCCGCCTTTGGCCGCTGTTTTTGCCCCCTGTCCTGCCGCGTCAACCTTCGCCTGCATTTCTTCCAGACCCGGAGTCAGGGATGCAACATACCAAACTTTATCGAGATAGCCCTGAGCCTTATCAATCTGCCCCTTAGCAATGGCTGCATCGGCAAGCGCCACGTATGCCTCTCCCCACTGATAAGTCAGTGGCACAACACGGAAATCAAACGGGGCTTGCTCGCGAAATGCGGTAATTCGCTCCAGCGCGTTGTTACCAGCCGGACTGGAAAGGCGCTGATTCTGAATATCAGATTTAATCGAAGTTAACAGGGAGTCCAGGTCTTCAGTAGCAGCATGGCTTTGGAAGGCCAGTAACAAGGCTGGTACAATAAACGCTCGTTTCATAGCTCGTAACATAATAGGCGGCATCAGTTATTATCATTTTTCAGGCGTAGTCTAGTCGCTAAGCTGAAAACATTAGCCCCTTTATGTCAAGTTAGATCGTACTTTTACTATTAAAATTTCGGAGAAATCGCCATGTTGCTGCGTTATGGGTCGCTGCTTTTTGCCTTACCTGGCCTGTTATTGGTGATGTTGTATGGTTTGGAGCTATCGGCAGTAACGGAGTGCACTCAACAAGGAGGTTACTATAACTTCGACAATGGCGAGTGTACCGATATTGAAGCGCCCTTATCGACGTATTACGCGCGCAACACCTTATTCGTTAATCTGATGCTGCTGGCATCGACACTTGGCGCCCTGGCAATGACCTGGGGAATGTTGTTGAAGGGCATGACCCGCTCTCAGCAGGATTAACCCATCCGTTACTGAAACCCGTTTTCAGCCACAGCACTTTTTGAACTTCTGACCGCTACCACAGGGACAAGGGTCATTGCGTCCGGGCTTAAACGTCTCAAAGCTGGCATTACCATCCAGGTAATACCAGCGACCGTTTTCGCGAATAAAGCGTGATGTTTCGCTCAGGCGCAGCCATTCCTGCTTTTCGCGGAACGTTGCGATAAAAGTGACCTCACCGTCATCGCCACGCTCTGAACTATCGACAATTTCCAGCCTTAGCCAGTGTGTATCCGGCTCCAGCGATAGATTTTGTGGTCGGGTTTGGCTGTGCCAAGTGGCAGACAGATAATCGGCATCTTCAATCGCAAAGGCGCTGTAACGCGAACGCATCAACGCCTCTGGATTCCGTGCCGCTTCCCCGTGGTGAACGTTGTAACAACATTCACCGTAGGATCGGCCGGAGCAACATGGACAACTGGACGATAGCTCCATGATTAACGCCTACTGCACCGAACCGCCACCAGGGCCTGAACCGGTATTGGCAGACACCAGATTCATCAGCTTGCCGATTGCACGGGATAAAGCGTCGCTGCGCTCAGGGCTGCGGAATACCGTGAGAATGCGTTCTCGCATCCCTGCCAAGGTCATCAGATCAGCGACCAGAGCCATGAAGGCATTGTCTCCCTGCTCATTAACGGCCAGACATTCCAGATATGCCTTTAGCAGCTCACCTTCCAAATCATGCCAGCAGCGACTGCCAATCGCGGCCAGAACTTCGACCGATTGACTCACCGGGTGCGCCAGAATCGCCTGCAACAGTAGCTGGCGCTGCTGTTCATTCACACTGTTTGACAATGCTCGGGCAAACGCTGCCAGATCCGCTGCTTGCGGACCAGCCGCAACAACGGTCGACAAGCAATCGTTAATGGCGACCGTCAACTCGTGGCCAGGCTGACTGTTTTCCAGATACCCCAGCAGCACATTGCGCGGCACCGCTGGCATCTGGCCAATCGCTTGAGCCAGCAGTCTCTCGTTATTGTCTTCAGCGATGCGGGCAACCACTTCGGCCAATCCCTGTAATCCTAGTTGCTGCCAGTTGTCCCAGCCCAGATCGCCGCTTAAATAAGCACGCGCTGTTGCGTAGTACTGCGTAGCAGGCTGAGCCAGTGTGATCAGCGACACCGCGTGAAAGTAGGCCATGCGATTCTGGTCAGGTTTAAAGCTACAAGGCGCTTCACCATGCTCTTTATCCGGATCCGCAACCACACGTAACCAATGCTGCAGGAAAGCATCGCGAGGCCCTGGCTGGAGGATATTCTGTTCATCCAATGGTAATTTCAAAAACCAGATATTGTGTTGCCCGGCCTTTTTCGGATTCCAGCTCAATACCGCAATCCAGGCGTGTTTCAGATACGGTGTTGGATAAGCTTTGCCAAGCTGCTCAAAATCAGCAAAGTCTTTTTTTGAGATCTTAGTGATGCGTCGGCCAAGATCAAAAATACGCATCTGCGCACCGCTTTCTTCAACCAGCTGGCTTATAGTCACGAGCGTTACCTTAATTGTGTGAATCCGAAAACGCAGCATTTTAACAGAGTCAGACGCGGCTAGCTTTGTTAAACTCTTGGGTTATTCCGATAAATGATGGACAAAAACAATGGTACTGGTATTTGCGATTATTGCGGGCATGGTAATTGGCGGTGGCTTGGTGGGCTTTCAGCTCAGTCGCCGCTGGAAAAATGAGGTAGAAACCGCCAAGCAGGACATGCAACAGGTGCTCGAACAGCACCAGCGCGAAGTGGAACACACCAAAGAACTGCAACAAACCGTAGCCGATCTGGAGTATCAGTTAGGCAGTGCGCAAAAGGATCTGAATTATTACCGGAACCAGAATCAGTAACCCGGCTCTTAAAAACAACCGGGGTAACGTCAGATCGCCACAACTGAAGGCGTGGCTCTGAACCCGCTTTCCGGTTATGCTCACTGCCACTAACAACAATGATAATTCTCCCGGGTTTTTCATGACGTCCGCGATTGATTCCAGCAGTGCAGCCAGCACAGATACCTCACGCATCAGTATTTCAGCGCATTACACCGGCTACGTCTGGTACAAACATGGCTTATCGGCGCCGGGCTTTGCCACCGGAATGGGGCGGATTGCCAATGCCGCACTAACCCCTGTCAATGCGTTTCTGCGCCTGGTTGCAGGTGCCGATATCGATATATTTCTGCTGCAACGCCACTCCGTCATTGATCATCAGGTGGAAACACTGATCCAGGAACAAGGAGTCGAGCAGATATTGGAGCTGGCCTCTGGATTATCACCACGCGGCTACCGTCTGAAACAGAAATACCCTCAGCTGAACTACATTGAAGGCGATTTACCGGGTATGGCAGAACGGAAAAAAACGTTACTGAACAACATTGGCAGCCAGCCAAACCATCGGGTATTGCCGTGCAATATTCTGGAAAAAAGTGGCGAGCAATCGATTAAAGCCTTGCTATCACAACTCGATCCAAACAAAAAAACTGTCATCGTCACCGAAGGCCTGGTCAACTATTTTGATCTGGCAACCATTAAGACGGTCTGGTCTCAAATGGCTGAAGGTCTGAAGCAATTTCCGAAAGGTTATTATGTGACCGATTTGTACCCGGATTTTGTTCACCACCCATCGTATAAATACGTTCA
This sequence comes from Saccharospirillaceae bacterium, assembly GCA_022448365.1. Lineage (NCBI taxonomy): Bacteria > Pseudomonadati > Pseudomonadota > Gammaproteobacteria > Oceanospirillales > Saccharospirillaceae > Saccharospirillaceae bacterium. Next base: position 241,897 of record JAKVCS010000004.1, on the reverse strand, counting down.
GTTGGCGCAAAAACTGGTGGGCTTTTTCACCCGCGGGCAGTGGCCACTGCATTACCGCAGCGACGATGCCATCAAAGCCGGTTTTCAACAGGATGGTTTTCAGCAAGTGACGGTTCATGATCCGGCCGAGTTCTACGGCAAACTGAATCTGCCGGAAGTGAAAACCCAGACATTGGTTCGCATCATCTGCACCAGCATCTGACATGAAACTGCGATGAACGACGGCATCAGCCGTCGGCAAAGGCGGCCAATTGCAGACTGGCGAGTTTCTGTTTCTTCAGTTTCATTTCCAGACGTTTTTCCACATCTTTGCTGTCTTCTCCCGGTAGCCAGGTAACCGCTGCGGTTTCTAATGTCATCTCCGCTACTGGCTTCCATACATGCTGCTGCAGATTACGTTTCACCCGCTCCATCAGTACGATCGCTCCGTCTTCAGGACAGTGAGGCAATACCAATACAAACTTATCCTCATCCAGTCGAAATACCTCGTCTGCAGCACGAATCTGATCCTGCGCACGGCGCACAAAGGCAGGCAGCAATTGCTGAACAGCACGATTACCGTGAATATCCATCAGCTGTTTGTAATCTTCAATCACCAAACCAATCAGAGAAACTGACTGGCGGGTACTTTCGCTGCGGGCAATTTCCCTCTCCAGCGTATGCGAAAAGTGGCGACTGTTATACGCACCACTTTCAGCATCGGTCAGTGCCAGTCGCTTCAATGACTCTGATTTCAGTAACGTCAGATAGGCAAAACACCAGGCAGAACCGAGCAACAGCAGATAGTTGGTCCCGGTGCGCAAACCATAAGCAGTGCCCGAATCAGACCAGACAATGGCAATCACAGCGATCGCCACCAGAAAATTGAAAAACGTTGCCTGCATGATCGGCAAACAAAAATAACTGAACAGTGGCACCGCGTATAAATAGTGAATCATCAGTTGCGGATAGTGGCGCAACTGGTAAAGCGCCAGCGTCACTAATAACAAAATCAGCGGGTAATTCACCCAGGTGAAAATTTCGCGATTGCGGTTAATAAAAACAAAAATGGCGCTGAATAAAAATGCTGGAATGGCAATCGCATTACTCAGAACCAAAGGGTAAAGCCCCTGGCGATACTGGTCATACATCAGAATGCTGACGGCAACCGCGGCCAGGGTATACACCACAATTTGTAACCGTGGTTGTAATTGTTCCTGTGAAAGATCATGCAACATGGAGCGCCTCCATGACCCGATCGGTAAGACTGTCACTGTCGTCATCGGGTCGATAACCCTCGGCGTGCATCGCCAGCTGCCGCAGTTCCGGATAGCGACTGCTTTGCATAGCCTCATGAATCTGTTGTTTCAAAGCATCAGCTTCTGCCAGTTCACTGTGAGGCATCAGTATGGCGAAGTCATCCGTATTTAACCGATAGCAGGCATCGTAATTACGCAGGCTCTTGCGTAATTTTTTGCCCAGATAACTGAGGCGCTGATCATAATCTTCAACTTTAAGCTGATGCCAGGCAGTCGGCGTCGCCACCGCCAATAACACCAGCTGACTGCGTTGACGGTCTGCGCGGGTCATCTCTTTATTCAGGTCCAGGCCCAGTTGATGCTGGTTATATACCTGAGTTAACGGGTCGGTATTTACGATTTCCGTCAGTCCCTGGTTATTGCGTTCATTAACCAGAGCGTACATCACAGAAAACGTATAGCAGGCCGCGTAAGTAAACAGCAGTTGCAGTCGCATGTAGCTGTCATAGTGATTCAGTACCAACAGCACCAGCGCAACGCTGTAGACCAGGGTGATATAGCTGGCAACCCGAAAAGGAAACAGAAAGTAGGTGTAGATCGGGACAAAATACACCCAGTGCACCACTTGCGCACTCTGATTCATCCCAAACAGAGTAAAAATGGATAACAAACCAACCAGCATCCATTCCGGATAAGGCGAGGAGCGTTTTTTACGACGCAACAGTAAGTATCCAGAGTACAACACCAGCATCAGGGAAAACCCGGCTGCCACAGCAGCGAACACTTTCTTACCTTCTGATAAATCGAGTACGGCAATCACACTCAGTCCGGCGGCCGCCAGCAGGCAGTAGATTACTTTTACCTGAATAACCACCAAACTGTGGAACTGTGCTTTTTCCATGTAGAAACAATCCAGTCATTGGGATGAGTGAAGGCTACGAACGGCTTTGCTGATGTTATCCGCCGCAACTTGCCTAAGTGTAGTACAAGGCGCAGTTGGTATATACTAGCGGCCTTTCTCGTCAACCCCGTACAGACCGGTGTAATCGATGGACGTTACCGAATATATGAAAACCCTGGGTGCCAATGCGCGCAAAGCTTCACGTGCGATTGCCCGTGCTTCCAGCCAGGAGAAAAATACCGCATTACTGGCCATTGCTGATGCCATCAGTGAACAACGCGACCAGCTGAAAATCGCCAACCAGCGCGATATGAAACGTGGCGAAGACAATGGTTTGGATGCTGCTCTACTCGATCGCCTGCAACTGACCGATGCCACAATAGACACCATGATCGAGGGGCTGCAGCAGGTGGCTGCGCTGCCTGATCCTGTGGGTGAAATCACCGACCTGAAATACCGCCCCAGCGGTATTCAGATCGGTAAAATGCGCGTCCCTCTGGGTGTTATCGGTATTATCTACGAGAGCCGCCCTAACGTAACCATCGAAGCGGCAAGCCTGTGTCTGAAATCCGGTAACGCAGCCATCCTCCGTGGTGGCTCAGAAGCCATTGAAGCCAACCAGGCGCTATCCGAATGCATCGCCAAAGGTCTGGCTGAAGCTGGCTTACCAGCTGAAACAGTTCAGGTTGTTGAAACCACAGATCGTGCGGCCGTGGGTGAGCTGATTACCATGCCAGAATACGTTGATGTGATTGTCCCACGTGGCGGCAAAGGCCTGATCAAACGTATCAGTCGTGACGCCAAAGTTACGGTTATCAAGCATTTAGACGGCATTTGTCACGTCTACATCGACCAGTTCGCCGATAAAACCAAAGCCGTGAACATTGCGATTAATGCCAAAACGCATCGCTACGGCACCTGTAACACCATGGAAACGCTGCTGGTACACAAAGCCATGGCCGCCAGCGTCTTGCCAGAATTGGCTGAAGCTTATGGTGAGATTGGTGTAGAACTGCGTGGTTGTGATGCCACCCGCGAAATCCTTGCCGATGCCATTCCGGCAACCGAAGACGACTGGCACACCGAGTACCTGGCGCCAATTCTGTCGATCAAACTGGTCGACGATATGGACCAGGCGATTGAACACATCAATCACTACGGCTCCCATCACACCGACAGCATCATCAGTGAAAACTACACACTGGCGCGTCGCTTCCTGACTGAAGTCGACTCCAGCTCGGTGATGATTAACGCATCAACCCGCTTTGCTGATGGCTTTGAATACGGCCTGGGTGCCGAGATTGGTATTTCCACCGACAAGATCCACGCCCGTGGCCCGGTAGGTCTGGAAGGTCTGACATCACAGAAATACGTGGTGCTGGGCAATGGCGAAATCCGTCAATAACAGAGCTATGTCACAACCGCAAAACCGCTGGGCATTGCTCGGCGGGACTTTTGACCCCATCCACATCGGTCATTTACGCATTGCTGCGCAGCTGCGCGATCTTGGTTTCAGCAAAGTCTTGCTGATCCCGAATCGTATACCGCCGCATCGGCCACAGCCCCAGGCAAGCGGCGAGCAACGCCTGCAGATGGTCAGCCTGGGTTGTGAATCGTTAACCGGCGTTGAACCCTGTGCAATCGAACTGCAACGTGACGATTTAAGCTACAGCGCCGTTACTGTCAGTGCACTGAAGCAGCAACACCCTGAGGTGCAATTCACCTGGGTGATTGGTGACGATGCCTGGCAGGGTTTCGAATTCTGGCATCAACCGCTGGAATTGCTGCAACTGGCTAATTTGCTGGTTGTCAGCCGCCCGGAGCTGGATTCTGCCCAGCAGTCCAATGCCAGTGACTGGCAACAGCAGCAATTGTCGCAGCGCCAAAGCGACATAACGCAACTTCTGGCCGCTGAACATGGCAGAATTTGCCTGAAAGCGCTGCCTGAACTGGATATCTCGGCTTCTTACTTGCGTCAGGCTATCAAGCAAGGCGACAATATCCGCTTTCTGGTGCCGGACGCGGTACTGGAATACTTAAACCAACATCAACTCTATCGATAGAACTTAATGCAAACTGAGCAAATTAAATCTCTGGTGGTTGACGCGCTGGACGACATGAAAGCGCAAAACATCACTGAACTGGATGTCCGTGGCCGTACTTCGGTTACCGACTGGATGATCATCGCCACCGGTACCTCTAACCGCCATGTCACAGCCGTTGCTGGCAACGTGGAGGAAAAAGCCAAACATGCAGGTTTGCGACCGAATGGCACTGAGGGCCGTGCAGCCGCCGACTGGGTACTCATCGATCTGGGTGATGTTGTGGTTCACGTAATGACCGATCAATCGCGCCACTTTTACGATCTGGAGCGCCTCTGGGGTGAGCCAGAAGACAGCGAAGACTGATTTTCTATGAAGCTTCGCTTGCTGGCGGTTGGCACCAAAATGCCAGCCTGGGTTGAACAAGGCTATCAGGAATACGCCAAACGACTGCCTAGCGATTGCGCTTTGGAGCTGGTCGAAATCAACCCGGGGCACCGCGCCAAAAACACCAGTAAAGAAAAGGCCATGCAACAGGAGGCGGAAGCGCTGAAAAAAGCCATTCGCCCCCAGGATCACGTGGTTGCACTGGATGTAAAAGGTAAACCCTGGAGGACCGAGCAGCTGGCAGAAAACCTCAGCAACTGGCGTATGCAGGGAGGCGATGTCGCTCTGCTGATTGGCGGCCCGGATGGTATGACGCAGGACGTGTTGTCGTTGGCGAAACAACGCTGGTCGTTATCCAATCTGACTCTTCCCCATCCTCTGGTGCGGGTGCTGATGGCCGAACAACTGTACCGTGCCTGGAGTATTCTCCAGGGGCACCCCTACCACAAGTAAGCCAGGAAACCATTATGTGGGAGCACTCGTTCAGGGATAAATCAGCGGAAAAACTGCTGTTTCGTTCCCGGGCGATTGTGCTGGCGATCATCATATTTCTGATGTTATGCATCCTCGGCTGGCGCATGATGCACCTGCAGATCGATTTGCACGAAAAATATCGCGACCTGTCAGAAAACAATCGGATTCAACTCAAACCCATTGCACCCAACCGGGGACTCATCTATGACCGCAATGGGGTGCTGTTGGCGGAGAATGTGCCGTCTTACAGCCTGACGCTGGTTCCCGAACGAGTTAACGACATGGAGCAGACCATCAGCTACCTGGATAAGCTGATTGGTATCTCAGGGCGCAATAAGGAACAGTTTGAAAAACGCCGTAAATATCGCCGTCGGCCTTTTGAACCCATCGTTTTGCGACACAAGCTCAGTGAAGAAGAAATTGCCAAAGTGATGGTTAATCGCACCTACCTGCCCGGTGTCGATGTTGAGGCACAGCTTGTCAGGCATTACCCACAGGGCAAATCTTTTGCTCATGTACTGGGATACGTCGCCCGTATTAACCAGAAAGAACAGAATCGACTGGACGAAGACCTGGATAAAAAACGTCAGTACAGTGCTACGCGCTTTATCGGTAAATTAGGGATCGAAAAACAATACGAGGCCGATTTGCATGGCCAGGTGGGTTATCAGAAAGTCGAGACCAATGCCCGAGGCCGAATTTTACGGGTAATTGAACAAACCGATCCGATTCCCGGTGACGACATTACCCTGCATTTGGATACACGGCTTCAGCAACTGGCGGAGCAACAACTGCAAGGTCGTCGTGGTGCATTAGTCGCGATTGAAGTCGCCAGTGGCGGTATTCTCAGTATCTACAGCAACCCCAGCTATGACCCTAATTTATTTGTTACCGGCATTTCCCATAAGGATTATTCCGCATTAAGAGATAATCCGGACTTACCGCTATTCGATCGTACCCGTCGAGGACAGTATCCACCCGCATCCACCCTGAAACCCTTTCTGGGTTTGGCCATGATTGATGCTGGCACCACCAGTTGGAACGAAGAAATCGACGATCAGGGCTGGTATCAGCTACCCAATGACGACCGGATTTATCGCGACTGGAAACGAACCGGTCATGGCATGGTGGACATGGAAGCTGCCATTGTTGAATCCTGCGACACCTATTTTTATGACGTCGCCGTGCGTACCGGCGTTGATTTAATTTCGCCGTTTTTGGGGCAATTCGGCTTTGGCCGTAATATGACGCTGGATGTAAATAATGCCTTACGGGGACTGCTCCCCAGTCGCGACTGGAAACGGCGCAAAGCCAAAACCCACTGGTATGCTGGCGATACCGTCAACCTCGGGATTGGCCAGGGGTATATGCTGACCACTCCCATCCAGCTGGCGACCGCCACCGCGGTATTAGCCAATCGCGGTAAATGGGTAACGCCGCGCCTGATCTACGCGCACAATGACGAACTGGATATTATTCCCGATCCCGATATTGATAACGTAACACTGAAAGATCCGGCTGACTGGGACAAAATGTTCTCCGCTATGAAGAAAGTGATCACCGGAACCCATGGTACCGCCCGACGACTGCAGAAAAACCTTCGCTACCCGATTGCCGGTAAAACCGGTACCGCTCAGGTCGTTGGTATTAAACAGGATGAAGAGTACGACTCAGAAGCGCTGAAAGAACGCCTGCGGGATCACGCATTGTTTATTGCATTTGCCCCGATTGATAACCCGGCAATTGCCGTTGCTGTCGTGGTCGAAAACGGTGAGTCTGCGGGTAAAACGGCCGGCCCCATCGCCCAGACCATTATTAATGAATATCTAGGAGGCGCGGAAGGGTAATGGCCGGTACTGATTTTTCCCGCACCATGTCCGAAGCCAGCTCAGAGCATGGCTTTAATCGCAGCCGTGCCTGGTTCGCTCGTATCCACGTAGACCTGATTTTACTGCTGTTGTTGCTGGGCCTCACCAGCGCTGGTTTGTTGCTGCTTTACAGTGCCAGCGGTCAGGACTGGGGCATGGTGAAACGCCAGGCCATTCACTACGCCATTGGTTTTACCGGCTTATTTATTGCAGCTCAGATTCCGCCTCGTGTTTATCAGCGACTGGCGCCCTGGGGATATAGTGCCGGTCTGATTGCGCTTGTTGCTGTGCTGGTTGCCGGTGTTGGGGCAAAGGGTGCGCAACGCTGGCTCGATTTACCGGGCCTGCCGCGCTTCCAGCCTTCCGAGTTGGTAAAGTTAGCACTGCCGTTAGCAGTCGCATGGTATATGTCAAAACGCCCGGTGCCGCCAAGGTTATTTGATCTGGTAAAAGCGATGATGATTATCGCCATCCCAACCGTGATGATTCTGAAACAGCCTGATCTCGGCACCTCCATCCTGGTCAGCACCTCTGGGCTATTGGTGCTGTTTTTTGCTGGTATGCCCTGGTGGCTGATTTTCTCTATGGGTGGCATAGTCGCGGCCTGTGCACCCTTGATGTGGTTTTTCGTGATGCGCGAGTATCAGAAGCAAAGGGTACTTACCTTCCTCAACCCGGAAAGTGATCCGCTTGGTTCCGGCTGGAATATCATCCAATCGAAAACTGCGATTGGCTCCGGCGGCATAGAGGGCAAAGGGTTTATGCAGGGCACTCAGTCGCAGTTGGAATTCCTGCCAGAGAGTCATACCGACTTTATCATTGCGGTACTCGCAGAAGAATTAGGATTAATCGGCGTACTGGCGCTGTTAACACTATACTTCCTGATTATTATGCGCTGCTTATATTTATCCGCTCGTTGTGAGACTCTTTTCGGACGTTTATTGTCTGGCAGTTTAGCGGTTACCTTTTTTATCTACGTGTTCGTAAATATTGGTATGGTCAGTGGCATCTTACCCGTGGTCGGCGTACCCTTACCATTAGTGAGTTATGGTGGTACTTCGGTTGTGAGTTTGTTAGCTGCTTTTGGCATTCTGATGTCGATGAATACTCACAGTAAAAAGTAGAGCGGTTCATTTATTTTTCACGTAAGCCGTCGCAGAAAACAGGAATTCTATTATGCGTTTCAAAGGCCTGATTGCTGGCACTGCTGCAATGATCGGCGCAACTCTGGCTCTGGGCACACCGGCTCTGGCAGCTTATGATCAGCATCCCCGTTTTGAACAGTTCGCAGCAGAGCTGGAAAAAGAATACGAAATCCCCCCTGCTGAAGCGAAAGCCTGGTTATCTCAGGCTGAAAAACTCAATTCAGTTCTCGAAGCCATCGCCCGACCTGCCGAGAAAAGCAAAGAGTGGTACGACTACCGTAAAATTTTTCTGACCCCAAAACGCATTGAAGGCGGTAAAGCTTTTATGGCCGAACATGTGGAGTTGTTGGCGGCTGCAGAGAAAAAATACGGTGTGCGCAAAGAAGTGATCGCCGCCATCATTGGTGTCGAAACTTTTTACGGCAAACGTCAGGGCCGCTACCGGGTATTGGACTCTCTTGCCACACTGGCATTTGATTATCCGAAACGTCCGTTATTCTGGCGTGAATTAAAAGCCTTTTTCTCTCTGGCAGAGAAAGAGCAACTGGACCCTGCAACCATAAAGGGCTCGTATGCCGGCGCAATGGGGTACGGTCAGTTTATTCCCACCAGCTACCTGAGCTACGCTGTGGATGGTGATCTCGATGGCAAACGGGATTTATGGGCAAGCCCGGCAGATGCCATTGCCAGTGTCGCAAATTATTTCAAACGCCATGGCTGGCGCGATGGTGAACCGGTTGTACAACGGGTTCGTGTGTCTGGCAATCGATATCAGGATGTGGTCAACGACAGCCGTAAACCAAAGTGGACAACTGCCGAGCTGAAAGCACTGGGGGTTACGCCGACTGAACCCATTGATGACGACAAACCCGCGGCCCTGATTCGGTTACAAGGTAACAAGGGCGCGGAATTCTGGCTCGGAGAATATAACTTTTACGTCATCACCCGCTATAACCACAGTCGTATGTATGCCATGGCCGTTCATCAGCTGAGTGAAGAACTGGCGAAGTAATGCAACACCTGATTATTCTTCTGTTGTTAGCAGGTGCGCTCAGCGCCTGCACTCCCTCCCGCTACAAACATGCACAGGACTTCACCCCAGCTCCGATTGCTGATATTCAGGCGTTAAAAGAGCCCATTGCCAAAGCAGAAGCCAAAAGTGTGATGGGTAACCCTTCTCGTTACACCGTATTAGGTAAAGAATATGAAGTGATGGAAAACGCTGATAACTACAGCGAAGAAGGTGTAGCTTCCTGGTATGGCATGAAGTTTCATGGCCACCGCACGTCGAATGGTGAGGTTTATGATGTTTATCAGTTCACGGCTGCTCACAAAACCCTGCCGCTACCCAGCTATGTGCGAGTGACGCGGCTCGAAACCCAGCAATCGGTTATTGTCCGGGTTAATGATCGAGGGCCATTCCATGAAAGCAGGATTATTGATTTATCGTACGCTGCAGCAGTAAAACTCGGGATTCACAAACAAGGTACCGCCCAGGTTAAGGTGGATATTATTCATCCCCCCAAAGCCAGAACTGAACGCTGGGTGCAAGTGGGTGCTTTATCCGATCCAAGCGCCGCTGCGCGACTGCAACGAACTCTGGTCGAAAAACTGCAAGGTAAATGGCCGGTTACCATCAACAAACCGGCTAAAAACAGTCAGCGTCCGCTGCATAAAGTGCGGATTGGGCCGGTAGAGGAAGGCGAAGATCTGGAGCAGTTATTATTAACACTAAAGCAGTTAAAATTTGACCAGCCGCTGTTACTTGCACAGCATCAGCTGTAACTAACGGGCAGCGGCTATATAAGGGATGGCACTCCGGAACCCAGGCCGAAAGCAACCGACTCAATACATAAACCGATCTTCCATAGACAATCCCACGCCTAACCAGATAACCGGAAGCAAGGACAGTGTGGCAACTTAGTCACCGGCACCGTGCTTGCGAATATCATTTTTAACCGCGAGATAAAAACCCACAAAAAAGGCACAAGTCAGGCCTACAATTGCTAATCCTGAAAAAACTACCTCATCCATAAACATAGCTGCTCACCTCGTGTTCGTTATCCATAAAACATGACCCGTAAGTCATCTCGTTTGCTCTGGATCTACTCTAACAATGACAGGCAGTAGCAAATTGACACACATCAAGAAAATTCATGCGGATCCGCCGTACTCAGGAGAGGTTGAGGCAAGTCAAAGGAATGGTGTTATTGGGACTGAATAATTCGCTTAACCAGCTTATCGATCAACTGATCTTTAAATTTCTCACGAATTTCCGGCTTAAAGCGGCTCAATGTGGCGCGATCAACACGCATCAGAATGGATGGTTGACGGGCAATAACGTGGGTCGTTCTTGGCTGCTCAGATAAAAAACCAATTTCGCCAAATACAGCCCCTGGCTCAAGAGTCAAAAGCGCACCACCCTGCTCCTCTTCCAATACATCACAGCTACCGGATAACAGCAGATAAAAAGCGTACTCCTGGCTGCCCTTACGAATAATAAACTCACCATCCCTGGCAATATGAAAACTGCTTTGTTCATCGGCAATGCGTTCTCGTTCATCACAGCTGAATGCACGGAAAAAAGGAATCTTACTCAATACCATTTGTACCTGAGCACGAGAGAGAGAACTGGCTGTACGCATATTGTTGACCTGGAAACGCAGAAAATGTGAGCTTGTTATAACCAGTCTAGATTCTTTTCCACCATACTCATGAATATCAGTATTAAGACTGGCAATTCTGCTCAAGCAAGGCACACTTAAGACAAACCCACGATAAACAGTGGATGGAATGACTATGCTCCAGGGATCACCATCAATGAAGCACTTAGCCCCTGCAATTCTGGCATTGCTGCTCACTTCTGTGAGTCTGGCTGAAACAGATCAAAGCTCAGAACCCATACCCAAAACCGAGACCGAGACCGAGACATCATCTATTGATATCAGAGATATCAACAACAAGTTATCGCGATTAATCGATCAGCAACAGTTTCAGCAAGCGAAGGCACTGGCCGAACCACATCTGGAAACTTTTGAAGGTGACAGCCAGTTCGACTTTTATTATGGCTTCAGTGCTGCTCAGATCGGTGCGCATCACGAAGCTCTGTTCGTATTTGAGCGCCTGAGTGATCAGTTTCCGCAGGTTCCGCGTTACCGCCTGGAATTAGCCCGCAGCTATTATTTTCTTGGCCAATTGGATGCTTCTGAAGCGGAATTCCGTCTGGTACTGGCACAGAATCCCCCCAATAAAGTACACACGACCATCGACAAGTTCCTGCGCCGTATAGAAGAGCGACGCCAGGCACTTACCCCACGTTGGTCAGCGTTAGCGAGCTACGGTGGTGGCTACGATTCCAATATCAATTCATCCACTGATATCGATGAAATTGATCTCATTCTGGAAGGAACCGAACAGCGAGTGCGGCTGAATGACAGCCAGAAAGAAACCGCCAGTGGCTTTTATAAATTGCGTGGTCAGGCAAGCTACAGTGCCCCGATTACAAAACGCAGTGGCTTCGATGTTCGTATTGGTGGCCAGCGAAAAGCCAACGCAAAAACCAATACCTACGACCTTAACTCAGTATTTTTACAGGGGGGCCTGCAGGTAATTCGCGGCTACCATCACTGGCGTTTGGGCGGCGGCTATCAGCAATACTGGCTGTCCGATGAAAGTCTGCAAAATACTTTATCCGCCAATCTGAACTGGAAATATCGTCTGTCACCGACATGGCGCTTTAACTCTCGTGCAGAACTACGCAACAACGATAACCAGATTAACGACGACCTTGACGCTCTGCAGCTGGAAATCAGTGCAGGCCCTGAGTATGCGAATGGAAGATTTTCAGCGCAAAGCTCCGCTATGCTCAGTACCGATTCCGCCGATGACAGCCCGCTGGCTAAAGATATCCTGGGGATTAATCTGGCTGCACAATACGCATTTACTGGTGAATCCAGTGCATACAGCATGCTCGCCTGGCGCAGTTACGAATTCCAGAAGAAAAATCCAGACGATCTGCTGAGCAATGGCAAACAACGCAGCGAGACCCTGACGCAATATATCCTCGGCTACAACCAACAAATCATTGCTCACCTGACGGCCTATGGTCAGTTCAGCTATATGGATAATTCGAGCAATATCGACGTGTATCAATACGATCGTCTGCTGCTCGAAGCTGGTCTCACATTGGCATTCTAACGGAGGCAAAACGATGAATAGTCTAATGAAGTTCTTGCTGATATTTACACTGATAATCTGGATGCCACTGTCTCAAGCGGGTGGCGTTGCCGGACGGGTCATTATGGTCCGCGGTGAAGCTCAGGCCACTAATATTGATGGCGAAGTGCGTCAGCTGAAGCGCCGGGATATGGTGTATTCCAGTGATGTTATCTCCACCGGCGATAACAGCCGGGTCCAGATTCGTTTTGTTGATAAAGGTATGCTGGCTTTGCGCGCCAACTCCAAACTGAATATCAAAACCTATCGTCAACCAAGCGATGCCAGCGACGAGGGTGAAGTATTAATGGAGTTGATTGAAGGCGGCTTTCGTACGCTGACAGGCAGCATCGGTAAGGGCGATAAAGAGGCGTATAAGGTAGATACGCCGGTTGCCAGCATCGGTATTCGTGGCACGGTATATCGCGTAGCCCTGGTTACGCCTGAGAAATTGTATCTTGGGGTTTCCTCCGGTGGCATCACAGTAAACAGCTCGCTTGGACAGATGAACCTCGGAATGGGAGCAGATTTTGATTTTGCCCTGGTGGATGGTCAAGGAGTTCAGGGGTTGCTGTCGGCACCGGATGCCCTTCATCAGCCAGCACAGCCATTAGAGAAAGAATCAGAATCCAGCGACTCGGATAACGAGCAGCAAGCTCCAGAGACCGACCTTGATGATGAGCAAGCTCCGGAAGCCGATCAAACCGTGGAAAACCCAAGTATCCAACAGACTGAACTGCCTAATGGGCTGGATAAAGAACAAGACTCCGGCAGTGAAGAACAATTAACTCAGCAGGTAATCGAGGATAACGCAAATCTGGGAGGTGATTCCGACAACAGCGGTAACCCGGATGGTGGCAATGGTGAGCGGCCGGAGCTGGCCTCACCAGACCAGCGGTTAAGCGACAGCGAGTACGCAAAATTCCTCAATAGTGATCAATATGGCGCCTTTATTATCAACAATAAAGTGACGCCAGGGACCACATTTATAGACGAAAGAGGTCAGACAGTATTTGTCTCTCTGAAAGAGGACGCAGATAATGCACTGGATGTCACTCGCTTTACCGGAATCAGCACCACCAACCAGCCAATTGCGAATGTCAGCTGGGGGGTTTGGAATGACGTAGCTGAAGGCAGTATCGAACAATACCGTGACTCACAAAGCACAGAACATGTCGATCTTCAGGGGCCGGCAGTCTGGATAAAATCGAAGCCCGTTCGCGTAACCGATTTGATCGGTCTGTCAGGAACCATTTCTTTCGCCGGTAATGGCCTGGCACCCGCGACACTCAATGGAACGCTGGTTGAAAATACCACCGTGAGTGGCAGCTTTGATCTGAACCTCACTTCAGGCGCTGTCAGCAATGGTAACCTGCAAGCAAACTTCAACGGTGATCTGTGGAATGCCAGTTTCAGCGGTGATATTCGCCCAGGCAATGCCACTCAGAACACGCCGGTTCTCGATCTGGATGTGACTAACGGTAGCCATGGTGGAATCAGTCTGGATCTGAATAATAGCGAAATTGGTGGAGTCCTGACGGCACCGGCATCAGCTGGAGGTATACCCGGTGTGGCCGGGGGGTTCCAACTGCAAGACACCGCCGAAACACCGAACACGGCAACCGGCTTAATTGCTTGGCCCGGGGCAGTAAATCTGACCGAATGAGGTATGAAAAGCGCAGGCAGAGTGACTCCGCCTGCTTTTTATTTCTGTGTGTGGCGGAAAACACCATCCCAGTCGTGTGGAAGGTTCTCCTGACGTAAGTCTGCAACCCGGTCTTTGTAAACCTGATACAATTTTTGCTCCGGGTAACTCTGAATCAGTTCAGAAAACGCCGCTGCCGCAGCATCCCATTGCTGCTCCATATATAACTGATGCGCTGCTTCGTATTGAGTCAGCTCAGCGGAAAGCGCACTGGTCATATCCTTTTGTAAACATAAAGGTTCATAAACCCGGACCGGCTCATTCTTCCCTTTTACCTGAATACGATCAACGTAGCGATAGATAAATTCCGGAGCCAAAGCCTGAGTATGCTCACCAAGCAATATTTTTGCACCGTAGAACTTGGTAATACTTTCCAGTCGTGACCCGAGGTTGACGGAATCTCCGAGGACGGTATAAGCACGACGATAAGAAGATCCCATGTCACCCACATTCATTGGCCCACTATTCAGACCAACACCAATTTCAACGGCAGGCCAGCCTTTCTTTGAAAATTCATCGCGTAGCCTTTGTGTCATTTGCTGCATTTTCAATGCGGTCAGGACAGCATGATAAGCGTGTCGCTCATCATCAATGGGGGCTCCCCAGAAAGCCATTACCATATCGCCGACGTATTTGTCGATGGTACCTTCATTATCGAAAATAATCTGAGTAATCGGCGTAAAATAGCTGTTAAGAAACCCTTTCAGTTCGGCAGCAGATAACGTTTCCGAAATATTGGTGAAGCTTCGGATATCACTGAACAGTACTGTTAATTCTTTTTGCTCACCCTCAAACTGATAGGCACTGGGATCACTCATCATCCGGTCGATATGTGCAGGCGGCACATACTGGTCAAACATTCCTTTTAGTAGTTTCCGGCTGGCATTTTCCCGTAAAAAACCGTATCCAAGATTCAACATAGTCAATACCACCACCAGCAAAATAATAGCCGCCAGCGGTAAATCAAGATTCAGCTTATTCCAGAGATAAAAATTGCCGGCAACGGCCAATAACATGGCGGTACCGCTGACCATTATCGCCCAGATAGGTCCCAGTCTTGGTAGCCATAATGACAATACAGCACCAATCAATACCAGTTGCATTAATGTTGCCCCAGCCTCCCATTCAGGTCGGTACGGAAAACCATCATTTAACATGGCATCAATAATATTGGCATGCACCTCAACGCCAGGATATTGCGTGCCTACTGGCGTGGTTCGTAAATCCGCCAGACCAATGGCTGAGGTTCCGATCAACACAATCGCACCCTCTAATGAATCGTTATCAATCCGACCGTTCAAAACATCCGTTGCAGAAAAATAAGGAAAGGTTTTTTTACCGCCCCGGTAAGGAACAATCACCCGGCCAGAGCCATCAGAGCGTGCCATTTGTTCCGTCAGGCCAATGCGTCGTAACACCTCGACCTGCCCAACCTCGGCTGTTTCCAGAACCAATTCATTATCAAACAGATAGGTCATAACCGTTGCTAACGAAAGCGATGGGTAAACATAATTGCCGTACCGGATAATCAGCGGTGAACGGCGTACTGCACCATCAGCATCCGCAAATGTTGTAACGAACCCGCCACCCTGCGCAGCTTGTTGCAGCAAGGGTAAGTTGGCGGCATAACCCGGTTTCGTAATCATCACCAGGTTTTGGCGTTGCGCGCTATTCAAACGATAAACCGGTGCCGGTAGCTGGCCAACGGTTACTGAGCCCTCATCGAGAAAAAAGAACCCAAGCACAACATCGGTTGACGGCAATTCCTGAGCCAGTTGACTATCGCCGTCCACCTGACGGTACCAGCCGGGCGGTACCTTCCAGACTTCACCATCGATGGCAATGCGTTGCTGAACTTCATCCACGGGATTCCGTTCAGGTTCGGAAAATACCACATCGAATGCCACCACTACGGCACCGTATTCGCTCAGCGTGGTTACCAGATCAGCGAGTTTATGGCGACTCCAGGGCCAGCGCCCTTGTTCTGCTAACGCCTTTTCATCAATATCAACAATAGCGATGGGTTGCTCGCCAATCTGCTTGGGTTGCCATTGCAATGACCAGTTAAACCGCAGGTCATACCACAGATAATCCAGCCGATTTAACCAGTGGCCGGAGTTCTGATTCAGCTGCAGGCTCATTAAAATCAGATAACCAGTGAGTAGCACGCCAAGAATTGCGGAAACCCGTGTGCGCGGAATACCGCTCCACTGCATAATATTGCCTCAAAAACGTCCTTGAATTGGGCAAACCCTAGCACAGGTGCACCAGGGTGTCGCATTTATAGAGGGTTGTAATCAGGCCATCACAACCTGTCCGCGATAAATCCGTTGTGTGCGCTTAGACGTGCGTTCAGCATCATCAACTATCTGCTGCGCACCACGATAGACCCTTGGCTCGGTCGTAAAGGCAGGGACTGGCTCCTGAGTTGGCAAAAATGACTCAATCAGCTGCAGTAACTCTCGACTTACGCCGCTTTGAACTAACGTTCGGAGCTCATTTTCCAGTGTTGGCGAGTCATAATGAATCACGCAACCTTGCTCATTCTTCGCCAGGCGTTTAATTTTTTGCAGCGTTGCAATGCTTTGACGGTTAAATTCCACCATTCGCCCCTCAATTATTTTTCAACTAACATCAAGAGAGCAAACCTCATACCATGGTTTGAATTTGTTCTGCCTTTTGTTCATGTGAGTGATAAATCGCAGCATGGACGTGCTGATCAAATTGCTGAGTCACTTTTGCCCAGCTGGCCTGCTCTGCGTTTTCACGGGCCTGTTGTCCTGCTACCAATAAATCCATGGACAACAGTTTTCGACAGGCTTGAGTGAAGGCATCAGAGTCATCTGCTTTCGCCAAATGACCATCGACACCCTGCCTGATAAATTGTGCAGCCGCCGCTAAATCATAAGCAACAACGGGTAAACCGCTCGCCATGGCTTCGAGTGTTACCAAACCAAACGTTTCTGTCTGACTGGCAAACATAAAAAAGTCCGCGGAAGCGTAATAACGTGCCAGTGCTTCACCGGTTTGAATACCGGCAAAAATAATATCCGGGTGTTGCTGTTCCAATTGCAGACGCAGCGGCCCATCGCCAACCATCACTAATTTTAAATCCGGCGTATGCTGTAACAGCTGACGATAACTTGTCACAATTTGAGGAATGTTTTTCTCTGCGGCAATCCGACCAACGTACAAAGCAACGGGTTGACCGTCTTCAACTTGCCATTGATTACGCAGATAGGCAGATCGACATCGTGGATGGAATAACTCACAGTTAACACCGTGCGGCAGAACATGCACATCATCAAAACCGTTGCTGCGTAAAAATGTTGCGCTTTCTGAAGATGGCACCAGTGTACCCAACGTTGAATTATGAAAACGACGCAACCAGTTCAACGTGAGGGTTTTAATCCACCCCATCCCATAATAACTGGAGTACCGGTGGAAATTGGTGTGAAAAGCGCTGAGAACAGGAAGACCGCGCCGCTGCGCTTCTTTTAATGCAGAATTCCCCAATGGTCCTTCGGTAGCAATAAACACCATGTGAGGCTGAAACTGATCCCAAACAGCCGCCATACGTTTAGCGCACGGCAATCCAATCTGCAGATCAGGATACATAGGGATTGTCAGGCCTTTGACCCAAACTTCTTCAACCTCTGGTGTCCAGGCTGCTTTAGGACGGGTGCGAATAATCTGAATACGGTACTTGTTGTTATCTAAAGCCTGAATTAAATGACGCAACGAGTTAGCCACACCATTTACATCGGGAACGTAGGTTTCACTGACAATGCTGATTCTAACAGGTGTCATACTCAGGTTCTCTGGCCGCAATCTGAATAGTGTGGCCCCTGAGTGATGACAATTTAATGAAAGCGGCTATTTGAAAATCAACCGCGTTGTTAGTGCAGGAGATTCGCTTCAGGCAGACTCTTCAGATAATTTCGACAAACGGTATCGCAGCTGTCTCGGCGTCAAACCAAGAACCTTCGCAGCCATGGTTTTATTACCATTACATTTTTCAATAGCAGCGTGAATGTCAGTCAACTCATCCGCCTGTACTCGCTGATAAGGCCTCGCGTACAAGGTTTTAAAATTCGGTACAACCTGTGTTGCCAGCATCTGCGCAATTTGAGTTCCCAGGAAACTCACGGCAGATAATTCAACGGCCCCCGGAGCATTACGCAAATCCAGAACCAGAACGGCCAATACTGACTGACGCAGCAACAGCGGCATTAACAAACAACGGTCCTGCCCTGTCAGCATGCTGTGTTGTGGAACAAACACGTCAGCACATTCGCTGCCTTCTTTGATGACTAGCCATTCGTGTGACTCGAACTGGCGGCACAATGCGTGCTGTACCGCAAAGCTGTATACGCCATTGGTCACACCCGTGGAGCAGAACTGAGCGCGGAAGCGGCTCGGAGAATCAGGCACGGCAACCGACACATTCTGCAATCCGGAAATGTCACAAATTAACGAAAGAATCCGCTGAATGCTGTCTTCGTCCTGATAGCGCTCCTGCAGAATAGACGTCAAAGAATCGAGCATATCCGGCTGAAAAACCGCAACTTGGTTAACAGGGCGGTAATCCTGAATATCCGCAACTTTGTACATAAACTACTCCTTGGTAATCGGACTTAAGTCTTGAACTGACATAAGCCGAGTTCGCAAACTCCGTACCAACCCGGTGAGGCATCGTAATATTCGTTGGCAGACCCCATTAGCACTGACAATGTGGCAAATCGTACTTTATCCCCGGCATAAAAAATGGCGCATAAATCGTGCGCTATTTTCTAGCATCTACCTCAGCAATGAACCAAGGCAGTGCAATTGCATTTTCTGTTCAGGCAATACTGGGGTCATTATCCGGAAGGTATTCTTTTTTCAACCATTTTGAGAAGCCACGACAAGCATCCTGACTGGTGAGAATGCCAGCAAGACGCTCCTGTCTGAGCACCAGTACAGCCGTAATATTCTGCTCGGCCATACCATCAAGTACAACATCCAGACGAGTATGCAGGTCCACCTGTTTGATTTGTTGCTGGCACATGTCACCGGCACATAGTTCAGTAACCTCAGCAGCTGAGTGCCCTGGTTGACGAGCCAACATGATGTCTTCGGCGCTGAGCAAACCAATCACTTTATGCCCGGTCATAACCGGTAAGTGGTGACAGTCATGTTCTTTCATCAGGTCGGCCGCCTGAGCCAGCGATGTGGTTTCATCCACATGCACCGGGAAAGCCGTCATGATTTCGCTGACCGTTGGCATATGACGCATATCTGTCTCCTGCTTTGATTTTAAAACTTGCTCAATTCACTAGACACCAATGCGTTCCAGGGTATCAACGATCTGACGTAATATTCCGGATAAGGTTGGATATTCCTGCTCAAAACGAATTGCCTGCTGCTGAACCTGCACAGCCAGATCATCATCTGACTGATTGGCGCCGCGGTGATCGGCAATATCGTCAGCAATGGTTCTCAGTAGTTGCCGGCTTTCATCATCCAGTTGAGGATGCTGTTGTAAAACATCATGCAATTGCTGCAACTGCTGCTTTAAGGTTTCCTGGGGCATGTCGATACTCCTGTGATGTCAAACTTCAGCTTAGCAACGACAGCCGGTGGATTCCTAACCTTAATCAGTATTGGGCATGAAAATAGAAGGACATATCACAAGTTGAACTAATGGCCTGCAACGAATTGCGGTTTGCAAGGTCACCAATATAGAACAAGCTGACGTCATCCAGCTGCATTTCACGAGCGCATGGAACAACCTGACGTAAAGTATGGAATATCATGCTGTGGCTGGAGGAAACGGGCACCAAAATGTGATTGGTATTACGCAGACTTTGCATCAGTTTGAGCATCCGCTGAGTGTTATATACCAGACTTTCTTTAGGGTTAGCGTAGAACAGCTGCACCGACCGGTGAGCTAAATCATGGCGTTCAGCCAAGTGCCACACCAGAGGCATGACATCCCGAATCAGCTCACTGAGTTGAGGGGTATAACCGAGCAGACCAGCACCCGATTGGTTATTGGGAATATTATGGAGAAATACCTGCGATTGACGACCGCTAAGGGCCTCCGGTACCACATAAGCGTTGAATACTTCAGCTGCTTGTATCCGGTTAACGGCGTTCATAACCTATCCTTGTGTTGTATTTCGGAATCCGTGATCGTCCTGACCACCGGGGCAGCAGAGTCTGCAAGGATCGCAACTGGCAAGTCGCAAGATCAACACTCCGACTCATGCTTCAACCCTCAACGTGACAGACATCAAAGGTATAGTCAAAGACTTTCGCCAGCGCGACTTTCAAAAGCGACAAAGTTGCTAAAAATCGCATGAAAGTCAGTCAATTACAGAATCAGAGCATGTCACTCATAAAGTTTTCCAGCACCAGCTTAATAACAAAGCCAAGCACACCAACAAACAGCCCGAGGTACAATACAAACTGCCCAAACTTACCGGCATTTGAGCGTTTACCCAGATCATAAATAATAAAAGCCATAAAGCCGATGAGTAGGGTCAGACCGATGCGTAAAGCCCAGGTTTCAAACTGCTCTGCGTTCATGATGTATTGCTCTGATTAAACCGGCGCGAATAATACCACATCTCAATGATGGCGTTCCCTCACCTTGGGTAACCAATGAAGTATCAGTTATGATGACGGCAAAATAATAATCCACCGTTCACCCATAGGATGACAGCATGCGCATCTTGATCGCCATCATGGCATTAATCAGTTCCCTTCCCCTACTGGCTAGCGAAAACGGCAAGCAGGTTTTTTGTATCTTCGATCCGGTTGGCGCCCGCGGCCCGGTATACTCCGCCATGCTCGATTACCAGACTCAGGCACTGGAGTGGGGAGCCAATCTAGAATTAAAAGCTTACACCAATGAAGCCGTTGTGGTTGCAGATTTCCAGGCTGGTCACTGCGACGCGATGGGCGTTACCGGTACCCGTGTTCGTCCCTATAATCCGTTTACCGCCAGTATTGAAGCACTGGGCGGTCTGAACGATTACAAAGAGATGCAGCAATTACTGGGCATGTTGACCAAACCCAAAGCTGGTCGTTATATGGTGCAGGGCGATTATGAAGTGGCTGCCATTTTACCCGGCGGCGCGGTCTATATTTTTGTTCGCGACAAGCAAATCGATTCGGTTGAAGCAGCAGCCGGTAAACGTATCGCAACCCTGGATTATGACAAAGCGTCGGTAAATGTGGTTGAACACGTCGGTGCAACCATGGTGCCATCCACCGTCGCTACCTTTGCTCCTCGTTTCAATAACGGTGACGTTGATATCGCCTATGCGCCAGCGGTGGCCTACCAACCGTTTGAGATGTACAAAGGTCTCGGTGACAAAGGGGGGATCTACAAATTTTCCATGGCACAGATGAACTTCCAGATGATTATCCGCCACGATAAGTTTCCTCTAGGGTTTGGTCAGAAAAGTCGCGAATACACGTATAAGCATTTTGATAAAGCACTGGAGCACATCCGCAAAGCAGAAGCCGATATTCCCGCCAAATACTGGCTGAACATTTCTGCCGACAAAGAAACGGATTACAAAGAAATGTTGCGCCAAATTCGCATGAAACTCAGCGACAAAAAGATTTACGATAAACGTATGATGAAACTCATGTTCAAACTTCGCTGCCGCTCAAATCCTTCACATTATGAATGTGCAGAGCGTCAAGAAGGCTGAACCGACTTTATTAGCACAGCACTCAGATACCGAAAGCCTGCTGATGCAGGCTCTCGGTATCTGGCGAACAGCATTATTGTGGTCCGAGGGGAATCGCCAAAGCCAGCCACAGTGCCAGAAATACACTCCAACTGAACACCATCATTAGTGAAAACGGCATCATCATTGCCAGCACAGTGCCAACACCAGCGTCATTACGATACTTCTGCACCAACGCCAGAACCAGCGGAAAATAAGGCATCAGAGGGGTAATGATATTCGTACTGGAGTCGCCAATCCGATAAGCCACCTGAGTAACCTCTGGATTGATACCCAGCAACATCAACATCGGAACCAACACCGGCGCCAACAGCGCCCATTTCGCCGATGCGCTGCCAAGCAACAAATTAATGACAGCCACCAGCATAATAAGAACGACCAGCGTCAGTGTTTCCGGCAATGCCAGCACCTGTAATACGGAAGCTCCCTCAATAGCGACCAGTAAACCCAGGTTGCTCCAGCTGAATGCTGCCACAAACTGAGCCGCAAAAAACATCAACACCAAATACGGTGCCAACGACCGGAAGGTCTCCTCGAGGTCCTCCACCAGCTTGTGACTGCTGCTGTAACGACCACTCAAACGACCGTATAAGGCGCCACTGACACCAAACGACAAACCAATCAGCACACTCAGGTTGCGCATAAACGGAGACTTGAGAAAGCCCTCGCTTCCCGCAAGCCAGGCACCGGGTACCGTGCCTGCCAGCAGCAGTAACAGAGACAGTGCCATAAAAAACCACAGTGATACCCGCGCAGCACCACGCTGCTGATCATCAAATACCGGCAATACCTCGGTCTGATCGTTGCTCAGCATAGGCTCAACCCAACGATGTAAAACGAAGCTGATCACCAGCGTCATAAAAACAGTCGAGGTAGCCATAAAATAATAGTTCGACACCAGTGATACTGCAGCAGACGGGTCAACCAGACGAGCACTTTCTGTCGAAATACCCGATAAGACAGTATCCACCGGACCGACCATTAAGTTGGCACTGTAACCGCCAGATACCGCAGCAAACGAGGCCGCAACCCCGGCTAATGGCGACCTGCCAGCCAGCTGAAACAGCACCGCACTCAGTGGAATCACCACAACATATCCGGCATCAAACGCCAGGCTGGATAAAATACCCACCAACACAACACCGAGCGTCAGCCCGACGCCGGGTAAGTGCCGCATAAGCTGTTGCAACCATTGGCCGAGCAAACCGCTTCTTTCGGCAAGGCCCAGACCCAGCATTACCACTAACACTGGACCGACCGGGGCAAAACCGGTGAAGTTCTTCACCGCCGTCGATAACATCCAAACGACACCCTCTTCACTGATTAATGCATTGGGCTGTATCTGCGCCTGAGTAGCCGGATGCAACGCCTGCCAGCCTGCCCAACTCGCCAGTGACGACAATACGATCACCAGCAGCCATAACCCAACAAACAACAGTGCCGGCGCTGGTAAGCGATTTCCCCAACGCTCGATACCGGCTGAAAATCGTTGCCAGAAAACAGTTTGATTCATAGAGTTCAAAATCCGGTAAAATTTTAGTCACATTAACATCAGACAGATCAAACCCAAATGCAGGCAGATTTTCAATTCTGTGTCATCGGCGCTGGCGTCGTAGGTCTGGCCATAGCCTATCAGCTAAGCCAGTATGGCAGCGTGATTGTGCTCGAACGACACCCGATTACAGGTTCAGAAACGTCCAGCCGAAACAGTGAAGTGATTCATGCTGGGTTGTACTACCCGACAGGCTCTCTGAAAGAATCCCTTTGTCTGCGCGGCAAGCAGCTACTTTATGAGTTCTGCGAGCAATACCAGGTGCCACACCAGCGCATTGGTAAGCTGATTGTTGCGCAGCAATCGGATGATGCCAAATTACTGCAACTTGAGCGTAAAGCACGGCAGCTGAAGATACCGATTGAGCGCCTGAATCAAAACCAGCTGCAACAGAAAGAGCCACACATTTGTGGACAGGCCGCCTTGTTTTCACCAACCACAGGCATTATCGACAGTCATGCTTATATGCAGACATTGGCGCATCAGGCACAGCGCCATGGTGCTTTGATTATGTGCAAGAGTGAGTTTCTGCGGGCTAAGCAACAACAGAAGTGTTGGTCAATTGATATCCAGACTGCGGATGGACCGTTTTCCTTCACCAGTGAAAAGATCGTTAACAGCGCGGGGCTATCTGCCCAGCAAGTGGCGAAAACCCTCCCGGTTTTGGACCAGCCTGTTCCTGAGCTTCATCCCTGTCGCGGTCATTACTTCAGTTACTCTGGCAGCAACCCGTTTAATCATCTGATTTACCCACTGCCGGAGGCGAACCTGGCTGGTCTCGGTATTCACGCCACCATCGACCTCGGAAATCAATTGCGATTTGGACCGGACACTGAGTACCTGGGTGATTCGCCTTTGTGCTACGACGTAAACGAACAAGGACTGAAAGACAAATTCTGCAACGCCATTCGTCAATACTACCCCCAGCTGGACAGTGAAAGACTTCATGCGGACTACGCCGGCATTCGTCCAAAACTGCATTCACAACATCACCCTGCCGCAGATTTCGTATTCAGTCGTAATAGTAACGTGATGCATTTGTTCGGCATTGAAAGTCCCGGCTTTACTGCTTCTCTGGCCATCGCTGAAGAAGTCACACAATGGGCCAATTCGGCGCTCTGACCGATTTCAGGAAAATCAGAAACAACGTCCCAAAAGTCGTCGGTAAGGTATAAAAATCAGTAGGTTATAACAATTTTTCTGAAGGAAACCGGGAGCCTGTACAGATTAATTACAATACGACTACACTGTAATTTGTCCGGCTACGAACGATCACGCCTTGTTATACAAAAAATCACAAGAAGGCCCTGATACGACACAAGTATGATATCCCGGACTGCTAATCTAAGAACAGTTGTTAAACATTCTGATGTAGCAAAGAGAGAATTATGAGTCAGCCATTGCGCTCAAAAGGTCAGCAAGAACACCCAACCGTCAGTACCATTCTGTCGGGGCACGTAATGGTGCCTATCTGCTGTGATCACTGTGGCCGGGAAACAGACGTTAGCCTGCAACAACTGAAAGCGCAGCACCCTATCTTGTGCGAGCACTGCTACACCGTGCGAACCTTCAGCGATACCGAGCTGAGGCTGACACGTATGCTGCTAGCAGACGCCGGGTTCCACTTTGCGTGACCCCCGCCTTCAAACGTTACCCAACAGTATATGTTCTTGATCAGCTGTGGCGCTGGCGTATCAAGTCAGGAATGATCAGCGCCAGGTAGCGCTTCAGTGTCCGACCAATATGATCGAAGTCGGCATTATCAGCACCTACCAGCAAAACGGAGTACTCTATCGAGTGGAACAATCCCATTAACATCTCAGCATCTTCCCGAGGTGCCGGTGAAGCAACCAGTTGCATGAACTCTTCAATCTTGGCGGACAGTACCTTGCGGTGCATTAACGCCAACTCACGAATGCGATCATTCACAATCGCTTCGTAACGGAACGCCTGCTCAGCGATCAACATATCACGCTCGTTTCCGGTCTGTTCTTTGACGTAGTTTGTTAACTGCGTGACCAGATACTCAAGTACCTTATCCAATTCTTCTGCAGTGACATTGTCGCCAGAAGTCAATGTCTTCAGATTGCTGACAGACATCTCTTTCAGCGGTAGATAAAACTGATCAGCAAAACGATTCACGACACCCAACGCCTTCTCGGTGTACAACGTGAACGTATCAACAATCAATTCCTGAATATCTTTAAAGTAATACGTGGTGGCAGCCAGCGGCACATCTGCTTCCTTCGCGACCGCGCGATGACGAATACCGCGAACACCTTCGCGCACCACAATTCTCAGTGCAGCTTCAAGAATCAGACGGCGCCGGTGTTCGCTCTTTGCCCGGCTGGCTTTGCGTCCCTGATACGCTAAGGACTTCCCATTACCTGTGCCATCTGGCGCCATACCTGTCTCCGTATATTCAGTTTGAAGTTCAATTATGCCAACTGACCAAAATATTGAAATGTAATTTTCAGGTACCATGGTCCCATCAACAGCGAAAAGGGGCAAACCCGTTAAAAATGTACATACGTACAGTTTTGAGGTTATATAAACACCAATAATTATAAACAGACCACCAACAATATGATTCGTTCCTTTAAAAAGGCCGTTCTTCTCGGCTGTCTTATTCCCTCGGTAGCATTTGCTCAGGATCAGCCAAAATCAGAATTTATACAGCAGTATCTTGACCGCGAGTCAAAGCATGCTGAGTTATGGCAGAGCGGCTGGTTGGGTTTATTTGCAAGCGTCGCCACATTGCAGGGGATTGCCTATACGCAAACTGAAAATGAGCCGAACCTGACCGATCGTGCGGTCGGTTTTACCACCAGCTTTCTTGGGGCCGCCGATTTATTGATGAGCCCACTGAATACTCACAAGTACGCAGAACAACTCGCGATGATGCCCGATGAAACAGAAGAACAACAAACAGCCAAACGCCAACAGGCTGAGCGTTGGCTGGAAGCGGTTGCTCAACGCGAAGCTTACGAGCAAAGCTGGGTTAATCACCTCTTATCTGGCCTGGTCAATGGCATTGCTGGTGCGATCGTGGCCAATGAAGGTGATCGAACCGGCCAGGGAATCGCCACTTTTGTGAGTGGTGTCGTAACCAGCGAGCTGAAAATCTACACAGCGCCCAAAAATGCAGAAAAAGTACTGCAACAATATCGCCAGGGGAACTACTCATTGACGGCAATATCACAACAACAGCGGTGGCAGTTTGCCGCTACAGGTCCTGTTTTTCATGCCAGCTACCGCTTTTGATGCCGTATATTCAGCCCCAAAACGCATTCTGAACGATTGGCATAACTCCTGCTGAAGTATCATCAGCAGGAGACATATTATGCAATTAGGCGCACTATCAAATTACCTACAGAATCAGCCACTAGGCACCGGTGCTACCAGTGAAAGTGCGGCAACAGGTGGCGTCAGTGATGATCAACAACCACTCGAAACAGGCGCATACAACCTGTCTCAGCGAGCAATTCTGGTTAATGCCGTTGCCAGCGAATTCGACGTTCAGCAACTTGAAACCGATGATGTCGGCAAACTGCAGCTCAAACTTCAGCAATACGGTTTACTACAAGGTAATGATCTGGGTGGATTTGCTTTGCTGCACAACGCCCGAGGTCAATTACAAACGGATGAAAATCTCGATGCAGTGCAGTTGCTTAATCTGGCAAAACAACGTTTCGACGCTGATCAGGTGGGTTACAGCGAACGGGTTCAGATCAGTCGCATGCACACATTGGTCGAAAATCTCGCTTCTGCGCGCAGTCTTATTCAACCGAAATCCGCCTGAATAATACGGCAGCATTAACCAGTCGAACATGAGACAGTATAAGGCAGGAATACATCGGGCGAAGAAATTGAAAAATGGTGGGACTGTCAGGGTCGATATGTCATCCGTTGCTGCAAGTCGCCCTCTTTCAGACATTGATTCATAAACCGGACTTTGTTATCCAACTCGCGTTGTTTCCACATCGTCAGGCTGCCATGAGCACGGCAAAGTTGCACCGTTTCCTCAACAATCATACGGAGTGACTCCCGCACTTCACAAACAGACATACTGCGCAACAAATCGTCGACCACAAACGTCCATTTATTCCGTAATAAAATCCCTGGCTCCAGACCCTGGCACACCAGCCATTCATCCAGCAGGGTATCGAACAAAGGCACAGGCTCACGCTCAATGCCAGGCTGATCCAGACCCGATTCAGTCAGTGCAGAATCAATCTGTGCCATGACTTCCAGCGAAGTTGGAACATTCGGTGTTTGAGGCATAAAGATAATCACATGTAAGGAATTAGTTGTTACGGTCACTCACCATCGCATAGGCTTGTCAGATGATTAGTGCTTTACTAATAATTAAGCATAGACAGCAAACTTAACTTTGAGAAAATTCCGCTCGGGAAATTCCTATGACAACGGGCCCTTCAACCTTTGACATCGAAGCCTTCCTTAACTCCCTGATACAGCGCCTATTCCCGGTCTGGTATGCCGCCCAGGCTGTAAAAGAAATGCCTTTGGCTGATATGGGCGTTCTTAATCCGAACAGTTTTTTGTGCCATCGCTGGCTCAGTCTGCACAGTGTTGTGCAAGCCATGCAGGGATCTCTGGAGAACGCCGGCAGTGAATGGCAAACGCTGCATCAGCTGCTGGGCAAACTGATTGTTGAACAGGATTATCAGCGACCGCTATCAATTACTGCAATCCAGGGCGTCGAGTTCTCCGGCCATGATGCTCACCTGCCAAACATCGCCAGCTACGCCGAGCACTACCTCAGTGATTTTCCATGGGAATCCGCAGAAGACTTTGAGCGTAATGTTAAAGCCGCTTTTCCCGATAGCGAGCAGCCATGCCGGGTGGTTTATCGCGAATGGGACGGTCGTTACTACTGGGTTAACAAACAAGAACCGGAACATTTTGCCGCTGCCCTGCTACACGCCCAACAAAAACAGCGTGATGCCACTATTACAGCGAATATCAACGTTGAAAGCCTGCACATGGCATCCCTGGACACATTACGTAATCAGTTCTGGCTGCTACTGATGACCCGCGACGATGCCTACCGGGTTCTCGAGCTCCTCAATCAAACGCCATTTAAAGTGATTTTGTGCGAATTTGAGTGGCGTCGCAGCGATCTGGTGGTGCTTTGCGCAGCAAAAAACCAAACCAAGCTGAATAATATCTTACTCAATCTGCAAAATGATCGCTCAAGCCAACAAGTGACCGATCTGGGGCGCTATCTGAACCGGCATCACCATCCATTCCGCAACCAATGAGAGCGGTGAATTCCGGCCATATTGTATAATCCAATTCGACATTTACAGCCACACGACAATCTCTAGCGCTTGATTTAGCGGAAAAGCCTGTCATGCTTAGGCCGTTATAAATAAAACAATAAACGGTAAGCGCATGATCAGAGGTACCTGGAGTCTTACTGAACCACTAGTGCCAGTTAACGTTCCGGCGACAATGGTTCGGGTCGGTCGAGAAAAAGGACTGCAACAGGATATTTTGTTAGATAACACCGGC
Source organism: Saccharospirillaceae bacterium (assembly GCA_022448365.1). NCBI lineage: Bacteria > Pseudomonadati > Pseudomonadota > Gammaproteobacteria > Oceanospirillales > Saccharospirillaceae > Saccharospirillaceae bacterium. Next base: position 213,084 of record JAKVCS010000004.1, on the reverse strand, counting down.
ATCACAGAAGAAATGCTGGCGGATCCTACTGCCCGTCTGACGTATCAGCAGCTGTTGTTATTAACTGAAAATCTGATTCGCAATTACCCCGTCAACACGCTGGGGATTGACCTCGGTGCTGCCGTCAATATTAATCAGTACGGCATGTTGGGCTATGCCATTCTCAGTTGTGCAGACGTCCGCAGTGCATTGCAACTTGGACTAAAATACCACTCACTGATTGACCCGGCTTTTACCTTTGAAGTGGTGGAGCAACAGCAAAACACCGCAATTCGTCTGACGACACACATTCCTCTTGATCATATTTATCGCATGTTATGCGATGTGTTTGTGGTGAACTTTGCCAGTCTGGGGCGCTTCCTGACCGGTAACAGTGCACTGCAACCGACAGAGGTGCACCTGAACCACCCCGCACCCGACTATATCGACGTGTATAAAGAGTATTTTGATTGCCCGATTCTGTTTGATCAGCCGCGTACCGAATTGCTGATTGATTCCGGCTATCTGGATTTGCCACTGATTATGGCTGACCAGGCAACTGCCGCGATGGCAGAAAGCCAGTGTGCCGAAATTCTTACCCGCATGGGACCTAAAGAAGGTATCGCAGCTAAGGTACGTCGCATTCTGCTATCCAATCCGGGTCAGTTTCCTCCGGTGGATGTGGTCGCCAGTCATCTGGCAACATCGACCAGAACTCTTAGCCGCAGCCTGCAAGAAGTTGGCACGTCCTACCAGCGCATTCTCGATGAAGTACGCAAAGAAATGGCTATCGAATATCTGCGCAATTCAGCCCTGCCAATCGAAGAGATTGCAGCGCTTGTTGGATACTCCGACCCCTCGAACTTCCGCAAGGCTTTCCGTCGCTGGACCACCCATGCGCCATCGTATTACCGCGAAGAAAACGATTAAGCATTTATCGCTGATAACCCCGTCAAAGCCCCTGTCTAATAAAAAGTCAGGGGCTTTTTAGTACCTGCAGCCCGACTTCACTGGACTGTCACAGCACTGCAAGAGAAGTGTCACATTTCAATCGCACAGTAGAAAAAAGACTGAAATGGCACATCGCTGCAAGGCTGAGAATGGATCTGACACTGACACGTATCACGCTGATTACAGAAACCTTTGCCCCGGAAATTAACGGTGTGGCGAATACACTCGGTCATTTGGTGCGTGGCATGCTGGCTGCTGGCATTGAAATTCAGGTAATCCGTCCGCGTCAGCACAAGCAGGACAAAAGCCATCAGAAAGGCCGTTTAACCACGACTACGTTACCCGGCTTGCCATTGCCCGGTTACAACGCACTGAAATTCGGCTTACCTATGAAGCGTCAGATTCTCGATGCCATGGCCCAGTTTAAGCCCCAAGCGGTTTATGTAGCCACGGAAGGACCCATGGGCTGGGCTGCTGTAAAAGCGGCACAACAACTGGGTTTAGGAGTGCTCAGCGGTTTCCACACCAATTTTCATCAATACATAGAACATTATCATCTGGGCATGCTGGAAAAACTGGCGTATCGCTATTTACGCTACTTCCATAACCAGACCCAGGGGACGCTGGTACCGACACGCAAACAACGTGACGAACTGGAGCAGCATGGCTTCGACAATGTCCGGGTGTTGTCCAGAGGTGTTGATAGTGAATTATTTTCACCGACAAAACGCAGTGATGCATTGCGGCGCCAATGGGGGGCAAAACCCCAGGATTTAGTGCTGCTTTATGTTGGCCGTATCGCTGGTGAGAAAAACATGGATCTGGCGTTGAAAACCTATCAGCAGCTTTTGAATACCGACGAGCGGGTAAGACTGGTTTTGGTAGGTGATGGACCTGAGCTCGAAAATATCCGCGAGCAATATCCACAAGTGATTTGCTGTGGCATGCAACGCGGAGAAGATCTTGCCCAACACTATGCCAGCGGTGATATTTTTCTGTTCCCGAGCAAGACCGACACCTTCGGTAATGTGGTAACCGAAGCTATGGCCAGTGGTCTGGCAGTAGTCAGCTTTGATTATGCCGCGGCCCACGAACACATTCGTAACAACGATAACGGCATGCTGGCCGACTTCGATAACGATCAGAGCTTTATTCAGCAAGCAGCCACTCTCCTCGACAGCCCGAATTTGCTGAATCAGATCCGGGCTCATGCACGTAATACCGCCAGGAACATTTCCTGGAAAACGATTGTAGAAGAATTTATTGCACGCCTTAACAGTACGCAAACTGAGGTAAATAACCATGGCACTCGCAAAACCAATGCAACCAAAAGCAGCGCTACTGTTTAGTAAAGCAGATCGCCTGGAACTGACGCTATGTCAGCAAATGAACCGTATGGGCTACTACCGTACGATCCGATTATTTTTCAGAGCAATCAGCCGCCTTGGTGACGGCGTATTCTGGTATTCACTGGCACTGGCATTGCCGTTTGTTTATGGTGCTGAAGCCATTCTGGCTCTTGGTCACATCACCCTGACAGCACTGTTGTGTGTTGCCGTGTATAGCCAGTTAAAAAATCGTCTGGTGCGTCAGCGACCGTTCATTTCTTTTCGTGATATTACCGCCCACACTGCACCACTGGACCTTTACAGCTTTCCATCTGGTCACACCATGAATGCGGTTAATTTTGCAGTTTTGTTTAGCGTCTTTTTTCCGGCGCTCTTGTGGATTGTTGCTCCGTTTGCCCTTCTTGTCGCTTTATCGCGGGTTATTCTGGGTATGCACTATCCGACCGATGTATTGGTCGGTGCCGCGTTGGGCAGCCTGATCAGTATCGGTTCATTGATCTTGTTTCCAACGGGTATGTTCGCTTAACAAGCGAAATCAGAATAAATTCAGTTGCTGCTCGTTAATTTGCGGGCAGCGACCACCAATACCCAATAACCTGACGCCCTGATCCTGACGTTTTATCGCTTTTTTGAATAGTCGGGCGAAGCCTTCCTCAGTCGCCAACTCATGAACATCCGCCAACGTTGTCTGAGTAAAATCAGTGAATTTCACTTTCACGTATGGCGCTAATTGCTCAACGTCAAATTCGGTTTTTTCCACTCGTTCCAGCCATAACTGCCAAAGACGGGGTAACTGTTCCAAGCAGGCCTGCTCGCCCAATAAATCTTCGGCAAAGGTACGCTCAACACCGATCGATTTACGCTCTCGCCCCATACTCAGCTGGCGCCGATCAATACCTCGACAGCGCTGATACAACATCGCCCCCATACGGCCAAACTGACGAACCAAATCCGTTTGGCTCCAGCCTTGTGCATCAGCACACGTGACAATTCCTTTTTGCTCCAGTTTTTTCTGCATCGCCGGACCAATTCCCGGTACCTTGCGAACATCCAGTAACCGCACAAAATCATCTACACGATGCGGTTTCACCACACATTGACCGTCCGGTTTATTCCAATCGCTGGCTACTTTTGCCAGAAACTTATTCGGCGCAATACCCGCCGAAACGGTAATGCCAAGATCTTCACGCACCTGCAGGCGGATTTGCTCAGCTACATCACTGGCATTTAATTCCGGATTTATTTCCAGATAAGCTTCATCTACCGATACCTGCTGCAACAACACATCGCCATCTCTGCGCCAGGCGTACTGATGCAGAATAGCCATGACCTCACGGGAAACATCGCGATACAAGTTCATCCTACCAGCGACCAGCGTCAGGTGCGGACACAACTTCAGCGCATGAGCCGTTGCCATGGCTGAGCGTACACCAAACTCACGAGCGGGATAATTACAGGTAGAGATCACCCCTCGACGTTTGGCATCACCACCAATCGCAATCGGAATATCACGGTATGTCGGGTTTTCACGCATCTCAACCGCTGCAAAAAAACAGTCACAATCGATATGAATTACTTTTCGACTGGAGAAGGTATCGGGTCGGAGTAACGTCATTGGCTTGAAGACAACACTGTTTATACATACAGCAGAATAACCGATATCAACGGGTAGAAACAAGCTGGCCAGAATCCCGACAACGGCACACGGTTAACATCCGGCTAAGCCTTGTGGCGCCGTTGCCTGCAAGTGCATCCCTGACGATCGTGTATACAGATTGGATTTAACGCAATACAGACTAACGACAAGCCAGCCATTGCTGATTTTGTTGTGCGTATTGCATTGCCAGATTGCAATCAAGATCGTATGCCTGCTGCAACACATCCGCATCGGCCAATAATTGCCGGCCACCGGATGCGAGTTCAGCACCGTGTTTTAGAATCAGAACATCGTCGGCCCAGCTGGCAGCTAATGCCACATCATGCATCACTGCTAACACTGCTACACCCTGTTGAGCAAACTGACCCGCCAGCGTCATAATCCCATGCTGATGAGCCGGATCCAGCGCCGATGTACATTCATCCAATAATAAATACCGCTGTTTAAGCGCGCCATCTTCTGTATCCTGGTTTGGCTGCCAGATCTGTAATAATACCCGAGCCAATTGCACCCGTTGTTGCTCACCGCCGGATAACAGGGGATACGAACGATCACGTAAATGCCAGACATCAGTTCGCGACATCGCCTGCTGAATTAAATCATGGCTCTGGTTTTCATCGCCATAAGGCGACCTTCCCATCGCCACTACCTGATACACCTGGAATGGAAATGTCAGCTCAACCTTTTGTGGCATAACCGCAAGATGTTTTGCCCGCTGTAAAGCAGGCCATTGATGAAGAGCATTCCCCTCAAGAAGAATCTGACCATGGTAATCACTGATTTCCCGACTGATGCACTTTAATAAAGTTGATTTACCCGCACCATTCGCTCCCAAAATCGCCAGTTTTTTTCCCGTAGAAATGACACAACTGACATCATCGAGAATATTCTTATTGCCACGCTGAACGCTAAGGTTGGTTATCTGAATCATTGAGTTTTCCAGTCAATCAACGGCTACGTACCGATTTAATTTGTTGGGTTAATAATAATAAAAATACCGGACCACCGAGTATTGCCATTACTAAGCCAACCGGGATATCGGCTGGTGCTAACCAGGTGCGGGCAATCAAATCTGCCAACAATAATAAAGTGGCACCGCAGATCATGCTGGCAGGCACCAACTGACGATGATCAGGTCCAAGTAATAAACGCATCAGATGTGGAACGACCAAACCGATAAAACCAATCATACCGGCAACCGCCACGCCAGCACCTACCATGAGTGCTGCAGCCGCCAATAAAGTGAATTTCCCCCGCTGTACCTGAAAACCCAAATGGGTAGCCACGGCTTCACCCATTAATAGTGCATTTAATAAACGAGAAAATCCTGGCAAGATCAACAATGGTAATAAAACACAAAGAAACAGTGCGGAAATTTCTGACCAGCGACCGTATGCCAAACTGCCCATAGACCAGAAGGTCATGGAACGTAATTGCTGATCATCGGCCACGTACGTCAGAATGCCGGTTAATGCTCCGGCAATCACATTAATAGCAACCCCCGCGAGTAATAACATCGCAATTTGTGTCTGGCCGTTAATGGTACCTAACCGGTAAATGATCAGACTCACTATCATAGCCCCCAAAAAAGCGGCCAGAGGGAGTGCAAATATCCCAGTCAGTTGTACCCAAAACGCCAGCCAGCTATTACTGAGTACAATAACGGCAACTGCTGCCAACGCTGCGCCACTGGAGACACCAATTAAGCCGGGATCAGCCAGAGGGTTACGAAAAATACCCTGGGTAACAACACCCGCTACCGCCAGACCAGCGCCTATCAAAATGGCCATCACTGCACGCGGTAGTCGCAGTTCACGAACCACCCAGTCTGACTGTCCCTGAATTTCTGCTCCACTGATGGCATTTGACAGCGATTGCAATACTTGAGAAAAATCCATCGGGATGGGACCCGACGATAGCGCCAGTAAAAATAGAAATAAAAAGGTAATAACCAGCAATCCCCCTTGCCAGCCAAAAGCGCGGACAGAACCGAAAAGAGCCCGCAAGCGCCGCGCTGTTTGCATTAATCGCCACCGACAACATTTTGGGGATACAACACAGTAACTAACTGCTCAACCGCTTCAGCCAAACGAGGACCAAAACCGAGAACCACCGAGGTATTAATCGTATGAATGCGATTATTTTTCTGGGCATCTGTCATTGCCAGCGATGCTGTCAGGCCTTCAGGATCAGCCGGTCCGGTGTAGGCCACCAATACAACTTCCGGATTTGCAAGTAAGGCACCTTCCGCAGAGACCGGTTTGTAGCCTTCGTATTCCATCACGTTATCGGCAGACACTAAATCCAACATCGCCTGTGCCTGGGTGTTCTTCCCGGCAGCCATTAAACCGCGGTTACCAGCCCCGAGAATGAATAACGATTTTCTTGAAGCACCTTCGGGAATTTCGGCGAGGGCCTGTTCCGTTTTTTGGCGAATGTTCTGCTGTAATTGTTTACCTTTTTGCTGCTCTCCTAATGCTTGTGCAACCTGATCAACTTTCGCCAATACACCGTCAAGACTGTATTGACTCTGAATACGCACAACCTCAACTCCCGCTTGCTGCAGCTGAGTAAATACCTCCGCAGGCCCGGCATCCTGAGATGCAATAACCATATCGGGTTGCATCGATAAAATACCTTCCGTCGATAAACGGCGCATATAACCAACATCGGGTAATTCAAGAGCTGCTTTCGGATGGCGACTGGTGGTATCGACGGCGACCAGCTGACCACCGGCGCCCAGCTCGTAAACAATTTCAGTAATTGAACCATCAATACTGATAATACGCGGCTGGTTATTGCTCTCGGCACTGGTATTTGCATGAGTCAGCGCACTGAAACAGACAATAAAAGCTGTAAATATTTTTAGAAGACGAGTCCAAGTAATATTAACTGGCATGGCCTGACTCCTTAGAATGTTGAGCAATTAACTCATGCACTAACTCTCGCCAACCAGCCATTTCTGGTTGACCATTTTCACGCTCACCGAATAGCAGGACCAACTGTTTGCCCTGATTATCAAATGCTTCCAGCGAGGTGATAATACCGTCAGAGGTTGGCTTACGGACCAGCCATAAATGACGGATCATGTCGGTATTAGCGTGCAGATTAAACTCCGGATCAAGAATATTAAACCAAGGTCCAGTGCGCAGTAATTTATTGATTACACCGGTGTGAATCTGGATCACACCATCGCTACCAACAAATATCATAATTGACTGCTGTCGTTCAGCGGCCTTCTCTAATGCCTGTTCAAACGCCAGTGGGTCGAGTGGTAACGCATAATCCGCTCCAATTGCCTGATACGCAGGAACACGCGCTAACTTGTGTCTCTTCAGTAAAGTCTGAAAATGATGCACATCTTTCAGTTCGTCCCACCCCTGACGCAACGCAGTAATATCAAGATCATCGGGAGCGGATAATAAATCCTCTGCTTCAGTAACCGGCTCTATCTTGATGACGTGTTGCTGCGCCGCACGATAACGTTTAACCAGTTCTTCAAATTCATGAATGTCCGTACCCTCTTTGGCATAGATTTTATGAACTGCTTCTCCCTGAGCATTAAAGAACTGCAGACTGCGACGAATACCTTGTTCTTGTTTTTCCTGAACATAAAAACCATGCACAAATCGACTGAAAAACAAGCGCAAATCAATCACACCTAGCGCTAATCCCATGTTACCGTGAATCGATAAGTCTTTATATTGACCGATTTTTTCATGGACCATGGCGTCGTTACGAGTGAGTGCCATTACCGTTCCCAGAGCTTCTACTTCCGTCAGTAATCTTTTGAAATCACCAGACAATAACGTAATGTGCTCACCGCCCAGCTGCAGAACCAACAAGTCTGCTTCACTAACGCCCAGTCTTTCTGCAGCATTACGAATGCGTAATTTAGGCTCCTTAGCAAGCAGTTGCTGCCACTGCTGTAACAAGCTCTGTTGTTTTTCAGTCGTCATAAATGCTCTCTTTTATTGCGCAGCCACTTTTTTAAAGCGAATTTCGGGTGTACCAGATTCACCCAAGCCGTAATAGTTAATGACTTGTAGTGTGTATTTTTCTGAATTATCAGATGTTTTATCTGTATCAATCAGATAGGTACGATAGTTTGGCAGCAGACGGTGTTGACCAGATAGGTTGTAGGCATACCAACTGCTACTGTCGAAGACACTCTCAGCGCGATCGGCACTGTAATGTGAGCTGATGTCGTTACCAGCAATCGAAGTTGCACTGGTCATAGCGGCCGCGGCCTCTTTGGTTTGCGGACCAAATACTGCACCGCTGCCATCTCCAAATACACCACCATTGGTCCATAAGCCGGTTCCCGAGCGGGAAATTTCCAGACGCAAATCCCAATTAGCCGACTCACTGTCGCAATCAACTTTTGCTTTACTATCCAGATCCAGACAAAGTAGCGACTGACCCGGGCTCATAGCAGCAGTCAGTGTTTGCTCGCCACCCGCAAACTGACTGGTGTCGGCTGCCTGAGTTTCAAATTTTAATTCAACACTGTAAGTGCGGTCTGGCTGAGGTGTCAGACTGGAAAAAGAGAATTTTGAATAGGTTTTACTATCGGCATGGCGCACTAACCAAACATTACTGGTATTGGCCGATAAGGTGTGAGTTTCCTGATTGTAGCTATACCAGTCTTCACCTTTAATGGCAGGTTTATTCGCATCCTGTGCAAACGTTAAAGCTGCGATATCATAGTCTTTTATAAGGTCAGCTTCGTATTGTCCCGCTACCGCATTCAGGAAGGTGTTATCAACGGGTTGTCCATCGCTGTAAAATTCATCCTGGCCATCCACAACAGCAACCTGCACATTGCCACTGCCTGAAGCACCTCCATTAGAACGAATGGTATGACGACGAAATGCCAGATGCCAATCGCCTGAACTACTCGCCTGTTCTGACGTTAGCGCCACCATTTCACCACGATCAAGATTAACATAGGCCCAGTTTTCACGGCTCACAGCATTGACCTTCAAGCTGGAAAAGCTCGCAGCTGGAACACCATCTCCTGTATTACCGTTATTATCAGAATCGCTGGAATCTGACCCACAACCAGTTAATAACACCGGTATTGCGGCCATTGATAGTAAAACTTTTTTCATAATATTCTCCCCAATAGTGATTTGATGAATTGAGTTAAAGTTTCTAAAAGGAATAGGACAAACCGACATAAGGGAATCGGCCACGACTAGGCCGTCTGTCGGATGCGTTATTAGTGTTGCGAACAATGTCATTAAAATTATTAATGCCACCGTATAACCCGAATGTTTTATTCAGATTAAAATCTGTTTTTACGTCCCAGCGTTGATATCCCGGACTGATATTGCGTTTCTCTACGTCGGTATAAAATTCACTCTGATATTCACCGGATAACGTTATATTCCAGCGATAGCTGATGTCCCAAAGCAGCAATAATTTAATACTTCGTCGCGATCGGTTGGGTAGCGCCTGATGTTTTTCCAGATCACGTGAATCAAGATAATTAAACGAAATCTGCTGTTGAAAACCCGCTATAGGCGAGTGCTGAACACTCACACCATAGCCACGAGTCATGGCTTCAGGGAAATTGGTTGATTGATAAATAGCAACCCTACCATTATCTTCACGACGACCAGTATCTACGGCTTCAATAAGATCTGTAATACGGTTATGAAAGGCGGAGAATTCAACGTTAATAGAATTATTATCGGTAATATTCAACGATGTCTGAACACTACGGGACTTCTCGGGTGTCAGATCTTCCGACCCCAATACTTTGTAACCATTAACACTGTGGTCGAACTCGAAATAACTTTCTTTCAGATTCGGTGCCCGATAACCAGCGGCCACACCACCGCGTAGCTGAACGCTCCATTCATTCATTTCAAAGCCGTGGCGTATATTCAGGCTGGGCGCTGTGTGATTCCCAAAGCGACTGTCGTTTTGCCAACGAGTACCCAATGACAACTCACTGTCGTTGTTCAGTGGGACGGTACTCTGAACAAAGGCTTCGGTTGTGCTGCGGGTTTCAAGTTTTACTTCCTCGGTATGGTGTAAATACGTGCCGTTACCAAGGTCATCAACTTGTTTTACTCCGGAATCCTGAGTCGCAGACAATTTTACTTCAGCTTTATTCTGCGATAAGTCTTCCTGATACCATTCCACACCACTGACCACTGATGCCAGACCCGCCCCCCATTGCTGTGGTAACCAGCGCCATTGAAAGGTGGCTTTTTTCTGATGTGTTTTCGCATCACGATACAGATTGCCTGCGGTGATCAAAGGATCATTCTTTAACTGATCCGATTTATCCTGCTGGCTTTCATACAAACCTGAGAACGCCAGAGAATGTGCTTCTGATAACGACCACTGGTTATGCAAGCTGACGTGGTCGCGATCCAGTTGTTCGAATTTCTTTGCCTTAAAATTCCCCTTGGCTTCGGTGCGGTAAGCAGTATCTTCAATGAAACGTTTCAATATCAACCTATGATCCATTGACTCGCTCTGATGACTGACACCGACTTGATAGTTACTTTTTTCGCCATTAAATCCGTTGCTGCGGTAAGTATCTTTGTCCAGATCAAAGTCATCGGCCTGGCGCTGATCAACGCTCAGTTTCCAGTTGAAGCCAGCCAACTCACTGTGAACATCGGCTGCCAGATGTCGCTCACCTGGGTGGTTATCTCCCTGAATCTCTCGCTCACCAAACGTACCCACGTCAGCACGAATACGCCCACCAGAGCGGCTCTCAGCTTTCCGGGTTATTACATTAATGACCCCGCCCATGGCCGCACTGCCGTATTGTGAAGAACCCGCACCGGGAACAATTTCAATGCGCTCAATATCCAGTGAAGAAACCTGCGACACGTCCACAGTTGAGCCGGTTGTGGCAGTCACAGGCAGCCCATCGATCAAGATCAATACCCGATTGCCATCAAAGCCCTGCAAGTAGACCTGCTCACCGGTTTTGCCATGAACCTCCCGCAATTGCACACCAGGCATGATGCGCAGTGCGTCGCGTAAATCGCGGGTGTGCAGTTTTTCAATGGTCGCGTTATCCAGCAATTGCGTTCTGACCGGCGTATCGGCCAGTGGACGTTCAATACGCCCCGCTGTCACCACAATATCAGACAGGTTAAACGGTAGATTTGCAGACTCATCCTGAGCAAACGAGACATCCCAGGCAACAAGCAGAGAGAGTAGTCCCCCTATTTGAAGCGCACCAACATGCTTATTCATAATCTTACACAAAACGTAACGAGATTCATTTGCGGGTTCATGAATACATCAAACACAAATGATTCTCAATAAGCTTTACAAAGTTTAGAAACCTGCTGTACTGCTGCAGTGGGTCTGATATTCTGCTGCAAAGCCAAGCAGGAGCCGCCATAGTGGCGAAAGAGCCAGCCGATATTCCCGGCAGAAACACACATCAGGACGGCAATCCGTCGCCCCTCTCTCCTCCTGTTACGGGTTGGCGTTTGTGGTTGCAGCAGCGTGCCCAGAACGAGCGTGCAAACTTACGGTTATTTGTCAGTGGCGCCGCCGCATTTTTTATTGGTTTGGGTGGCGTGCTGTATGCCGATCAACGCCTGCTGCCCTCGGTTATTCAGGAATTACTGGCCGGTAGCGGCTTATTTCTAAGTGTTATCGGCGGCCTGCTGGCATTAACCGGATACATATTTTTGAGCTTCTCGAGAATCTTTCGTGTAGTTCGTACAGATGAGAAACACCATGACTGAACGTTTTCCCGATATAGAAATTTACCTGATGAAAGCAGAGGCTGCTGCGGTAAAAGAATGGCTTAATTCAGCGCTTGGTGAGGTGACTGTAGTAAAGGCAGGGACAACCTGTCACTGGCAGTTCTCCGGTATGGATGTCTTTTTTACCGAACAAGCGGAAAAGAACTTTTCCAGTCTCTGGTTTAAACAAAACCGGACCCCCTGGTTAACCGACCTCGATTGTGCTCGTATTGCACACGCCGCATTGGGCTGTGAAATACGCTGCTCTGATTCAGGCTGGCAAGAAAAGGAAGGGGATGACCAGTCTGGTCAAGGCTGGATAAAACTGATTCGTGGCGAAGAAAAAAGCTTTATCTGGAAGTAACCACAAGCGCGATTGAAGCGGGCCAATCATCAGAGGTATTCATCGTGGCAACCATATCCTGGTTTGAATTGACATGGTGTTTGATACCGGTGTTACTGGTGTGTGCGATTTATATGGCCTGGCAGGGACGGCCGAGTGAAATTTTGTTCGCTGCGGCGCGAATGTCAGTACAGCTGATTGCTGTCGGCTATGTGTTAATCAGTATATTTAACACCCCATCACCCTGGATCAGCTTAGCCATCGTCGGTCTGATGATGGTGGTTGCCACCTGGATTTCTATTCGTCCGGTACGCCATCATAGGGGCTATTTTACTCCGGCGTTAATTGCACTATCGGTCTCGGTTGGCATTCATTTGGTAATTTCTCTGGCGCTGGTTTTAAAGGCCGACAGCTGGTTTGAACCACGATTATTAATCCCATTAGCGGGTATGTATTTCGCCAATACAATGAACGCTGTTAGCCTCGCAGCTGAGCGTTATCACTCGGAACTACATGCCCAGGTTGATGAACCCAAGGCCAGATTCACCGCATTTCACGCCGCTATGATCCCACAACTTAATAGCCTGCTGGCTGTTGGACTGGTTGCTCTGCCAGGCATGATGACTGGACAGATTTTGTCCGGTGTTTCGCCTCTGATTGCAGTACGCTACCAGATTATGATCATGACAATGGTACTGGGATCCACCGGCGTTGGCAGTGCACTGCTGTTGTATATTCTGGGAAAAAATCGTCGTAATCAGGAGTCACATTGATGACGTCGCTGCAATCACTGATAAATCAAATCAGTCACTACACAGAGCAACAGCAACCTTTGCCATTCTCTCTGTTTCGCTGTTCACAGCCCCAACAGCTGCATCAGGTTCCGATTCTGTCTCCGACACTGATTTTTGTACTTTGCGGCCAAAAGCAACTCAATAATAGTCATACTGCCAATGCAGGAGAGTTCATTTTTTTACGTGGCGGGCAAAATGTGATGCTCAGTAATCTGCCGGACCAGCAACAATACCTGGCACTGGTATTAGAGTTACAGCCACAGGATCAACTGGCAGCGCCCCCATCCACGACAGAGTTCAACTCAACTTTTGGTGCTCAACTGGTTACCAGCGAAATCCAATCATCATCCGGTCAGCCTGGTAGTGACTTTATCGCCACGATCCCGGACATCATCATTACCAGCCTGCAACAAATGGCAGACTGGTCGGTACAGGTCGACCAGAGCCAGTGGTATATCCGTCGACGAGAGATTTTGCAGCTGTTGCTGGATGCAGGTTATCGACAGGTCTTACAGGCGTTTAATGACGATTTATTCACAACAAAGGTTACGCACCTGTTGCAACAACAACCCGATAAAAACTGGAGTCAGGCTGACTTGTGTGAACAGTTAGCCATCAGTGAAGCAACGCTGAGACGTCGCTTACTCGCAGAAAACACCAGTTTCCGGGACTTATTGGAGCGTGTTCGTATGGGAGTCGGTCTGGATTTGCTGCAGACTACTCGACTGCCCATCAGTCTGGTGGCAGAACGTTGTGGTTATCTGTCAGCCAGTCGCTTCTCAGAGCGTTTTAAGCAACGCTTCCTGCTAACACCATCACAATTGCGCAGAACCCAATTCGCCTGAAACTGACGTTTACCGGGGCGAAAATGACGCTTTGCGGCGACTGCAATTTCTTTCTCTGATTATCATTGGTTTACCAACTCCATCGAGGAATTACTGTGAATATTAAATCACCATCAATGATAAAACTGACTTCTGCCGCCACTTTTTTCTGCCTGACATTCAGTGCCTTACCGGCCTTATCGTTAACATTGACGAGCCAGGACATCGAACACGGTAAACCCATGACTAAGCAGCAGGAATTTCGGGGGTTTGGCTGTAATGGTGGCAACCAGTCACCGCAACTCAGCTGGTCCGATGCGCCACAGGGAACCAAAAGCTTTGCTCTCACCGTTTATGATCCGGATGCACCCACTGGCAGTGGTTGGTGGCATTGGCAATTGGTTGATATACCAGCCGATCAAACCGAGCTGAAAGCCAATGCTGGCATTGCAGACAACAGCGGCATCCCAAAGGGAAGCCAACAAATACCGAATGACTATGGTATTGCTGCATTCGGTGGCGCTTGCCCACCAGAAGGCCACGGCAAGCACAGATATCAATTCACGTTACACGCTTTGTCTGTCGATAAGTTGCCATTACCGAAGAATCCCTCTTCGGCACTGGTCGGTTATATGATCGGCGCACATAGCCTTGAAACGACAACACTTGAGGCGAGCTACCGTCGCGATAAATAAGTTTGAGGGTGATATGATTCGCCATCACACATGAGTGACGACATCTTCTTTGCAACTACCAATGCTAAAACTTATTAAGAACCACTGGGCACTGCTCAGCATGTTGATGCTGGCAGTGGTCACTCTGGTTTCGTTATACCCGGCGGATCAGTTACCTGAAGTACCGGGCAGTGATAAGACACATCACCTGGTCAGTTACGCTTTGGTGGTATTCCCGGCAGCGCTGGCCAACAGCAGGTGTTTATTTGCGATTGCTCTGATCATCTTCGGTTGGAGTGGTGCAATAGAACTGATCCAACCTTACGTTAACCGCTACGGAGAGTGGTTGGATCTGGCAGCTAATGGGGCCGGTATCGCGGTGGGTTTAATCGCGGGATTAGTCATTCACAAACGAACCAGCGGTGCCTGACCGTTGCAGATTCTCGGTTGCCGATATGATGTAACAGTATCTTTAAATCCGTCTTACTTAACGTCGATCATTCCTGCATTCATCAAAAGTCACGCAATTGATTCCGCCAACCGACTGACATCGCCTGATTGTCACTAAATATTTACAGAATTCCACACCTCCCAAACTTGCAAATGCGAATTGTTATCATTAAAGTAAGAGACGTTATCGCAGGAGATGCCTATGTCACTTTCAGCTCAGGACAACAACGTCGTAGCTCTGCACAGCTTTCGCAAGTTTGCACCACACAAACGCGTCAGTCGCCAACAGATCGTCAACAATGGACAGGATCACGCCATTCGTCGTCTGGAGGTACTGGAAAGTCGTATACAGCGCTACGGTGGCGATATTCTTCATCCGGAATGGATTGATGAATACATTGATCTCGGTCTGGAACTGGCTGAACACGCAGGGCAGCGCAACTTTCAACCGTTGCAGGAAAGCTGGCTGAAGCGCATCTACAGAACCCTTCGCGATACGGCATTTAATCTCGATTGCCATGAAAACTGGCGGCAGCAGTGCCTGGACTTTTTATACCAGCCATCGTTTGCACTGCAGCATTTTTATCGGGAACAACCCAACGGCAAGTTGAAGATTCGCCTGCTGTTTAAAGATTTATCAATGATTACACGTTACGTCGTTTGACGGCTTTCTGGCCGCAGGTACGTGGCGACATAAGATGGATTGAGGGGTGCAGGGATGCCATTTACTCAAACTGAACACCAACCGTAAACAGTGCGTCAGCACTCTTGAGGAAGACATGCAAAGAATCGGATTAATCTTTGGTACCGATACCGGAAACACCGAAGAAGTCGCTAATAAACTGCAGGAAAAAATCGACTGGGCCATTGTAGAACTACATGACATCGCGTCTTGTGCCGTGGAAGATATTCAACAGTATCCGGTACTGATCCTTGGTATTCCAACCTGGGACTTTGGCGGTATACAGGCTGATTGGGAAGATTTTTGGCCGATTCTTGATGATATGAGCTTTGCAGGAAAAATCGTTGCACTCTATGGATTGGGAGATCAATTCGGTTACGGGAACTATTTTCTCGATGCCATGGGTTTGTTACACGATGCTGTTCGTGACCGTGGCGCCACCATCATTGGTCACTTTTCGACCGAGAGTTTCGACTTTGAAGAGTCTAAAGCACTGACTGAAGATGGTGAACATTTTGTTGGTCTGGCTCTGGATGAAGACCAGCAATTCGAGTTATCTGACGGTCGTATCGATACCTGGTTAAAACAGATTCACGTTGAGCTGGATAACTTACAAGCCTTGTCCGCGTAAGTCTGCAATTGCGATAAGGTCAAAATAAAAAAGACCGGATCTGGTCTTTTTTATTTACCTGACCATAAAGTCAAAATTCAATATTAAAACTACCTCCCCATAACCAATCGTTTGTTCTATGACGATGCCAGCGCCGCAAAAATTGCGGTTCGCAGCACACTCAGTGCCGTTCTTAGCATTCTCCACTCGTCAATAAAAAGTCGAATTGATTCACTGTTGACTACTCATAAACACAGACAATTCGGCCCCTAATACCCCCCTGTTTTCAACAATTGGCAGTTATGACACCCTGACTCTGATACGTTCACATTATTAAGGTCTAAACTGGAAGGGTTCCTGAATAATAAATTGAGACGTACGATATGAAGTTGATAAAAAACACAAAAATCCTGTTTATCACACTTTTCCTGAGTTGCTTAAACGGAACCCATGCTACTGAACTTGGCTCTCTTGAATTTCTGACCGAGTCTTACCCACCGTATAACTTTAAAGATGGTGGAAAATTACAAGGAATTGCAGTGGACTTGCTGACCCAAGCCAGCCAATCTGCAGGGGATCCAATCACCAGTAGCAAGATCAAGTTGTTACCGTGGCCACGGGCTTACAGTAAAGCGACGGAGGGACCAAATATTGTACTGTTCTCTACCACCCGCACCGAACAACGCGAACCGCTGTTTCATTGGGTTGGGCCTATCTCAGCGACACGTGTGGTATTAATGGCACGAAAATCTGACAAAATTATCATCAACTCTGAAGCAGACATCAAAAAGTACATCATTGGCGCCATTCGGGATGATATTGGCGAAGTTCTGGTCAAGGCTGCGGGCGTACCGGATTCATCGATTAAGAAAATTCCCCGAGCCAATTCTCTTGTTAAAATGTTAAATTCAGGTCGTATTAATTTATGGGCCTATGAAGAAAACGTGTCTCGCTGGTTTATTAAACAAGAAGGTCTGAAAAACTCGGACTTCGAGGCCGTGCATGTATTAAAAGAAAGTGACTTGTATTACACCTTTAGTAAAGACATCAATAAAGAAGTCGTTGATAAATTACAACAGGGTGTGGATGCCATTCGTGGTGATAAAAGTCGCTACCAGGATATCGTTAATAAATACTTGTAATATTTTTAAACTTTGTATTTTTAAAAATACGCCAATGGAAATATCCTTTGGCGTTTTTTACGGAACAGCAATGCCTAAATTGCCACGAGAATCACGAAAAGTTTCACAACGTTGATCATGGCGATTGTTTGCCTAAAGAAACATCGGTCAACCTAAATATCTGGCGAAGCATCAAAAGCCAAGCGTTAGAACCTGTGGGTCATGATCGGATGACCTAAGATAAGGTACCAGACCAGTTTGCTTTCCTTCTGTGGAATTAATATTCCAGCTGAAAAAACGTTGTGGTTTAAACCCGTGAATACTCTGACTGTTAATTTGATATAAGATATGATCCAGACTGCCTAAACGGCCACGGAAGCGATAAGAATATTGTTCAGAAGCACTCAAATCAGCCGCGTTTTCCCAGCCTTGGCGGTAGAAAATTCGTAATGGCTGTTCCAGTTTATAGGCATTAAAGTCTCCCAATACTAACTGAATGTCCGTATCACGGAAATCGAGCATCTTCTCGACAATCGCCATTGCCGCACGACTGCGTTTCATATTACAGCGTCCACCGAAATTGCGCTGCTTTTTCGTTTCTTTGCAACTGGAACCTTTTGACTTCAGGTGTACCGCTGCGATAGCCAGGCTGACATGTTGATAACGAAATTTCTGAATAATAACCGGGCGATTACCATAGTCATCAAACAGAGCTTTACCTTGTCCATCAACAGACGAGGTGCTCTTATTTAGAACACTGGCTTCGCCGACACCAGTTACTTTATGGGGGCGATAAATAATGGCACTGCGTATCAAGTCCGTTCCCATATATCCTGCATTCACTGCACGATACATGAGCTTTCTATCTTGTTGTTGATTTAACTGGTTGATCAGAAACTGTAATGCACTACTGTCTTGATAGCCATCGTTCTCTATTTCGTTAAGCACCAGAATATCGGCATTCAGCGCCAGGATAGCTTGCTCTATACGATGACTCTGTTGTTCAAAACCCGGGATACTTTTTGCTCCACGGGAACCTTTAAAACTTGTTCCATAAACAGTGCGCTTGCCATTAAAGTAATTATTAAGATTGAAACTGACAACAACTAACTCCGTTTGTTTGTCGTAAACCGGTGGTTCTGGTCGTTTGGATTCAATCAGCTTATAGCCATCCATATAAAGACCTGGCCAGACTTTTCCTTTTTGGTTCTTCTTAGCATAACTATGTACGATACCGGTTAGATGCTGAAATTGATCTCCGATTCTTATAGGTTCTTTTGGTGTAAATCCTGTCAGTAGTAACCGATCCTGCAGCCAGTCCTTATGCAAACGTTTAGCCTCGCTGGACCCAGGAATTGCAACCTGCGTTGGTTGATAATGCAATTGATGAGATAACACCAATTTGCTGTCGCCATGACTACGACTGTTGAAGCCCGATACAACAGCAACAGCACCATTGGGCTTTTCACCAAGCAACTCAATTCTCATCCCTTCATACTTTTCCCAACTCTTTTTGGAAGTAAGAGGTAGTTGAATTTTCTGAGGCGTGGGAAGGATTGCAGAACCACAGGTAATGATTTGCTGAATATCATTAAGCTGGGTCACCTGATGTACTTCTGTCACCCGCCCCGCAAGGCGAACGAGTTGTCCAGACGATAAACGTTTTACCGGGTGTGTCGCGTCGCTGATAAACAAACCTTCAGAGGTTTGCTGGTTATTATCCTGTTGTTCGTCCGGTGTTTGAATCCAGAATCCAGATTCCATCAATCGGGTGATCACACCTTCGGTTTCAAGTTGTTGTCCCAGTAACGGACTCAGCCGCTGGTCACTTTGAATGTCATAAATGGGAGTATAGGGAGAGCCACATTCCATCGCTGCGGCGGAAACCATCAGCGACGGAAGTAGAAAAATAGTAATTAACTGGTTAAACACGCAAGCAGTGCCTGTTGCAGCTCACGCTCATCCAGCGAATCTGCATTGATCAGCTCTAAACGACTTTCATCAAGCGTCCGGGTTGGCATCTCTGATAAGACCCCCTCACGCAGATTGAACACGTACGCGCCTTGCTGGGTTCTTATCAGGCCTTTTGCACGCTCGATATCTAAGCTGGATAACCAATCACGCAACTTTTCCAGACAAAAGGTCTTATCTCCTGCAATCAACCAGCCCAGCGAAAAGTGTCCCTGGCCATGATTACTCAGAGTACGAATTTCTTCCCCTTCCTGTAGTGGTGTTTGCGAATCCAACCCTGAGTCTTTTTTATGATGATGATCGTGGGCATGCGGGTGCACAGCCAGGCGTTGTTCATCCGCTGAATGTGCCAATAACGCAATATCGACCTCCCCCTGAGTAATCCAGGCACTGGCCGCTTTTGCTGGCTGTGAGTTATTGAGCAAATGTTCGAAACCCGTTTTATCGTCATCACTGGCCAGATCGGTTTTATTCGCCACCAGCACATCAGCGAGCTGAATCTGATCAACGAAAGTTTCATGCTGAGTGTAACGACTGTCCTTTAGATGGCGTGGATCAATCAGACAAACACTCGCTCCCAGTGCCAATACATCCTTATAGTGCTCACTGCGCAGAGTTTCCAGAATATTACGAGGGTGTCCCAAACCGGTTGGTTCAATTAACAATACATCTGGTTTTTCTTTTGCGATTAACAGGTTGAGTCCCATTTGAAATGGCAAACCCGAAACACAGCATAAACAGCCTCCGGGAATTTCTTTGGTTACTACGTTATCGTATTCACCGGTTTGTGACTCAAGAATGGCGCCGTCTACCCCAACCTCGCCAAACTCATTTACCAGTACCGCCCACTTTTCAGATTCTGGCTTTTGTTTTAATAAATTAAGAATGGCGGTGGTTTTCCCCACCCCTAAAAATCCGGTAATAATATGGGTTTGGATCACTCGCCTTTCTCCAGCATGTAAAATAATCGGTTAATTGAAGGTGATGGAATCAGTCCAGCTCTCTGAGTACGGTTAATGGCGCAATATGGACCGCCGCCCGCATTAAGTGAGAACCTAACATAATTAACGCGACAGTCGTTAGTGGTGGCAGCCATAACCAGATCCAACCCAAGCCCTCAAACACGCCGTCATAAGGAATATTGAGCAGGAACTGATACAAGCCAAACACAATCACTTCACCAGCCAATAACGCTAAGATCGATGATAACAACCCCAATAAAGTGAACTCAGTAATCTGCGCGCGACGAATCACTGAACTACCAGCACCCAGTGTTCGTAAGATCGCTCCCTCACGCAATCGTTCCGTCAGGCTGGCAATCAAAGTTGCTACCATCACCAATGCTGCGGCAATCAATACAAAAGTCAGAATCAATTCAACCGCCAGACTCACCTGTGCCAGTAATGTTTGAATCTGGCTGAGTACAATCTGCATATCCAACAGAGTTACGCTCGGGAAATCACGAATTAACTGAGTTAATTGCGCTTGCTGTCCGGGCGGAACATAAAAACTGGTGAGAAAGCTGCCGGGTAGCTGATCCAGTACATCTGGCGAAAACATCATATAAAAGTTCGGCGACAGCGAACCCCAATCCACTTCGCGGATACTGGAAATCGTCGCCTGAAAATCCACACCACCAGCCCGGAAAAATAACCTGTCGCCCAAACCAACTCCGAGTCGTCCCGCCAGACGCTGTTCGATCGAAACCTGATTTTTCCCGGTTAATAACGCCTGCCAATCACCTTCGATAATTCGGTTGGAATCCGGCAGTTTGGTGTCAGAAGTTAATGCCAGATCACGATTAATCGCCGGGTCAGAAGCGACTTCGAGCGCCTGCACATCCTGGCCGTTAATTTTTAACAACCTACCCGGTACCATCGTATACAACCGCTCCGTACGATAACCGGCCTCCTCAATACGCTGATAGAACTCTTCTTTTTCATACGGCTGGATGTTAATCGCGAACACGTTGGGCGCATCATCCGGCAAGCTCGCCTGCCAGTCAGCCAGCAAATCGTTACGCACTACTGCAATCACAACCATCACCATTAACGTCAGAGAAAATGCCAATATTTGTCCTGCAGTCTGGCGACTGTTGCGACTCAGGTGCTGCCAGGCAAAGCGCAGGGTCAGCGGCAAGTCTGCCTGCCCTAAACGCTGTCTCAGTGCAGCAATCAGTGCGTGTAACAAGGTCAGCAGAATTAATACAACGGCACCACCACCCAGCATCATACCTACTGTTAATGGCAGATCCTGAGTAAAGAACCATAACAATAACGTCAGTGCTGCCAGCGCGACTAACGTGATTAACCAACCCGATAATGGCACCGGTGTTAAATCACGACGCAATACGCGTAATGGCGTCACCCGCGACAAGGGCAGAATATATGGCAACGCAAACCCGAATAAGGTCAATACACCACTACTGGCTCCCAATAACCACGCAGCCACAGGCGCCTGAGGTAGATTTTCTGGTAAAACACCGCGTAATAATTCAATAAGCGCCTGTTGTAATAATGCCGCCAATCCGCCACCAATAACGATGGCGACCACGGCCAATACCACCAGCTGAAACGCATAAATGCGATAAACCTGAAATTGTTGTAATCCAAACGTACGCATCAACGCACTGATGTCGAAGTGTCGTTGAGCATAACGCTGGGCACAAATGGCAACGGCGATGCTGGCTAAAACAACCGCCAGCAGCGCGGCCAGGCCTAAATAACGACGCGCTCGATCAAGCGCGTTTGACATTGCCTGGTTGCTGTCTTGCAGGGATTCGAAACTCTGATTAGCTTCCAGTTGCCAGGAATCGCGCATTTGCTGCAACGCTGATTGGTCGCCTTTGAGCAGCAACCGATACTGAAGACGGCTGCCCGGCCCCAGCAGAGAAGAGTTTTCCACGTCTTGCCAATGGATCATAACCCTGGGCGAAAGGGTATAAAAATTCCCCCCCCGGTCACTCTCCTCAAGAATTACGGCCGAGATACGGTAGTCGGAGTCTCCCAACTCAATCTGATCACCCACTTCGGTGTTGAGAAGCGCCAATAACCTTGGCTCAACCCAGACCTCACCCGACTGCGGGCCTCGCAACATCAATTGCTGTGACGCCTCGTCTTCGTATGCCTGATCAGACACCAATAAGCGACCGCGCAGTGGATAGCCATCATCCACCGCTTTGATCGCCGCCAGGGACATCTGATCACCTTTCAATACCACACTTGGAAAAGTTAAGGTGCGCGCGGTTTCAATTCCGGCTTGCTGTGCCTCAAGACGCCAACCATCATCGATTAAGCTGGTCGATTTTAATCTCAGATCGGCACCCAACAAATCGTTAGAGCGTGACTGCATCGCAAGATCGAGACGGGCACTGAATAATGCAATGGCGGTTGTGGAAGTCACTGCAATCAGCAGTGCCACCAGAATCAGGGTTAATTCGCCACTGCGTGCTTCGCGCATTAACAGTCGCAGCGATAATGCCCACTGCTGAAAGACACTCATTGATCAGCTCCATTTGTGTGCAATTGGCCATCAATCATCTCAACCTGACGGCCACAACGAGCCGCGAGTTCCGGATCATGAGTCACCAGAACCAGCGTTGTGCCTTTATCTTTGTTCATCTGAAACAGCAATTCCTCGATCTGATGGCCGGTATTGCGATCAAGGTTACCGGTTGGTTCATCGGCAAATAAAATTTCCGGCGATCCGGCGAAGGCACGGGCAATCGCAACACGCTGTTGCTCCCCACCCGAAAGCTGCGCCGGGTAGTGCGTCTCACGTTCTGCCAGACCGACCTGAGCCATCAGCGCCTGCGCCTGACTACGGGCATTTTTTTCACCGCGTATTTCCAGCGGCAACATGACATTCTCCAGAGCCGTCAGACCGGGTAACAGCTGGAAATTCTGGAACACAAACGACACCCCCTGAGCACGCACTGCGGCACGCTGATCTTCGTTTAATCGATCAATACGCTGCCCCAACAAGCTGATTTCCCCAGCACTGGGCTGATCCAAACCGGCCATCAAACCCAGTAACGTCGATTTGCCACTGCCCGAGGCACCAATTATCGCAACGCTTTCGCCGGACTTGATCTCAATATCGACGCCCTGCAAGATGACCAGTTCCTGACTGCCTGCCTGTACGCGTTTCTCCAATGCGCGGATCATTAGGGCAGCATTTTTCGAAACTGTTGTAGCGCTGGAGATTGTTGCCGTGGCTGTTGTCATATCGATTCGTAACCTGTGTTGGCTGCCATTGATGGCGTTGATACTGAGTCTGGTTTCATTACAAAATATGGCTCAGGACGCTGCACCCAGCGCTGACCTGGCCTTAAAAAACGATGCGAGAACTATCTTAGTGCTGGGAGACAGCATTAGTGCCGGATTTGGCATTCCGATGCAACAGGGATGGGTCGCTTTGCTCAGTAAAGAATTGCAACGAAATGACGCGAAAACTCGAGTGATTAATGCCAGCATCAGTGGCGATACCACTCAGGGTGGCGTAAGCCGATTGCCTGAACTGTTAGCCAAACACCAGCCAAACTTGGTGATTATCGAGCTGGGTGGCAACGATGGCTTGCGAGGCACCCCAATTCAGGTGATAACGCACAATCTGACAACATTGATACAACTTTCACGTGAGGCAGGTAGCGACATTTTATTAGCCGGAATGCAGATTCCGCCTAACTACGGCCGTCGATATACCCAGTCTTTCCGTGAGATATTTCCTACGCTGGCACAACAACACAATACCTTGCTGCTGCCCTTTATCCTGCAAAAAGTTGTGAAAAAACAAGGACTGATGCAAGCCGATGGCATACATCCGACCGCCGAAGCCCAACCACTGATATTGCAATCTGTTTTACCTGAGGTAACGAAGTGGTTGGAGAATGTCCCACCAGCCTGAAATCGCTACCTATACTGATACCTGGCTTTAGCAATTATTCGCCGGGTATCTATGACAGCGATCGCCAGATTTTCTTCTCCTGACTCTCAGGAATCGCCGGGAAAGAAAAAGCAATCAGTAACCTCACAACGCTATTTATTGGCTGTTTGGCTGATAGCGACACTGGGGTTACTGGCGAACCTAGCCTTCCAATGGCAGGACAATCAGCGCTTGTTCGAGCAACGGCTGGAGTTCACTCATCAGCTCTACCTGGACCGCTTTATGTCTTCAACCAGCGCTGCCAACTGGTTACAGCAGCCATTGATTAATGAATCTGAGGCAACGGTGGTATTGGTGAATCCCGACGGCCTGCTGCTCCAGGCTGTCCCCGACCAACCCGAATTACAACACTTGCTGGGGGAAGAGATACCTCTCAGGATATTCAGCCCGATTCAGAACAATGCGTCCACCGAAACGGTTATCGCCATTCCAGAAGTGGCCAGCGATCAAACACGACTTGCGCGGGTTTCCGTTTTACCAGACAGTCGTATCTTTATGGTAGTTTCATTACCGGAGACACTGCGCAACCACGCCTTTATTCAGCGATCTGCTTACGACATCGCCATTTGGCTATTGTTAACCATTGCTGTGATTCTGATCTTTGCCAATCTGAAGAATCATCTGCACCGAACCAAAACCCGGGAAGAAACCTACTTAAAAGCACTGAGTAAGGCGGAACAACGATCGTCTCTGCTGGTAAATAATATTCCCGGCTGTGCCTATAAAATTAACTACCCTCATCATCGGATTATACTCACAACCCGTGGCTGTAAAGATATTCTCGGCGAAGACAGCCAATCATTAATCAGTCATAAGAAAACCATGCTGGACTTTATTCATCCGGATGAGCGCCAGAAATACCTGAAAGAAATCGAATACCACGTCCAATCACAAACAAACTTTGAACTGATTTATCGTGTTTTTCTGGATAACCATGACTTTCGTTGGGTAATGAACCGAGGACAAATCGTTGTAGAAAAAGATCGTCAATTAACCATAGAAGGGCTTTTACTGGACATTACTGACCACAAGTTGTCACAACAGCAGGTCGAATACCTTGCAACCCGCGACCCGTTAACCGAGCTGGCTAACCGGTATTTCTTTAATGACGAACTGATCAGGCAAATTCATTCTGACAATGTACAAGAACTCTCTTTCGCACTGTTATTTATTGATCTTGATCGTTTCAAAACCATCAACGATTCGCTTGGTCATCAAGTGGGCGACAAACTATTGAAACAAGCTGCCAATCGGCTTAAAACAATTCAGGATAAAAACCATCTGATCGCCAGACTCGGCGGTGATGAGTTTATCGTTATGTTAAAAGATCCTGATAACAAGCGTGAGATTAAAGAACTGGCAAATACCATCATCAGAACACTGAACCAGGTATATCAGGTGGAATATAACCGTTTGAATACATCCTGCAGTATTGGTATCAGCTTGTTCCCGCAGGACTCCCGCGATCCCCATGAATTAATTCGTCATGCAGACACCGCAATGTACAAGGCAAAAGATAAAGGAGGTAACTGTTACGAATTCTTCACCGACGAAATGAAACATCAGGCCAATGCCCGATTAAGTCTGGAAAATGATTTACGTAAAGCCATTCAGAATCAGGACTTCGAATTGTATTATCAGCCTCAGGTTGCCACCCTTGATAATCGTCTATTAGGAGCTGAAGCCCTGATTCGCTGGAGACACCCGACCCAGGGACAAATTCCTCCATCGGATTTTATTCCCATTGCTGAAGAAACCGGCCTGATAAAAGAGATTGGAAAATGGGCGTTGATGGAGGCTTGCAGTACCTTCTCCAGCTGGAACCGAACCTATGGACTGGATTTAAGAATCGCGGTAAACGTATCGGTAAAACAACTCGATGATCTGTTTGTCTCGCAAGTTCAGGATACGTTAAGAAAAACCCGAATTGCCGCCAGTAATCTGGAGTTGGAAATCACTGAAAGCCTGCTGATGAATAATGTTGAGGGATACATCGAACTGCTGGAACGTATCAAATGTCAGGGAATCAACTTCGCCATGGACGATTTTGGAACCGGTTATTCATCACTGAGCTACCTGAAACAATTCCCGATCAGCAAACTCAAAATCGACCGGGAGTTTATACGCAACATTAATAATGACCAGGACGATGCTGCGATTGTCCGTGCCATTATTGCTATGGCCAAAACCCTGAATCTCGGAATCGTTGCTGAGGGTATTGAGAATATTGATCAGTTATCACTGCTACAAGACCTGAATTGTGACAGTTATCAAGGGTTTTATTTCAGTCGCCCACTACCCAAAGAAGAATTTTTTACTCAATATATTGGCAAAGAGAAGAGCGTCATCGTGCCCGAAAGGGCAATCAATTGAGTAATAAAGCCAAAAGATATGGACAAACCAGCTACATCATTCTTAATTCAACTCGCACAACAAGCCGGCGACCTGATTAACGCGCAACGACAGTCTCTGGATATTCAGTTCAAAGGGGAAGGTGCTACCGAACTGGTCACTCAGGCCGATATTGCTGCAGACCAATTCATCACCGAACAGATATTACAGCACTACCCACACCATCAGATTCTGTCGGAGGAGTTGTCGCCGGAGTTATCATCTGAAAATGATCATTTGTGGGTGGTTGACCCAATCGATGGAACCGTTAATTATGCCCATGGTCATCGTCAGGTTGCTGTTTCCATCGCTTATTTTTATCAGGGAGAAGTGGAATCGGCTGCGGTTTATAACCCTTTTGATAATGAAATGTTCTCAGCAACCCTGGGCCAGGGTGCACAACTGAATTCCAGGCCAATTCAATGTGCTGGCAAAAATGAATTGCATCGGACAATCATCGCAACCGGCTTCCCTTACCAAAAAAATGATTTGGATAAGCTAACCAATCGCCTGCACCATATTCTCTCGCACTGTGCGGATATCCGCCGGCTTGGCTCTGCGGCACTGGATATTTGTTGGGTTGCATGTGGTCGTCTTGATGGCTACTACGAAACTGTAAAGGCCTGGGATTTTGCCGCAGCCCAGCTAATCGCCAGAGAAGCAGGTGCCGTATTCGGACATCTCTATCCACCCGCGGAGAATCCACAGCTGGATGGTAATAATATTCTGGTAGCTAACGCCGGTTTATACCCTCAATTGCAGCAGTTGCTTATAAATGCGGATCAGGAGTTGTCTGCATAAATCTGCGTTGCCGCCTTCAGACGCTTGCGTTCCTCCTCACTGAAATGCTTTTGTCGATAGATCGATAGCAGCTTTTCCTGATCTGCACGGTCAAGCTGTTGCGAGCTGAGTGACTTCTGATAATTCATGTAGTCCTGAATTTTCTTTCGCCAAACAAACCGCCGTTCATCCAGTTTTTGCAAACGTTGTGCGGCTTCAGCGCCGTATTGTTGCTCACGCCATTGCTGAATATCAGCATCACTGCCGCCTTCCTGGCGCAGTCGCTGCTCGCTCTCCTCCAGATGAACCAATTTACGCGTCTCGCGGCGCATTAACTGTATAGCTGGAGGTAATTCAGCTTCTAACTGATTGAGTTCCTGCTGGCTTGCACCGCGTTTTTTAGCCATCATACGGTCAATTGTATGATTATCGAGAAGCTCATCTCCACGGAAAAAGGCTTCAACAACAGTCGGAGAAAACCATTGCTGTCGCAATCGTTGCTGCCAACGTGTACGGGCAACCACCTCTTCGAAACTTCCACCGGAAACACGTTTCTGCTGTTCATAGTCGTAGCGCTGAAGTGCCTCCAGATAGCCCAGATAATCTTGCAAAAGTTCATTGGCCTGAGTTCGGGCGGGTTCCGGTAATCGCGCTATCTGTAATTGCATCGACTCAATAATATCCGCCAATGGCAACTCCCCCTGAGCGGCCAAATGAAAGTCTATCCAACGACGTAGCTCAAGAGTGATCATCAAAGTGCCGTCATCATTGACACGTAAAGCGCCGTCTACATTGGCTCCACGGAAAGTACGCAACCCTTGCAACTGAATATCTGAGACTGTATCTGCACCGGCAGAAGACGGAATATTTCCCGCTGCCGTCAGAGGTAATGTGTCCACCTGAATATAAGACGTGTTTTCGCTGAGAACGCCATATACCCAGATACCAAGTCCTGAAATGGTAAGAAACACCACCGCCAGCAGCGGGTTCATATTACAAGCCAGCCTGTTTAAGTCGATTTGCGTGAGTGCGGAACACCGTTAACGGATCAGTTTCAGTCAGATGGTGAATACCCAGCAACATATTCACTTCATCCAGATGATTCATTCTGAAATCGTCACGAATCACCATACCCAGATGAGAAGAACAGCGTCCGACTAAGCCATCATTCTCAACTCCATCGGGGAAAAAGTTCTGAGTCGTCCCGGTCAAAAGATCCAACGGGTCGAGAACGTTCGTAACCGGTTGACTGCCACTCCAGGAATAGTACCGAATACCATTTACAACATAAGCACCCTCGCCACACTCGGTTGTCGGAATGCCTGCACCGTGTTTTTTATTAAATTCGATCGTGTCTGCCGTCGTCAGAGAGCGCATTGATGCAATGATGTCCTGTGGATACCCACCCCCGGATATTCCATCAATAACGGTTGCCAGCAAATTACCGAAACTGGCAAGTAAGCTTTCAAAAGCCGCTGAATTATTACTCCATTCCGTCAGCGTATCTGCCACGGCTGAACCGCGGTTTACACCCGCAATCGTTGTTACAGAAGCAATAAGATCGGGACGAACAGAGGCGACATAACGGGTAGTAGGCCCACCATGGCTATGACCAATCAAATTCACCTTATCGGCACCGGTAATCGCCAGAATCTTTTCGACTTGTGGGATAAGCTGTTCACCACGGATTTCCGGGGTATTGGAATTAGATACCGTTGTCACAAATACTTCAGCACCGTCCTGGCGCAAGGTCTCTGGTACCTTATGCCAGTAGTCAACACCTAACAAACTATCAAAACCGTACAAACCATGTGTCAGTACAATGGGATATTTGGTTTCGGTATAACCCGTACTGGGCGGTTTAGACATGGCCATAACCTGGCCGGATACAACTAATGAAATTACCACTGCGATAGCAGCACATACTCGCGTCAACATACAGAATCCTTCGCTTGTTATTTTTTTAAAGGCAGTTCAACCCGTCTTTGCAGGTTTGTCGACAGTTTAGACAATCAGGCCAATGGTCAAAGGTTGTACAGCGCCGGGAGTATAATTATTCAGCAGAGTCGCAGACCGTGTGAGTCCCTCTGGCTATTTCACGCCAGCGAGAGTCAGCTTCCCGTCATTACTGGCGTGTTTTTTCTGACGATGATGAGCTTTTTTCTCTTCGTACATAGCGCTGTCAGCGATCCGCATAAGGTCTTGTAACTCATAGCCATGCACACGGGTATAGGCAAAACCCAGGCTGGCAGAGACATGATAAGGGGAAAATTCCGCACTGTTGGCAGCAAGAATCAGACTACGAAGCTTTTCAAGGATCATCAGTAACCGATCCATATCAGTTACCGGGTCAACAATAACAACAAACTCATCACCACCGACACGTGCGGCCATATCCCCACGCCGCAACAGGCTGCTGAGAGAATTACCAACACGACTCAGTATTTCATCCCCGGCTTCATGACCCAAATTATCATTAACCGCTTTAAATCCATTTAAATCGATGTAAAACAACGCCATATCGGTGTTGGATCGATGTGCAGTGGACAATAATCGTTGCGCATATTCTTCAAAGTGAAACCGGTTAGGCAAACCGCTTAAAGAATCGTAGTTTGCTTGTCGGTACAGTACTTCCCGCTGCAACTCCTCATCCGCTTCGTGCCTGCTGTGCAGTACGAACATCAAGCGGTAAAGCGTTGGCAGCAGAATAAGCGCAATACTCAGCAAAACCAGCCAGCCCCATTCAATCTCTTGCCAGCCAGTGCGCCGTTTGAATGTCAGCTCTAGCCGATAATCAATGAAGTCGACTGGTTTCACAACTTCGAATACCGGAAAAACACTCCAATCAGGCGTATTATCGGTACGGAATGCGGTACGAACCAATTGGAATTTTTCGTTAACACTCAACACGTTCAGGCTAACATCCAAACCGCTCAGACCCGCGATAGTGGGCGGCAGCAAATCATTTACCTTAACCACTAATAAACTGAGAAACTGCGGAGACTGGTCACTTACAACCGTTTGCATCATAACCATAACCTTATCTTCATCCAGCATCTGGAAGGGTTCGGTTAACACAATACGCTCGCTGATTTCCTGCGGTATGTGATTATTGATAAAGTCGATGGTCCGCAAATCCAGACCCAGCCTCGATGCTTCAACCGTGGGTTCAATCATGATCACTGGCAGTGCATGATCTCCGTCATTAATGCTTTGCTGTACAACGCCCTCACCACCGATGAAACGTAAAAGAGATGCTTCACTGTTCTGGCTATGCATCAGATCGGCAAATCGATCCCAATTACCTGACCGCACAAATTTAGCCGCCTGAAACATATAAATATGCGGAAAGCGCTGGCTCATTATGGTGGCATAGTTTCGCACCGCCTTGGGATCTACCTGCTTTTTCCCCTTAAAGTAAGTCGATAAACCAACCAGCAATGTTTCATTTTGCGCCATTTTCTCACGAACATATTGGCTGATCACGTGGCTTTGCGCGACGAACTGGCTTTCGAGCTTTTGAATATTCCAAAACCAGGACATAACGAAGGCAGCCATCAGCCCCAATAGGGTAATAGCTGTGAGTAGTCCATACAGGATTTTCAAGCGAGAACGCTTGAGACGTTTTGTGATCATAACTCAGCTGGCTTCGATACTCATGTATGTAGCCTAGCTGAGTTCAGGAAATTATCTGTGATTCAGTTCCACAAATTCTTTTGTTGGCGGTGGATGTCTTGCGCTTCTTGCAGAATCCGATCAACAACCTGCTCAACCGTTGGGATATCTTCAATCAACCCCTGCGTTTGCCCCACAAACTGAACCCCTTTGTCGAGGTCACCGTCAATAGTTGCCGCCCGCAGACGAGGAACACTCGCGCCGAAATAAGCCAACAGCTTCACTTTATCCACCATCGCCAGCATGCCTATCATGATTTTCCAGATCGGTTGCTTAACGATTTTCGCCGCTTTCATTGCCTCAATAGAAGCCAGAATAAAATTCATTGGACGGCGGGTTTCTTTTATAGAGCGAGGTGTACGCATCACACGAGCAGGAATACCATCGAAGTTCTTGCTGTAAATGGTCTCCTGCTCTGACTTGGTAACGACCGCGTCTTTGGTAGTCTGGTTCAGTGGGCTGTCCTGGGTTGTGGCAAAGCGTGATCCCATAGCAATAGCATCAGCCCCCAAAGAAAGTGCAGCTAATAATCCGCGTCCATCAGCAAAACCACCGGTAGCAATCACCGGGATATCGACTTTTGAAGCAATCGCTGGAACAAGAACCAGGGATGTCACATCACCGCCGTGTGCCGCCGCTTCATGGCCGGTAACCAACAGCGCGTCAGCTCCGATAGATTGCGCAGACAAAGCGTGCTTTTCACTGACAACCGTCGCAATAACTTTGCCACCATACTCATGAGCGCGTTTGACCAACCAGTCCCCTTTACCGAGCGAGAAATTAATCACTGGCACCTGCTCTTCTAAAGCGATTTCAGCATTTTCTTTAGCACCCGGCATGAGCAACGTCACGCCGATGCCAAAAGGCTTATCCGTCAGTTCACGGATTTTCCGAATCGATGTACGGGTTTCATCTGGCGTCAGAGGACCACTGGCGAGAATCCCCAAACCTCCGGCGTTAGAAACCGCAGCGACTAACTCCGGCGTAGATATCCAGCTCATACCTGGTAACAACAAAGGATGCTTGATACCTAATAATTCAGTAATACGGGTTTTCATCGGATGGCCTATCTAAACAAGCAAAAACGCAACTTTACAGCCCATAAACAAGTTGTCTATGGCCGAAGTGACAGGGACGTTCTGGGGAAATTAACGGTAGGAAGGCTCGACACCCCGATGCTGAACAAAATCCTGAAAACGTTGTAAACGTTGCTGTGGTGACATATCTCGCAACTGTTCAATGCTCTGCTCTCGTTGCAAGCGCTCTAGGGACTGTTGCATCTGTAAGCTTTGCAGAGAACGATAGAAATCATCCAACGCTTGACGTTGTTGTGGCGCCTGATTGTTCCATTCAAGCTGCCAGCCCGGATGATTTTGTGGTTGTTGAAGCTGCATCTGCTGCATCATTTCAACAGCGCGAGGGCTGCCCGGCTCAGCAAAAGCAGGCAGTACACAGGCCAAAATCAAAAAAAACGATAAACGCAGCAAGACTGGGTTCCGATAACAAACTGTATCGCTATTGTACTCAACCCCTGACTAAATTGTAGTCAGGGGTTGGTAAAGGGAGCGCTGCCAACTTTATTTGGTTAGCCGTATTTCCCTGGTAATACCATTGGAGGTTACTGAAACGGTTATATATTCTTCAGAACCGTCTGACGTATAAGTCGCTTGGTGGAACATGCCGAAATCATACTCATCCATGACTAGAGGACTATTAGTTGAATCAATCTCATTAATGGAGTTAGTCACCGTTGTACTGCCCGAACCAATCTCAAAGCCTTCACCAGAAATAGACAGCGTTGTCCCCGCAGGAGGGATATTACCGTTTACATCTTGAACCAGTACATACAAGTTACCAGTGCCGTTATATTTCGCATGAGCATTATCTGGATCAACCAAAGCATTGACTCTCTGGACCGCAGCTGTCGTATCGAACAGTTTTTTAATCACTGCGGTTGCAGCAATATTATTGGCTGTCGCGACTTCATCGATCGCATAAACCCGGATGATCATCGCTTCAGTTCCTTCGCTTTGTACCAAACGCAGGCTGCTAGAAATAAATGCTAGCTCCCCACAATGCCCAAGACTTTTAGCACCATCAGAACACAATGCACCTTGATAGAGTGTTGGAGCAACGTCATGAGTATTGTCGCTATTATAATCTGCGAAGAATTCTACGTTAACGCCTGCATTTTTATCCGGCGCTTCATGAGCTGCAGTAGTTCGACTACAACCACTGCACCAATCATCATTTCGTATTGGCTCAGGTAATGATTCTTTAGACTCATTAGCATCGTAAAGCCCATTGCCATTACCATCGTTAAATCCAGCTTCGCCTTCCATATAAGCCATAATTGTCGTCATGCCAAAGTGAGTATTATTGGCTACACGGTAGGAAGAATTAGTCCAATCCGAACGGGTTTCATTCACATAATTTAATACCGGATTTGTCATCCCAGGGCGATCACCGGATGCTTTCCATTGCACGGAACATGATCCGCCAGAAATCTGGCAGTTAGATTCAATCTGCCCTGATTCTGCTGTAAAGTTCACAACCGTTCCATCGGGTACTCGATTGTTAAATTGATCCGATGCAAATGCCGTAATGGTGACAGTGCTTCCAGAGAAGCTCGCGGCATTAGGGTTCAAAACATCAGCAGCTATCTGGAAGCTATCCTGATCTGCAATTCCCGTTGTGATTGCAATTGTCTGTGAGTTAGTTGGCTGAATTGCAGGCTCGCTTCCAACTCTTTCAACTTCAGCTCGAACAGCAACCAAAGCATGAGTTGAGCCAGAGTTTATTACTGCTGTGACCAAACCATCAGCATCAGTTACATCTGAATTTGTCGCAAGTTCAACACCACCAGTCTTGTTTGTTAGTTCAAAATCAACAACACGACTCTCGATAGGGTTTTGAGATTTATCAACAACTTTGAATGTTACTGCGGCTTGTGTCGGTAAACTGCTCGACCCAACTCCCTTAATTGCAAGAGAACTACGATCGACCCCTTCAAACGAAATTGCTCCAACTTCAGGTGATCCAACAGTAATGGAACCTGTCGCGGTACCCAACAGAGAAGAACGATTAATCTGACCATTTTCCACTCCGTATAATGAAACCGTTATCGCATCGGCACCGACACAGCCTTCAGCAGTATAAGAGAAGCTGACACTGCTCCCCTGTGATACAACCTGCTCAGTTTTGTTAAACGTCGCTAATGCAGGAACCTGAGAGGCACAGTTCGATTCAATCTCCAAACCATAGGGCTGGTTGGTAATCGCCGCATTGGAATTATTGGCATCAACAATGGTCAGGTTAATGCCCGCAGTTGCGCTGGAAGCAATCGTTCCAGGACTGATACCGAGATTTCCCTGACTGAATGCTCCGGCTACACCATTACCGATACGCGCATCGACGCCTTGGGAAGCCGTTACGACAACATTCAGAGTATCTAAAATCACAGAAGAGTTATTTTTATCGAACAACGTCAGGGTCAGGTTATTAGCCCCCTGACAAGCATTACGATACGTCGTTTCAATATCACGATCGGCATTTTGTGCACCAACCGAGAAACTTGCGGTATTACAGTCGGTCGCCCAGCTCACTCGATAGTTGGCCGCCTGAACCTGTTCATTCGCCAACAGCGGATTTACAATCGTGGCAGACAATTGTGTCTGAGTCGCGCCAACCAGATTAACCACACCTCCGATCTCGTTGTCTGCGTAGGCCGCCCCACTGCCACTGCCGAGTGATGGCGAGGCCGTGGTAATCGTTCCCTGAGCCGTTGCTAGTGGCGTGGCGCTGGAAGCGTCAGCATTGAAGGCATACAGACTAGCGGTAATGGTGTCACCGTTGGCACAGTTGGTATTGCGATATGTTGTCGATACACTACCTGATCCGAAGGTACGGGAAACAGAGAATACCGCATTACCCGCCGCCTCACAGGTTGAGGTAAAGGTGAACTGATAGTTAGCAGCCAACAGCGCATTACCAGCATTTTTATCAACTGCAGAGACTTCAATGACCGTCTCGCCGCCAATCAACACCTCTTCCGAGCTGATACTCAGCACGCCTTCATAAAACGAGGCGCCTTGCCCGGCACCTAATGTAGGTGATGCAGTGACTTCACCATCTTCTGAACCGCCGCTGCTATCGACATCGCCGCTGGTTTCGTTGTTTGTGTCCGTACCGCCCGTTGAACCTACAACGGGTGTATCCCCATCACTGCCACCACAGGCGGCCAAAAATAAGGTGAGTAGCGGAATCGCTACAGCAGTAGGCTTAAACATACACGTACGCTCCATCTGAGGTTTATGCCATCCAGTATCTAATAGCCCGCAAGCATAGCATCGGACCTAGTTCACAAGCCATAACAAAAAAAGCGCGTAAGTGCCTAAACACCAACGCGCTTTTCATATTTACTGATTATTTAAGTATCGCTGCTTAACGATCAGTAATCATACATCCAGATAATCCAGAATACCTTCTGCCGCTTGTCGACCTTCCCAGATTGCCGTAACAACCAGGTCGGAACCACGCACCATGTCACCACCGGCGAATACTTTCGGGTTAGTGGTCTGGAACTTGAACTCCTGCTCTTCTGGAGCAACAACACCATCCCAGCTGTTCAATTCGATACCAAAATCCTTGAACCAAGGCGCAGGGCTAGGACGGAAACCGAAAGCGACCAGTACCGCATCTGCCGGCAGAATTTCTTCTGAACCTTCTACGACTTGTGGACGACGACGGCCGTTTTCGTCCGGTTCACCCATTTCTGTGGTGACAACCTTCACGCCTTCAACCTTGTCTTCGCCAACGATGGCAACAGGCTGACGATTAAACAAAAACTGTACACCTTCTTCACGAGCGTTCTGAACTTCACGCACGGAACCTGGCATGTTTGCTTCGTCACGACGATACGCACACGTAACTGAATCGGCATCCTGACGGATCGAGGTACGGTTACAGTCCATCGCGGTATCACCACCACCCAAGACCACAACTTTTTTACCCTTCATGTCGATAAAGTCAGCGGCGTCTTTTTCAAACCCCAGATTGCGATTGACGTTGGCAATCAGGAAGTCCAGCGCGTCATGCACACCCGGCAGATCTTCGCCCGGGAAACCACCTTTCATGTAGTTGTAAGTTCCCATCCCCAGGAATACGGAATCGAATTCGTCAACAATGCTCTGGAAGTCGATGTCTTTGCCCACTTCGGTATTCAAGCGGAACTCCACCCCCATGCCCTCAAACACTTCGCGACGGTTAGCCATCACGCTTTTTTCAAGCTTGAACTCTGGAATACCAAACGTCAGAAGACCACCGATCTCCGGGTATTTATCGAATACAACCGGGGTAACACCGTTACGTGCCAGAATATCTGCCGCGCCCAGACCCGCAGGACCGGCACCAATAATGGCAACACGCTTACCGGTTGGCACAACTTTGCTCATATCCGGACGCCAGCCCATAGCAAACGCCGTGTCGGTAATGTATTTCTCAACATTACCGATGGTCACAGCACCAAAACCGTCATTCAGGGTACAAGAACCCTCACACAGACGATCTTGTGGACAGACACGACCACACACTTCAGGCAGCGTGTTGGTCTGATGGCTCAGTTCAACGGCTTCCATGATATTTCCTTCGCTGGCCAGTTTCAGCCAGTTAGGAATGAAATTATGAACCGGGCATTTCCATTCACAGTAGGGGTTACCACATTCGAGACAACGGTGTGCCTGATCGGTTACCTGCTCCTGCTGAAACGGCTGGTAAATCTCAACAAACTGAGCTTTACGCGTTGCTACCGATTTCTTTGTTGGGTCCTGACGACCCACCTCAACAAACTGAAAATTATTATTCAGACGGTTTTTATCTAAACCTAGCGACATCTTGAACCTCTCTCTCTCGTCCTGACCACTTACTCAGGACGAGCACGGGTATTGTTCAGCAGTTGTTGTAAGTCAGCAGCTTTTGGCTTAACCAGCCAGAACTTGCCAATAAAGCCGTCGAAATCATCAAGGATTTCCTGACCCCAGGCACTGCCGGTCTCCGCCACAAACTCTTTGATTACGCCACGCAGGTGATTGCGATGACCACCCATTTCTTCGTTAGCGATGCGATGGATATCCACCAGTTCATGGTTGTACTGATCAACAAACGTATTGTTCTGGTCCAGTACGTAAGCAAAGCCACCGGTCATGCCCGCACCGAAGTTGTAACCGGTATCACCCAGCACACAGATCATGCCGCCAGTCATGTATTCACAGCAGTGATCACCAGCACCTTCAACAACTGCGTGAGCACCGGAGTTACGTACACCAAAACGCTCACCCGCGCGGCCAGCTGCCAGCAGCTTACCGCCGGTTGCACCGTACAGACAGGTGTTACCAACAATAGACGTATCGTTGGTTTTGAATTCAGAACCCTGTGGTGGACGAATGACCAGCTTACCACCGGTCATACCTTTACCCACGTAGTCGTTAGCGTCACCTTCCAGGATCATTTCCAGACCACCGGCATTCCAAACACCAAACGACTGACCGGCAATACCAGTCAGGTTCAGGCGTACTGGCTTGTCAGCCATGCCCTGGTTACCGTGGCGCTTAGCAATTTCACCCGACAGACGAGCACCAACAGAGCGATCGCAGTTGGTGATGTGGTATTCGAACTCACCGCCCGCTTTGTTTTCAATCGCAGACAGAGTTTCCTCCACCATGCGCTCGGCCAGCAGACCTTCGTCGTACGGACGATTTCGGTCAACCTCACAGGTATGTGGTTTATCCGCTGGAATCTGATCGTTGCTGATAATAGGCGTCAGATCCAGGTTGCGCTGCTTCGCAGTACTACCCTGTAGCATTTCCAGCAGGTCGGTACGACCAACCAGTTCTTCCATGGTGCGTACACCCACAGAAGCCATCCAGCCACGAATCTCTTCAGCAACAAACCGGAAGTAATTTTTCACCATATCCGCGGTGCCGATGTAGTGTTTCTCCCGCAGGTTATCGTTCTGAGTGGCAACCCCAGTAGCGCAGTTGTTCAGGTGACAAATACGCAGATATTTACAACCAACCGCAACCATAGGCAGCGTACCGAAGCCGAAAGACTCTGCTCCCAAGATCGCAGCTTTAACCACATCAAGACCAGACTTCAGACCACCGTCAGTTTGCACACGAACCTTGCCGCGCAGATCATTACCACGCAACGCCTGATGGGCTTCAGACAGACCGAGTTCCCATGGCGAACCCGCATACTTAATGGACGTCAGCGGAGACGCTGCAGTACCACCGTCATAACCCGAGATGGTAATCAGGTCGGCATATGCCTTAGCAACACCGGCAGCGATGGTGCCAACACCCGGCTCGGATACCAGTTTCACAGAAACCAGTGCTTCAGGGTTTACCTGCTTCAGATCGTAAATCAGCTGGGCTAAATCTTCGATCGAATAAATATCATGATGCGGTGGCGGTGAAATCAGCGTCACACCCGGCACCGAATAACGCAGAGTCGCAATCAGGTCGTTAACCTTACCACCCGGCAGCTGGCCGCCTTCACCGGGCTTCGCACCTTGCGCCACTTTAATCTGCAGCACTTGAGCGCTGGACAGATAATGTGGGGTTACACCAAAGCGGCCGGAAGCGATCTGCTTGATCTTAGAGTTACGGGCAGTGCCGTAACGCAGCGGATCTTCACCACCTTCGCCGGAGTTGGAACGGCCACCCAGTTCATTCATCGCTTCGGCTAATGCTTCGTGAGCTTCCGGAGAAAGAGCACCCAGCGACATTGCAGCAGTATCGAAACGCGGGAAAATCTTCTCAGCAGGCTCCACGTCGGAGATATCAATTGCAGTCACATCTTTACGCAGTGACAGCAAGTCCCGGATAGTCGCCGCTGGTCGTTCGTTAACCAACTCTGCAAAACGGTCATACGCCGCCTGACTGTTGGTTTGTACCGCTTCCTGAATGTTCTTAATTACATCCGGGTTGTAAGCGTGATATTCACCACCGTGTACGTATTTCAGCAGACCACCCTGCTCCAGCTTCTTACGCTTTTTCCAGGCAACATTTTTTATAATGCCCAAATCGTCTTCGAAGTCGCAGAAATCGGCGCCTTCGATTCGGCTGGTAACGCCACAGAAACACAAATCAACCACATCTTTGCTCAAACCAACCGCTTCAAACAGCTGAGAGCCACGATAAGAGGCAATCGTGGAAATGCCCATCTTGGACATGATCTTCAGCAAGCCTTTACGGATTGCTTTACGGAAGTTCTGATGCGACTTCAGCGGATCGCCCAGCAGTTCATTGGTGCGATGCAGATCGGTTAATACATCATACGCCAACCATGGGTACACAGCAGTTGCACCAAAGCCCAGCAACACAGCAAAGTGATGCGCATCTCGGGCAGCACCGGTTTCAACCACAATATTACCATTGGTACGCAGACCTTTTTGTACCAGACGGTGGTGAACCGCGCCCGTCGCCATCGGCGCCGGTATCAGCATCTGATCCTGAGTTACTTCACGGTCAGACAGAATCAGAACGACATTGCCATCACGTACTGCCTGTTCCGCTTTATTTGCCAGATCAACAATCGCCTGCTTCAGACCAACAGCCGGATCGAATGCCATGCTCAGTTTGATGTGCTTGAACGCGTCACGACCCGTGTTCATCAAGCCAACGAACTTCAGCGGCGACAGCACTGGTGAGGTCAGAATGATCCGGTTAGCGTGTTCCGCGGTTTCATCAAATACGTTCTTCTCACCACCAATGCAGGTCTCAAGCGACATAACGATTGCTTCGCGCAGGGGATCGATTGGCGGGTTGGTTACCTGAGCAAACTGCTGACGGAAATAATCCGCAACATGACGAACACGGCTTGAAAGCACCGCCATCGGCGTATCGTCACCCATGGAACCGGTTGCTTCCTGGCCACCTTCGGCCATAGGACGCAGAACCTGATCGCGCTCTTCGTTGGTGATTAAGTGCAATTTTTGATGAGTGTTTAACTCATCGCCTTTCATATCTTCCAGACCAGCATGCTGCAGCTGTAGCTGACTTTCGATACGAATGGCGTTTTCTTTCAGCCATTGTTTGTAAGGCTGGGATTGCTTAAGCGCGTTGTCGATATCATCCGTGTGAAGCAGTTTGCCTTCCTGGGTGTCGATGGCGAGCATCTGCCCTGGACCTACACGGCCTTTAGCAACGACATCTTCAGGCTTGTAATCGTAGGTCCCAATTTCCGAAGCAACTGTAATAAAGTTGTTCTTGGTGATCACCCACCGAGAAGGACGCAGACCGTTACGATCAAGACCACATACGGCGTATCGACCATCGGTTATTACCAGACCAGCCGGACCATCCCACGGCTCCATATGCATGGAGTTGTACTCGTAGAAAGCACGCAAATCGGCATCCATGGTTTCCACATTCTGCCACGCAGGTGGAATCATCATGCGAACCGCACGGAACAGGTTCATACCACCGGTTGCCAGTAACTCCAGCATGTTATCCATGGAAGAAGAATCGGAACCGGTTGTGTTCACGATTGGCGCCAGATCCTGAAGGTTCGGCAGCAGTTCACTGTTGAACTGGCTGGCACGCGCATTGGCCCAGTTACGGTTGCCTTTAATGGTGTTGATTTCACCATTGTGAGCCAACATACGGAATGGCTGAGCAAGCGGCCAGCGTGGCATCGTATTGGTGGAGAAACGTTGGTGGAAAACACAAATCGCGGTTTCCAAACGCTGATCGCCTAAATCCAGATAAAAATTAGGCAGGTCGACAGGCATGGTCAGACCTTTATACGACAGCACTTTATCGGACAGGCTGGCGATATAGAAATCCGGATATTCGCTCAGCGACTTCTCGGCAAAACGACGGGCATAGAACAGTTTAACGGACAGTTCCTGGTCGCTCAGGTCATCACTCGGAGCAACAAAAATCTGTTCAAAACGCGGCAGGCAATCAATCGCCATTGGGCCCAGGCAGTCGTTGCTGGTTGGCACAGTTCGCCAGCCCAGAACATTTAACCCCTGACCTTCAATAGCTTTTTCTACAGCTGCTTTCTGTTTCTCGAAAATGGTCTGATCCAGATCCATAAACAACATACCAACGGCATATTGTGCTGGTAGAGCGATACCCGCTTCCAGGGTCACCGCTCGCAGAAATGAATCCGGTTTTTGCAGCAATAAGCCACAACCATCACCGGTTTTACCGTCGGCAGCGATACCGCCACGGTGTGTCATGCACGTTAAGGATTCAATTGCTGTCGTCAGCAGCTCGTGACTCGGTTGACCTTCTAAATGGGCCAGTAATCCGAATCCGCAGTTGTCCTTAAAGTCGCCTGGGTTATACAGACCAGTTCTCATAGAACAAGCTCTCATCAGTAAAAAAACGATTTAAATCAAGGGCTTAAAAGCCTAGGCGCTCAAAAAATAAGCAACATCGAGATAAAAGGACGCTCATTTTACACATCTCAGCGTCCTCCCACAAATTTGGCTGGTAACAGATCAGAGTTTGACCAGGTAGAACTACTAGCGATCCTTAAGTAGTTTTTGCACGGTTTGGACGTCTTTAATCCAGGGCGTTTGGCTGCGTAACGACTTTGGCATCGCTGCAACCGCTTGATCGGCGGCAGCGCGATTCGGGTATATTCCGGCAACAACCACATGCCAGTCTTTCCCTTTATGCTGCGATTTGTACAGGAATAAATCAGAACCGATCTTCCCTCGCCAGCGTGCGATAAAGCTTTCAGCACCGGCTATATTGTAAAAGCCAGATAACTGAGCAACAAAACCAGTAGCATTCAGCAAGACCTGCTCATTCGCCGAATACTGTACCGATGAATTTTCTGATACCTGAGTTATTTCTGGCTGTTGCGCAAGAATGGCAGGTACCTGCGTTGATTCGGCAGCCTCCGTGACAACATTTTGAGACGGCTGATAGTTGAAATCAGGCTCTTTCTCTGGCGTAACTTCTACAACAGTTGCTGTTGCTAAAGGCGGCTCTGACTCTGAATTAGTCGTGGTACCAATAACGCTGTCGTCGACCACCGTTTCCTCAAAGAAAACAGGCTCCGTTTCAACTTGCGAAGATTCAAGAGTCGCAAGCAAAGCCTCTTCCGCTGACAACTCAGGTTCGGCCTCGCCTTGATACAGAAATGACATCATTAACGCTGCGGCAACCCCACACACAGCAATAATGTGGGTGACAGGGAAGCGTGACTTCGCCTCACCGGAAGCAGCCTCAGTTAACGGGTCTGCATCCAACAATACATCCTCGAGCTCGCGTAAAAACAGTAATGGCAGACCATCGGAGCGCTCATGTGCAGTGCGAATCTGATCATCAGCAAGCGCGTCCGTACCAAAAACCTGAGCAGACAAAAGCTGTGCGTCTTGCTCTGAAAGTGGCTCGAGCTTTACGACGTGAACAGGCGCCAGAGTTGGCGATTCTCTCAGATTATTTTCAAAACCACGCGTACCAAACAAGGCAAAAGACAATGCCTGTGGTGACAGCAGTGCCAGATGAGCAATATCGTTAAGAGTTTCTGAGTCCAGCTGCTCTGCCTGATCAATTACAACCAATGTGGAGCGACCATCTGCATGGCGCCTGTCAGCCGCTTGCTTTACCGCATCTTTGGCTTCGGCGAGGTTGTCTGATAACTGAGGCAGATCCCAGTGACCTGCGAGTGCAGTGAGAATTCCGATCTGGCTCGTCATTAAATCGGCGTTCAGGCTGAGCGTATCTTCCGGTTCTTCCCGCTGAGCAGACAGGGCAGTAGCCAGCGTGGTTTTGCCAATACCTGCAGAGCCAGATACGACCACTAATAACTCACTGTAGGAAGCTAGATGGGAGAGCAGCTCCAGTGTCACCTGTTGTTCTGGTAATAGTTGCACAACGGGTTGGGAGAAGCTTTGCCCAATAACAGAACCACTCAGGGTTACCTCATCCTTCTCAAGATACAGATCGGTTTCCATAACTCTCCCCAATATTATATAGCGTCAGCAGCAGCCTAAGCTCTCTCCTGCAACCAGAGTCTCTGTTAACAGGTCTTTATCGATATCCGAAGTAATATAGGCTTCTCCGATACGCTTCAGCAATACCAGGCGAATACGGCCATCCAAGACTTTTTTATCAACCTGCATACGTGAAGTGTAATCTTCAACGGACATATCATCTGGCCCCACCACAGGCAAACCAGCATCAATCAGCAATTTTCTCAGTGCCAGCACTTGTTCAGCAGTAATATCACCCATGCGACAACCCAGATCAGCGGCCATTAGCATACCGGTACCTACCGCTTCGCCATGCAACCAATTGCCATACCCCTGATGCGTTTCAATCGCATGGCCAAAAGTATGCCCGAGATTAAGTATTGCCCGAATAC
Organism: Saccharospirillaceae bacterium; assembly: GCA_022448365.1. Taxonomy (NCBI): domain Bacteria; kingdom Pseudomonadati; phylum Pseudomonadota; class Gammaproteobacteria; order Oceanospirillales; family Saccharospirillaceae; species Saccharospirillaceae bacterium. Next base: position 169,769 of record JAKVCS010000004.1, on the reverse strand, counting down.
CCACTTCGGTTTCATCCTGAGCCACAACATCGGCTTTATCCTGGCAAGAACGTTCGATCGCATAAGCCAAAGCTTTGCCATCTTTAGCCATCAAGGCTGCCGTGTTCTGTTCAAGCCACTCATAAAATTCACAATCACAAATCAAGCCGTATTTGATCACTTCTGCAATACCGGCTGATAACTCACGCTCAGGCAAGGTATTTAATGTAGCGGTATCGGCAATAACACATTGCGGCTGGTGAAAGGCACCAATCATGTTTTTGCCCAATGGATGATTCACTGCCGTTTTACCGCCGACCGATGAATCCACCTGTGCCAGCAATGTGGTCGGCACCTGAATAAAGTTCACACCACGTTGGTAGGACGCCGCAGCAAAACCGGTCATATCACCGACAACACCGCCGCCCAGGGCTATCAATGTGGTGGTGCGATTATGCTGCTTTTCTAATAAGGTATCGTAAATACGGTTCAGTATTTCAAGATTTTTGTATTCTTCACCGTCTGGAAGGATGACTTCATCAACTCTGTAATTGGTCAGCGCACTTTTGACTTTATCCAGATAAAGGGGTGCGACTGTTTCGTTGGTGACGATCAGTACCTGATTCCCCTTAATGTAGGGAGTATACAAAGACTCGTCAGTAATCAGATCAGTACCAATAAAAATCGGGTAGCTACGCTCGCCCAGGTCGACAGTCAATGTGTTCATATTACTTCAGACGTTTCTTCAGTTCATGGACAACCCACTTGGGGTTGCGTTGGTCGGTTTCTATAATGACATCTGCTACTTCACGATACAGAGGATCACGCACAGCAAACAGGTCTCGTAAAATCTGTTCCGGATTGTCTTGTTGCAACAGCGGCCGGTTCTTATCTTTAGCGGTGCGTGCCAGCTGCTGCTCAACCGAAGTACAGAGATAAACAACGGTTCCCCTCGCAGCCAGGTGCTGCCGATTCGTATCGCGCATTACAGCACCACCACCGGTTGCCAGCACGATTCCACCCATTTGAGTCAGTTCGTCGATAGCATGCTCTTCACGCTCGCGAAACCCTGCTTCCCCTTCCATATCAAAGATCCAGGGAATATTGGCGCCACAACGTTCTTCAATTACCTTGTCGGAGTCGAAAAATTCAGTATGCAGCTCTGAGGAAAGCAGACGGCCAATGGTGCTTTTACCCGCGCCCATTGGCCCTACAAGAAAGACAGAATGACGTTTCATAAATTACCGGATTACAGGCTCTCATCTACCAGCTTCGGGGTAATAAAAACTAACAACTCTGTTTTCGTGTCACTGATATTGGTATTACGGAACAATGCGCCAATCAATGGCAGGTCCCCAAGGAATGGTGTTTTCGTGATGGTGTTCACCTGCTCCGAACGGAATATCCCGCCTAACACGACGGTATCACCATTATCCACCAAAACCTGAGTATCGACTTCGTTTGTGTTAATTGCAGGGCCAGCGGGGGTGTCACGACCGACAGAGTCCTGATTCACCACCAGATCCATAATAATCCGGTCATCGGGGGTAATCTGAGGGGTAACCTCAAGCCTCAGAACAGCCTTACGGAATTCAATACTGGTGGCACCACTGGAAGCGGCTTTCAGATACGGTAATTCAGTACCAGACTCGATGGCAGCGGTCTGACCATCAGCGGTAATTACGCGAGGCTGAGAAACAATTTCGGCCTTCCCGTCAGTTTCGATGGCTGATAATTCAAGGTTAAGTAAATAGTCTGTCGTCTGATAACCAACGGCAAAAGAAGTGGCTGCAGCATTTGACACCCCCAGGTCCACGATATTAGCAGCGCCCAGGCTGATACCATCGGAGCGGGATTCATCACCGAACAAAATCTGAGTACTTTCGGCAATTGTCTGCTGGCTACCACCAAATGTTTGCAGGTTTGCGCCGTTATTTTTAAAACCAGCACCGCCCCATTTGATACCCATTTCCTCACCGACGTTGGTTTGTGCAACCACAATACGGGCTTCAATTAATACCTGACGCACCGGAACATCCAACATGGTGACGGCCTCACGAACACGCTCCAGATTAATCGCGGTATCTTTCATCAACAGAGTATTTGTGCGCTCGTCAACGACCGCACTACCTCGTGCTGACATCAGCCCTTCTTCATCATTCAAAAGCTTCGCAAGATCTACCGCTTTGGCATACTTCAACTGCACGTATTCGGTCACAAGAGGCGCCAGTTCTTCAACTTGCTTAACCGCTTCCAATTCTATTTTTTCTCGTGCAGCAATTTCTTCAGCAGGAGCGATCAGTAAGACTGACCCCATCTGACGTTTGCCTAAAGCTTTGGTTTTTAACACCAGATCAAGCGCCTGATCCCAGGGTACGTTTTGCAGGCGTAATGTAATACTGCCCTGCACGGTGTCAGAAGCCACCAGATTCAAGCCGGTAAAATCTGCAATCAACTGCAGTACGGCGCGAACTTCGATATTCTGAAAGTTAAGAGACAGTTTTTCGCCGGTAAACGGGAATTTTTGTCTGCGTTCTTCGACTTCTTCCTCTGGCAACTTAGAAACGTTGATCGATAACAGTTTATCGGTCTGATAAGCCAGGTAGTCAAAGTCATCACCCAAAGGCTCGATGATCACACGCGCAGAACCATCTTCCACTTTAGAGTCGATAAATTTAACTTCGGTTGCAAAATCGGTTACATCCAGGCGACGACTCAAAGATGCAGGCAACTTAACACCTTCTAAATCGGCAATAATCTTACGGCCCTCACGACGAATATTGGCCGCTGCCTGGTCGCTATTGAACATAATCTGGACCTGACCATCGCCCAACTCACCGCGACGGAAATCGATGTTAACAACCTGCATAACCGATGAATCAGCACCCAGATCAACCGGAGTATTAGCATCAGGAGTCGGCTGGAACTTCTCATTTCCGCCTTTAGAACCGCCGACCAGCACCACCAGTTTGCGATTGTCAGCACTGGTCGAATAATCAACCAGTCGAGTCATATTAATCACCAGGCGCGTACGGTCTTTGGTTGCCAACACCATCGCGGTACGCGCGTTACCAGAGCCAATAATGTGCTTTTTACTTTTCAGAGTACTCTTGACGCCCATCAGATCGAGAGAGATACGAGCGGGCTTTTCAATGGTATAGCCCTTAATCTGTTCAGGTGCGGGTCCGTCGAATTCCAACTCAATTTCAGTAACGTCGCCCGGCAAGGATGAGAAGCGAATATCATTTAACGTCAGAGCCATCACAGAGCTCGTCAGAGAACTGATGAGGACAACCAGAAAAATCCGCATTATTGAGATACCTTTATTTATATTCTTCATTTATCAGCCCTCTCCCAGCCCTTCAAGCGCCAATGTTCTCGGGCGCTCGAGCCAGCCACCCAATCCGTTTGGAACAATCTCAACCACACTGATGCGGGTGTCAGAAATAGAAACTACTTTACCGTGATTCTGGCCCATAAACTGACCTTCACTGATACGCACAACGCTGCTATTACCGTCTTTAACTAATGCCCACAAAGCGCCATCGCCGCCCTGCATGGTACCCACCATCGATAATTCGCCAAAATTAAACTGCTCCAGGTGCTCTTTTGGTCGGTCGAAGTCAGGTGTTACGTCATCGGCAGTTTCAATTTTCACTTCCGTGTCAACGATCACCGGCAATTCAAACGGAGAGCGCAAACCTGCAGCGCTGTAATTAAATGCCTCGTAAGGCTTGAACACAGGAATGGGCTTAATACGCCCACGCGGCTGGCTTAATACATCATCAACAAATACTTTAAGATCGGAGGTGTCAGACCCCGAACTACACCCTACCGTAAGAGCTGTGACAATGATCAGCAAAATTCTCATACTCATCGATCCTCATCACCGCTGTACTGATAGGTTTTGGCACGAATTGTCATCAACAGCTTACCCGGCTTATCGTCTTTTTTGATATTAAAATCATGCAAAGTAACAATACGTGGCAAAGAAGCGACAGCCGAAACAAAACCACCCATTTCGTGATATCCACCGGATACTTCAATATCAATCGGGAGTTCGTTATAGAACTCCGTTTTATTAATGCTACCAGGATTGATTGCACTCAATGTCAGTCCGGCACCCAATGCCGCCGAGCTGATGTCATCGACTAAGCCGGGTACTTCCGTGTCGCGCGGTAATTGCTGTAACAGAGAGCCAAACGCCTCCTCCATTTCCAGCATCTGATCTTTATACTCTTCCAGGTTGGCACCGCGGAATGCTTTTTTCTCAAAGTCCTGCTTCAGTGTCTGCTCTTTCTGCTCAGCCTGAGCAAGGGAAGCACGCACTGAGTCGATCATTAAAAAGTAACCACCAACCAGCACACCGATAAAACACAGTATCAGGAAGAATACCTTACCAGCCTGCGGCCAGGACCCCATATTCTCCCAATCAATATTATTAATATCATCAGGTTCAAAGTTCTTAACTTTTTCCAGCAGCTCCTGCCAATTAACCTCTTTCAGACTTGCCATGTTATGGCGCCTCCTTATCTGCATCAGCCTTTGGCTCGATGCGTTTCATCGCCACTTCGAATTCATTAACACCCGTATCGGTAGCTTTGACGCGTTTCAATTCCGGTTCATCGAACCATTCTGAGCCATCAAAGTTACGCATCAAAGCAGCAACCCGGTTATTGGATTTTGCAATCCCTTCAATAGTGACCTGATCGCCAACGATGGTAAGTGTTGTCAGGAATAGATCGTCCGGCATCGAACGCGCCACATCATCAAATACCCGGACAATAACCGGGCGGTTACCCTGTAGTTTCTGGATAACCTCCATGCGGTCAATGAGTTCTTTGCGTGTATCTTGCAGCTCGCGAATTTCCGCAATCTTCTCATCAAGAACCTGAGTCTCGCGAGTGACAAAGTTATTGCGATAATTCTGTGCTTGCAGTGCACCCTCGTAGTGGTTGGCGATCAGATAGGTCAGAGCCGCCGCTATAAAAACTACGATACCAATCGCAACATAGAATTCCTGATTGCGTTGTACCCGGAGTTCCTCACGCCACGGCAGTAAATTGATTTTTGCCATTAGTCAAAACTCCTCATTGCCAGACCACATGCAATCATCAGGGCCGGGGCATCGTTCGCCAGCAAATTAGCATTTACCTTTTGCGACAGCGTCATGTTCACAAACGGGTTGGCAATGGCAGTGGCAATACCGAGGTCTTCCTCAACATGCTCTGCAAGCTGCGTAATAGACGAAGTGCCACCAGCGAGAACAATGTAATCGACGTCATTAAACTGACTGGAAGAATAGAAAAATTGCAAAGAACGGCTGACCTGTTGAACTACAGCTTTACGGAAAGGCTCAAGCACCTCACTTTCGTAGTCATCCGGCAATCCGCCTTCTAACTTAGAGCGGGTTGCTTCCTCTTCAGTCAGACCATAACGACGCATAATATCTTCGGTTAATTGGCGCCCACCAAATAACTGCTCGCGGGTGTAAATTGACTTGCCTTCATGCAGCACACTGAGAGTGGTCATGGTTGCACCAATATCCAATACAGCAACCGTTTCAACATCATCGCTGTCCAACTGCGGGCTTAACAATTCAAACGCGCGCTCGGTGCAGAATGCTTCAACGTCAACCACACCCGCTTCAAGATTTGCGTACTCAACAGCATCTTTACGCCGCTCAACGGTTTCAGAACGACAGGCTGCTAACATAACGTCGACCAGTTCCAGGCCCTGTTCAGACCCACCCTGGATTTCCCAGTCCAGTGCAACCTCTTCCAGAGGATAAGGAATATACTGATCGGCTTCAGCGCGTATCTGCATATCCATTTCATCATCGTTAAGCTTGCCGCTCATCTGAACAGTTTTGGTAATTACTGCAGAGCCCGCAACGGCTAACGCAGCGCGCTTTGCTGATGAACGGGAACGACCCAACGCCTTGCGAATGGCTTCTCCAACCGCTTCATCATTACTGATTGCCTGCTCGACAATGGCGTTAGGGGGTAATGGCTCAGTCGCATAGGCTTCGACCTGATATCGGTCGTTATTGCGACTAAGCTCCAGTACTTTGACTGAAGTGGAACTGATATCCACCCCGACCAAAGCCTTGCTTTTCTTATTAAACAGGCTAGCCAGCACGACAAAATCCCCGCAATTTCGCGAACTTGCAGACGCAAGCTCACTCAGATCCTATAGAGTTGGGGTCATTATAAGCACAATCCTATTAAAAGAACAAAAAACCCTTATAATGCTCCAGCCCGCATAATAGCTGGCTTTTTCACGGATTTGGCTTTCATTTTCTATGCGTACGTCACACCCTGCACTAAAAGTTTTATTTTGGCTGATTATGTCCGGTATTTCCGGTACAGGCATCGTCGTTCTCGGGGTCTATCTCTACCTTGCTCCGACCTTACCCAACGCTGACCAGTTAAAAGATATCGATCTGCAGACGCCACTGCGGGTTTATTCCGAAGATGGTCTTCTTATCAGTGAATTCGGTGAAAAGCGCCGCGCGCCAATTGCTTACAATCAAGTACCGCAGCAGTTTATTGATGCCCTACTGTCGTCAGAAGACGATGCTTACTTTCAGCATATCGGTGTCGACTTCAAAGGTCTTGCGCGAGCGGTTGTCGAACTGATCAAAACCGGCCGGAAGAAATCGGGTGGTTCAACCATTACCATGCAGGTTGCCAAAAACTACTACCTCAGCAGTGAAAAGACCTTTACCCGCAAATTCACGGAGATCCTGCTGGCACTGAAAATCGAACAAGCACTCAGCAAAGAAGAAATTCTTGAGCTTTATATCAATAAAATCTACCTTGGCAAGCGTGCTTACGGTATCGAGGCGGCGGCTCAAGTGTACTATGGCAAATCGATTAACGAGCTGAACTTACCTCAGCTTGCAATGGTCGCCGGCTTACCTCAGGCACCCTCAGCTGCCAACCCGATCAACAACCCAAATCGTGCCCGTGACCGCCGTAACTATGTACTGGCCCGCATGAGAACGCTGGGGAAAATTACTCAGGAACAGTTCAACTGGGCAGCACGCGAACCGATTACTGCAAGCTACCATGGTCCGATAAGCGAAATCAGTGCACCTTATGTTGCTGAGATGGTTCGCCTGGAGATGGTAAAACAATACGGTTCCAGCGCTTACACTGCTGGCTACCGGGTAACCACCACCATTAACGCAACCCGACAGCAAGCAGCGAATGATTCATTACAACGTGGCGTACTGAAGTACGACCGAGATCATGGCTGGCGCCAGCTTCCGGAAACGGTCAAAGTCCACACGGTGCAAATGCTGCAGTTAAATACCGAAGAGCTGGTGCTTTTTGATTGGCTACAGCAGGCCGATAACGCTCTGGATATTAACTGGCCAGAAACCCTCGAACAATGGAAACATCAGCTCAAACAACGTAACAGCAATGGTATTATTTTTCCTGCGATTGTCACTGACGTTACTGATAAAGATGCCTGGGTCCTTACGATTGATGGTGAGCAATACCTGCCATTCGCCGGAATAGAGTGGGCGAAGGCCTATAAAGACGTTAATACCATTGGTAATCCCATCAAATCTGCCAAAGACGTGTTACAACGAGGCCAGGAGATCTGGATCGAGCGCAGTCGCTCTGGCTTGAGATTGGCACAACAACCGGAGGTAGAAGGATCATTAGTTTCCCTGCGTCCGACAGATGGGGCCATTCAGGCACTGGTCGGAGGCTTCTCAGCAGGCAGCAATGCGTTCAACCGTGCGATTCAGGCCGATCGTCAACCCGGCTCTGCGTTCAAACCGTTTGTTTACAGCTCAGCGCTGAACTATGGCTTTACCCCAGCCAGCATCATTAATGATGCACCTGTCGTTTTTGAGGATGCCAGTCTCGAGAATACCTGGCGGCCACAAAACCACAGCGGGAAGTTTTACGGCCCGACACGATTGCGTGAAGCACTTTATAAGTCACAGAATCTGGTGTCGATCCGAATCCTGAAGCAGGTCGGACCGCGCAAGGCAGTCCGTTACATCGCGCCATTCGGTTTCCCTCCAAATAAACTGAACCAGGATTTGTCGCTGGCACTGGGTGCATCAGCGGTGACACCTCTGGAACTGGCAACAGGCTATGCCGTGCTGGCCAACGGTGGCTTTGCAGTCAAACCTTATCTGATCAACCGGATCGAAGATAACAATGGTAATACGTTGTTTGAAGCCGATCCCGCCGTCGCTTGCCGGGAATGCCTGGAAATAAAAAAACGCGAAGCCAGTCAACAAGAGTCTGAAGAATCGGAACTGGAACGCCAACTGCAGGCTTCTCTGGGACTGAATCTTGGTGTCGATACCACACAAAATGAGCAGCCTGAGAATCTCGCCACGGAAGTAATGGATGCAAGAACCCACTACCTGATGGTCAGCATGCTTCAGGACGTAGTGCGTCGTGGCACCGGCAAGCGCGCACTGGCGCTGAAGCGCAATGACCTGGCTGGCAAAACCGGCACCACCAACGATCAGAAGGATGCCTGGTTTTCAGGCTTCAGTCCGGATCTGGTCACCACCGTCTGGGTTGGCTTTGATCAACCAAAAACCATGGGCCGCTGGGCCTATGGCAGCAACACCGCTCTGCCAATCTGGGTCGATTATATGAAGATCGCCTTACAAGGTGTGCCCGAACAACCCTTCAATCAACCGGAGGGGGTGGTTAGCGTGAGAATTGATGCTGAGACCGGTCTGCTGGCCGCACCAGGACAAAACAACACCTTGTTTGAGTATTTCCGTGAAGAAAATGTGCCGAAGCAATTGGTCAAAGCAGCTCCGGCCGTCGATGAGTTTGGTGCAGAAGACGATGAAGAGATCACACCGGAACAGATGTTCTGATCCGGTTGCCCCGCAGCGCTGAGGACGTGTTACTCCGGTAGCTCCTCCTCACCGTCCTCTTTGTCATTCTCCAGTTCCAGCACCATACCCGCAGCATCATTGCTTGTCTTATTCTCGCCACCCAGCTTAATCCGCAGGCGCAGATTATTCTCCGAGTCGGCATTACGTAATGCCTCGTCCATTGAAATCCGACCGGCCTGCTGCAACTTGAATAACGCCGCATCGAATGTCTGCATTCCGAGATTTTCTGACTTGGCCATGATCTCTTTTATACCAGCGGTATCACCTTTAAGAATCATCTCAGCAATGGTCTTATTGCCCAGCAATACTTCAACCGCAGCTACACGCTTATTGTCGATGGTTGGCACCAAGCGTTGAGAAACAATTGCCTGTAAGTTCAAACCCAGATCCTGGCGCAATTGTGGACGACGTTCTTCCGGAAAGAAGTTCATAATCCGATCCAGCGCCTGATTCGCACTATTGGCATGAAGGGTTGAAATCGCCAGATGGCCGGTCTCAGCAAACGCCAGTGCATGCTCCATCGTTTCACGATCGCGAATCTCGCCAATCAGAATCACGTCAGGGGCCTGGCGCAACGTGTTTTTTAACGCGGCATGAAATGACTTGGTATCGGTTCCGACCTCGCGCTGATTAACAATCGATTTTTTATGTGGGTGAACGTACTCAACCGGATCCTCGATAGTAATAATATGACCAGCCGAGTTGCTGTTACGATAATCAATCAGCGACGCCAGCGAAGTCGATTTACCAGACCCTGTGCCGCCCACAAAAAGAACCAGACCGCGCTTAGCCATGATCACTTTTTTCAGAATGTCCGGAAGGCCAAGATCTTCAAATCTAGGAATCTCAGCGACAATGTTACGCGCTACTACAGAGACTTCATGTCGCTGGCGAAAGATATTGAGACGGAAACGACCGCCCGGAATGCTAATTGCCAGGTTTAATTCATGCTCTTGCTCAAATTCCTGCTGTTGCTCGGCATCGAGTACCTCATAAACCATGCTCTCAACCTGGCCCGGCTTCAGCACATCCTTAGTCAGGGGTTTCAGCGTTCCCTGAAACTTGGCACTGGGGGCTGCGCCTGTACTCAGATATAAATCCGAACCACCGTGTTTTGCCAGAACCTGTAGTAATTTTGTGATTGTCATGAAGAAGAAATTTCCTGATTTAGCGACGTCCGAGTCCGTATTGTATTTATTTCAGGACAAAAAAAAGGCCACTAATTCTCATTAATGGCCTTACGTTGCGTTACTTTTTATACATCAAGTAACTTGCCCGGGTTCATAACGTTATTCGGGTCAAATGCTAACTTCACCGCTCTCATGTACGCCATTTCCGCAGCAGAGCGAGTGTATTCCAGATACGGCTTTTTGGTCATACCAACACCGTGTTCGGCGGATACCGACCCCTGATATTTTTCAACAATTTCAAACACCCAAGTGGAAACCTTGGCGCATTTTTCGAAGAACTCTTCTTTTGCCAGACCTTCTGGTTTCAGAATGTTCAGGTGCAGGTTACCGTCACCGATATGGCCAAACCAGATAATCTCGAAGTCTGGGTATTCACGGGTAACGACTTCATCGATATCGCGCAGAAATGGAGGCACTTTTGATACCACGACCGAGATGTCATTTTTATAAGGCGTCCATTCAGCAATGGTTTCTGAAATGTCTTCACGCAAGCGCCACAAGTTCGCTGCCTGAGTTTCAGATTGACTGATCACACCATCAACCACCCACCCCTGCTCAACGCATTGTTCGAACATGGTCATTGCCTGATCCAAATCGGCATCCGTCAGAGATTCGAATTCAATTAATGCATAAAAATCCGTGCTGGTCTCAAAAGGAGCCGGGACATCACCTCGCGCCAGCACCTTCTGCATGGCTTTATCAGAGAAGAATTCGAACGCCGTCAGGTCCATACTTGACTGGAACTGACTGAGCACATTCATCACGTTATCCAGCTCAGGAATACCCAACACCAATACCGTCAGATTCTTTGGCTGACGGGTCAGGCGCATGGTCGCCTCGGTTACAAAACCCAGTGTACCTTCGCCACCGATAAACAGCTGACGCATGTCATAACCGGTGTTGTTCTTCATCAGATCTTTGTTCAGCTCAAGGATGTCACCTTGACCGGTGACAACCGTCAGGCCCGCCACCCAATCGCGGGTCATACCCCACTTAATAACTTTAATACCACCGGCATTAGTAGATATATTACCGCCAATCTGACTGGAACCTGCGGAGGCAAAATCCACCGGGTAAAACAGATCATTGTCTTCGGCGAAGGTTTGTAATTGCTCGGTGATCACACCCGCGCCGCACTTCACAGTGCGGTCGGTCGCATTGAAGTGACTGATCTGATTCATATAGTCGAAAGCCACGACTATCTCGCCGTTAGCCGCAACAGCACCAGCACTTAAACCGGTACGACCACCAGACGGAACCAGCGCGAGCTGATGCTCATTGGCCAACTTAACAACTTGTTGAACCTGCTCTGTGGTTTTCGGAAACACAATGGCAGTCGGTTTCGGCGGATAAATCTTGGTCCAGTCTTTACCAAAGGTCTCGAGCGAATCGGCGTCGATACGCACTTTGTCATCACCAACGATGGCAGATAATTGTTCTATCAGGGCTTCCTGGGTCAGAGTGGTCATGATTTCGTCCGGCTAAATGAATCAAATTCACCTCAAATTGAAGAATCTTCGCGACTATTTCGCCGCCAGCAACGACTTTGAGGCTCACTTTATGAGCAGCATATGCTAGCATACGCGCCTTATTTTTCAGAGTGATTTCCACTTTGAAGCCTGAAGCAAAACTGACCAGTTAGACAATTTTAACTGATTGCTTCCGACCACTGGTGTGACGTCGTTATCCGAATTTCCACACCAGGCAAACGACTGAATTCGTTTATTACTGACTGTAAGTAGGTACCACCATGACTCAAACGTCTCTCGACAAAAGCAAGATCAAGCTTCTCTTGTTAGAAGGTGTTCACCAGTCCGCGTTAGATACCCTGAACGCTGCCGGTTACACCAACATCGAGTACCTGAAAACCTCGCTGCCGGACGATGAACTGAAAGAGCGCATCAAAGACGCACACTTCATCGGTATTCGCTCCCGCACCCAGCTGACCGAGGAAATCTTTGCGGCTGCTGAGAAGCTGATTGCGGTGGGTTGTTTCTGTATTGGCACCAATCAGGTTGACCTGAAAGCTGCGACCAAACGTGGTATCGCGGTATTTAACGCACCATATTCCAATACTCGTTCCGTTGCGGAACTGTCTATCGCTGAAATCATCATGCTGATGCGCGGTGTACCAGCGAAGAATGCCGAGTGTCACCGCGGCGGCTGGAGCAAGTCTGCTGTTAACTCTTACGAAATCCGTGGTAAAAAACTGGGCATCGTAGGTTACGGCAGCATTGGTACTCAGCTGTCTGTGATGGCAGAAAGCATGGGTATGGAAGTGTACTTCTACGACGTTGTCACCAAACTGCCAATCGGCAACGCCACCCAGGTAGGTAGCCTGAACGAACTGCTGAACATTGCTGATGTTGTATCTCTGCACGTGCCTGAAACCGAAGCCACTAAGTGGATGATAGGCCCGGAACAGTTCGAACAAATGAAACAAGGCTCTATCCTGCTGAATGCGTCTCGCGGAACCGTGGTTGATATCGACGCTCTGGCCGATGCGGTCCGCAGCAAAAAATTACTGGGAGCCGCTATCGACGTATTCCCGGTTGAACCTCGCTCTAACGATGAAGAGTTCGTTTCACCATTGCGCGAGTTTGATAATGTTATCCTGACACCTCATGTTGGTGGCTCCACCATGGAAGCTCAGGAAAACATCGGCAAAGAAGTGGGTGAGAAGCTGGCTCAGTACAGCGACAACGGTACAACAACATCTTCTGTGAACTTCCCGGAGGTGGCTCTGCCATCAAACCGCGACGTTCACCGTATCCTGCACATCCATAAAAACGTGCCTGGCGTAATGAATGCGATTAACAGCATCTTCGCTGAGAACAACATCAATATTTCAGGCCAGTATCTGCAGACTGTTGAAGACGTGGGCTACGTTGTTATTGATGTGGCCGCGGACGCATCAGAACTGGCGTTGGAAAAAATCAAAACAGTTGAAGGTACTATCCGCGCTCGCGTTCTGTACTGATTCATCTGATGATTTTCAGCCAATAAAAAGCCGCGTATTGTTGTTTGCAAGACGCGGCTTTTTTTTATTAGCTTAGGCTGCAGAATATCGTCACCAATTGAAACGATATTCTCCCCAGACAAGCCATTTCGGGTCACGTTCAGTTCTCAGATTCTCTGACAACAGATCGTATTCAGAAGTCACAGACCAGTCTCCCCAGCCAGTCTTCCACCCAAGACGGGCTAATAAAATCTGATTACGCAGTCGAAACTCCGGGTCTTTTCGGGCATCGGAATCCTCATCCAGAATAAAACCCAGACTGGACTCTGATAAAGCACCATTGTGGCTCCAGATAAAACGCACACTTTGATCTGCACCGACGTACAACTCTTTCTCATTGTCGGCATTACGCCGCTGATTAAGAAAGGTCAGCCATAACGCATGACCACTCACCGGTCGCCAATGCAACTGTGCCTCTATGCCCTTGTTTACAGCATTGCCGGAATTGCGTAAGTCGGTATTGGCCAGCGATACCTGGCTGCTGAGCAAACGCTTCAGTTGCTCGCGGAAGATCTTTATATCCCACTGCAAACGATAACGACTGAGGTTGGCAAAATACCCGAATTCCCAGGCATCAACTTCCTCATTTTTTAAATTATCGCTCCAGCCTTCTGCACTGGCACGCAAAAATAATCGCCCGCTGGTAATATCGAGATAATTGGGCTGCGAGATATTATCCACTGCCGAAGTCGCGTCCAGATAACGTTCAGCCAGATCCGGAGAGCGGTGACTTTTGGCGTACTGTAGTCGCACACTTTGCTCGGTCGATAACAAGTAATTCAGAGCCAAGCGTGGCGAGTAAGATGAGCCATGGTCTTTCTCATGGGTATATTGCAACGATGCCGACCACAACCAGGCAGGCCCACTGCGATATTCACTGTTGATAAATGCCATCCACTGCTCGGCAGTCAGACGCCGTCCGAAATAGGTTTCCGAGTCGACCTCATCGCGGCGATAACTGATGCCCTGGACCGAACGCCAATGTTCGTTCCAGCGCACCGTGTCCTGCAATTCGATATCGGTACGCTGCTGGTCAACATCCACCCAACCGTTACCACAACTGATTTCCGTTAGCGCATTACTGGCCACCAACCGCGCAACCATCTGCTGCGCTCTATCGAACTGACTCTGCGTAACCGTAGCGATTTTGTTGCCACCAGCCGCCTCTATCGCGCCCTGCAATGTCTCTGGCGTCAACTGCCCCGCAGCGAGTAACTGATAAACCTGGACGATTTGCTGTTTATTTGTGGTCGAAACCTGGTCATCCAGCAACGGCAGAATGCCATAAGCGAGCCCTTCAGCCAGATCCCGATTTTCACGATGTAAGGCGCCCAGCTGAGGATCAAAACCAAATGTTGGCGAACAGGTACGGAACGTTTCTTCTCGCTCATCATTCTGCCAATACGCTTGCAAACGCAGCTGATGATCTGCCGAAGCACTGAAATCCCAACGCCCCCAGGCAACATCATTGGTATTCACCGTGCGCGGTGAGCTGACCTGATAATTAGAATCGCCTAATGACTCCCCCTGAATTTGTTGTCGGCTTAGTTGCCAGGAGAATTCATGGCGATCATCCACATTCAGCACAGACGACCAGTTAATTCCTTTCACCTGGCTTAAATCCGGTAAGCCGCCGACTCTGCCTGAGTCGGCGTGAAATCCACCAAACTCGCCTTCACGATCAGCAAATACCGATACTCGGTTATACCACTGCTGCGCACTGTTCAGTGTCAACGATGCGTATCCATGACGACGTTGCTGGCTACCATAGGCGGCAACAACAGCCGCATCAGCACTATCCGCAGGATGACGGGTGATAATATGAATGACACCCTGAAATGCATTGAGTCCATAACTGGCAGCACTGGGACCGCGAGTAATTTCGATACGTTCGATATCTTCCAATGCAATGTTAAGGCGCTGCCAATCAACGGTCGCAAACGCAGCCTGATACACCGAGCGACCATCTACCAACACCTCTAAGCGGCGAGCAAGTGACGAGGCACCGGAGTGATAAACAACGTTCGATGAGTTGGTATACAGACTTGTCGATACGAACATGCCGGGCACCATACGTAACACGGCAGCAATATCTTTCATGCCCCAAAGGCGAATTTGTTCAGCGGTAATTACCGTGACGCTGGCAGGCACCTCGACCTGAGGCTGCTGCAAACGCACAGGCGTCAGCACCTGAGGGACATCGGGTTCAAATTCATTAAAGCCCGACTCAAATGCCTGCACGGAAAGAGTCCCTGCCAAAACCAAAGTGGTTATCAAACAGCCGGACGCCAAGTTATCCATAATCCCTATCCAACCTACTAATAAAAAGCCCCGCTGAAACGGGGCTTTAAATGCCGCAACAGATTCAGTCGAGGCGCATCTCAATTCCGGCATCCGCCATGTGCTGCTTGGCTTCCTGCACGGTGTATTCACCAAAGTGGAAGATACTTGCCGCCAATACCGCGTCAGCATGACCCAACGTAACGCCGTCGGCCAGATGTTCCAGATTGCCAACACCTCCGGACGCAATGACCGGTATATTCACCGCATCACTGATGGCACGGGTGACACCCAGGTCAAAACCGGTTTTTACACCGTCGCGATCCATACTGGTCAGCAAGATTTCACCGGCGCCATAATCGGCCATTTTGATCGCCCACTCGACGGCATCGATGCCAGTCGGCTTGCGACCACCATGGGTAAAAATCTCCCATTTATTCTCTGAATCACCCAACTCGCCCGAACCAGCAACACGCTTTGCGTCAATCGCAACAACGATACACTGAGCACCAAATTTTTCCGACGCCTGGCGAACAAATTCAGGGTTATAAACCGCAGCCGAGTTGATCGACACTTTGTCGGCTCCGGCATTCAACATCCGGCGAATATCGTCAACTTCGCGAATGCCACCGCCAACCGTTAGTGGAATAAATACGTGCTCAGCAATGGCTTCAACCATCTGCACAGTGGTACCGCGATCTTCATGGGTCGCAGTAATATCCAGAAAAGTAATTTCGTCAGCGCCTTGCTCATCGTAACGTTTGGCAACTTCAACCGGATCTCCGGCATCACGAATACCAACAAAGTTTACGCCTTTGACAACGCGACCCTGATCAACATCCAGACATGGAATAATACGCTTTGCTAATGCCATTTGTTGTTACGCCTGCCCGTCCCAGTTTATAAAGTTCTGCAGCAATTGCAGTCCGTTTTTATGACTTTTTTCCGGGTGAAATTGCACGGCAAAGACATTGTCCTGAGCCAGTGCGGCATCAAACGACTTACCATAAAAACCGCGGCCTTTAACCTGATCTTTATTTTTTGCATCCACATAATAAGAATGTACGAAGTAAAAACGGCTGCCGTCAGCAATGTCTGCCCACAGTGGATGATCAAGCGTTTCAACCTGATTCCAGCCCATGTGGGGAACTTTCAGGCGCTCATCGTTTTCGGTCAGATCATCACCGAAATATCTCACCTCACCTTCAAACAGATTCAGACAATCAACACCGCCATTTTCTTCTGAGTGGGTCATCATCGCCTGCAAGCCAACACAAATGCCTAACAGTGGCTTGCTTTGCATCACTTCAGCAACAATCTGGTCGATACCCTGAGCTTTAATTTCACCCACACAATCACGAATGGCGCCAACGCCCGGCAATACAACATGGTCCGCAGCCAGAATTTCCTCCGGCTTCGAGGTCACCAATACCTGAGTCTCAGGAGCCACTTTCTGTAACGCACCATGGGCGGAGTGCAGGTTGCCCATGCCGTAGTCGATGACGGCACATACTTTACTCGCAGCCATCAGTTACAGCGTTCCTTTGGTCGAAGGCATAACACCTGCCATACGAGGATCTTGCTCAACCGCCATCCGTAATGCGCGGCCGAACGCTTTAAAAATCGTTTCAGCCTGGTGATGCGCATTAAAACCCTTGAGATTATCAATGTGCAGGCTGACCTTAGAGTGATTCACAAAACCGTAGAAAAACTCCCAGAACAGCTGAGTATCAAAGCGACCGATATTTCCGCGGGTAAATTTCACCTTCATATCAAGGTGTGGGCGGCCAGAAAAGTCGATCACGACACGAGATAATGCTTCGTCTAATGGCACATATGAGTGGCCATAACGGACGATGCCTTTCTTATCACCGATGGCTTCAGCAAACGCCTGACCCAGCGTAATACCAATGTCTTCGACTGTGTGGTGATCATCAATATGAGTGTCCCCATCGCAGTAGATATCGAGATCAATCAAACCATGTCGGGCAATCTGATCCATCATGTGTTCCAGAAAAGGCACACCGGTATCAAATTTGGCTTTGCCAGTACCATCCAGATTGATACTGACACGGATTTTCGTTTCCAGCGTATTACGCTCGACGGTCGCACTGCGCCCAGAACTTGCAGTCGTGGCCATGAACTCAACTCTCGCAAAATTTTTAAAAACGCATTATAAAGCAGCCAGATAAAAAACTCCTGCTTTTAGGTAAGTCATCAGATCAGAGGTAACCGTTATGCCAGTGCGTTTAGAACACATTCACCAACCAACCGATGCAGACTGGCAAGACATTGGCAAAATCCATCAGGAGACGGTTGATTCTGGCCTGACAGACAATATTGAGACTCTGACAGAACGGTTGAACAACGGCAGCTGGATTCTGGCGGGCCGGTTTAACGATAGAATCGTCGGTTTAATCATTGCCACTGAAACTGAACAGAGCGTTCAGCTTGAGCAGGCCGCAGTAAGACAGATAACTCAGCGTCGCGGAGTAATGCATCAGCTGCTGCACCACACCCTAAAGTGGGCAGACGAATACGAAAAAACCCTTATTATTCAATCCATTCCAACGGAATTACAAACACCGGTTGAACGTCGTGGGTTCACCCCAAAAGACAACATTTGGCAACATAATTAGTTAACACTTCCTTAACACGTTCCATTTCTGGAACAATCAATTAACTATTTCCTGTCTAATCATTAGCCAGATTCACGACCATACTTTCCATCAGTTACACAATTACTGATGGAGAGCGTTGTTATGAAAATTGCTATACAGTCTGTGGTTTCGTTTTTTATCTTTCTGGCATTTCTGACAGCAGGCAGCGCGAATGCATCGCAACCTAACGAAGTAGTCGAAACCGCAACCCTGGGCGTAATCAGTGAGCTGAAGAAACTGAATCAGGAAGATCGTACAGACGAACAGATTCGTCGTCTGGTAATGACCTACATCGTTCCGGCTATTGATCAGAAAAAGATTGCCAAAGGGGCACTCGGCAAACATTGGCGTCGTGCCAGCAAAGAGCAGCAAGCTGCTTTCATCGACAGCTTCCGAGATCTACAGATTCGCACTTACACCGGTGCCTTTAAAGCCTTTAACGGCGAACAGTTCACATTTGAAAACGCGAAATTCAATAACCGTGGCGACCGTGCATTGGTAAAAGGTAATCTGATTCAGAACAACGGCAGCACAGTACCCATCGATTTCCGCCTGTACCGCAATAAAAAAACACAACAATGGCAGATCTATGATGCCATTGTTGCAGGCCTGGGCATGGTGAAAACCTACCGCCAACAACTGAGTGACCGCTTGCAGAACGTCTCTATCGCAGAGCTGTTGAAAGAGCTGCAGCAGTCTGAAATCCAGCAAGCGCAGCGCTAACCATCTTCTCTCCAATCCCCGTTTGATAAAACGGATTTAGCAGCTTTTGTAACAAAGCTGCTTTTTTTTGTCTCAACGATTGCCAGACATCGAAGCCTGTCCGATACTCATCGCTCAGTAGTTCACCTCTGACATTGCCTGTTTAGTATATTCAACTAACGTTAAACTAATCATTCATTAATGCAGACGGGTTGAAACGCATTCGGTAATAGGTGCAGGGAGCGCATTAGCACCCATAATGCATAACACCATGGACATGAGTTGTAGGTTACATGCGGGCACTTCAGACACAGTCACTCAGACGCAAGTTGGTTATTATTTCATTGATAACAACCGGCCTGACCCTGCTGTTATCCAATCTGGCATACATGTCATTAGAATATTACCTCAGCCGCCAGGATACTCAGAACAAGTTATCCGTTCTCGGTGAGGTGATTGCCAATCGCGCCACAACAGCACTGACCTTCAACGATTTTGACCTGCTGAAAACCAATCTCGATACACTCAAAGCCGACAGTAACGTCGTGCGTGGCTGTATCTACGATGAATATCAAAAACTGGCTGCGCAATACACCAGTAATTCAGATATCAACAGCTGTCCGACCATACTGGCGCAGTTACAGGCCGCTAAAAATAACAACTTCAGTCAGTACTTTATTATCCGGCTTGACCAACAACATATAGGCACTCTCTATATAGAAAACAGTCGTGATGACTTATTGCAGCGCTTCAACCAGTTTCTGGTTTTTTCTTTACTGATTCTTGCCGTGGCGGTCGTGCTTGCGGTCTTCCTGGCGAATCAGCTGCAAGACGTGGTGGTCCGGCCAATGCGGGAACTCAGCAATACGCTGCAGAGCATTATGAGCAACAAGGACTATTCCATTCGTGCTGCAAAAGAAAACAACGATGAACTGGGCGACCTGGTTGATCTGTTTAATGGCCTGCTGGGTACGATCGAAGAAGAAAACAGCTCACTGAAAACCAGTGAGGAGCGCTTCCGGAAATTAACCGCCTTGTCACCTGTAGGTATTTTTCAGGTAGATACCAATCAAAAACTGCAGTACGTCAACCAACGCTGGCGAGACATTCATGGCCTGCTGAAAGATGACCCCACCCTGCAGGAGTGGTTCGAACTGGTGCATCCAGCAGACCTTATATTGGTGCAACAAGCCTGGAATCGCCTGGTCTGTGATCAGGAAAGTATTGCGCTGGAACTTCGCCTTGCAACCCGCGAAGGCGGTCATACCTGGATTCATCTGTTGGCCGGCGCCCTGCACGACCGCAATGGCGGATTATTAGGATACCTTGGAGCCATCTCCGATATCTCGGAGCTGAAAGCGGCGCAGATTCAGATGGAAAATCTGGCTTTTTACGACCCGCTTACCGGACTGGCCAACCGCCGACTGTTCAAGAATCGCCTTGAGAAAGCAGTAAAAAGTGTGATGCGCTCCGGTAGCTCGATGGCACTGATGTTTCTCGATATGGATCAGTTCAAGCGCATCAACGATACCTTAGGCCATGATGCCGGCGATATTCTCCTGAAAGAAGTCGCCGCCCGGCTGAACGCCACCGTTCGCGAAAATGATACCGTGTCGCGCATTGGTGGCGACGAGTTCACGATTCTGCTCACGGATGTTCATCAGACAGCAGACGTCCTCATTGTTGCAGAAAAACTGCTGCACGCGCTGGCAAAGCCTATCCGCATCAAAGGTCAGGACATTGTCACTACGGTCAGTATTGGCATAACCATGACGCCAGAGGACTCCAGCAACGTAAATACCCTGATGAAAAACGCTGACCTGGCGATGTATCGTGCCAAGGAACTTGGTCGCAACAACTTCCAGTTCTTCTCTGAAGATATGAACCATTCCATCCTTGAACACCTGGCCATGGAAAAAGAGCTGAAAGACGCCATTCAGCGCGACCAGTTTACACTCATGTTTCAGCCTAAAGTCAGCCTGTTTGATTACAGCGTAACCGGCGTCGAAACTCTGATTCGCTGGGTCCATCCGGAAAAAGGCATGGTAACCCCCGACCGGTTTATTCCGGTCGCGGAGGAAACCGGTCAGATTCTGGCAATCGGAAGTTGGGTACTGGAGCAGAGCTGTCGTCAGATCAGTACACTGATACGCACCGGTATATTACCGGAAACCGCTAAGGTTGCCGTAAACCTGTCAGCCAAGCAGTTTGCAGACCCACACCTGGTGAAACAGATCCGCAATGTCATTGAAGTAAGCCAGATTCCGGCTCAATGCCTGGAGCTTGAGATCACCGAAAGTACACTGATGGATGATGTCGAAAGCGCCATCCACACCATGCAGGAAATCAAAAAAACCGGCGTATCAATTGCGATTGATGACTTTGGCACCGGTTATTCATCGCTGGCCTACATCAAGCGTTTTCCAATCGACGTACTAAAAGTCGATCGCTCCTTTGTTATGGATATTCCTGAAGACCAGAACGATATGGCAATCACAGCAGCAGTCATCGCAATGGCTCACAAGCTCAGTCTGGAAGTGGTTGCCGAGGGTGTAGAAACACAGGAGCAGCTGCACTTCCTGCGTCGTAATAATTGCGACGAGGGACAGGGCTATCTGTTCAGCAGGCCATTATCACTCGGCCAGCTGCATCAGTTCCTGCATGAAAACGAACGCCAGCGACAAGCCAATCACTCCGAAGTCTGATCATTACGGCTATTAGTCCGAACGCCACACTCAGGTATACTGCGGCGGATAAAAAGCAGTGATAAAAAACAGATGAGTGAGCAGTTCCAATTCAGCGACGTGGTACTTGCCTGGTACCACAAACACGGCCGCAAACACCTGCCGTGGCAGCAGAGCATCAACCCATATCGGGTCTGGGTGTCTGAGATTATGCTGCAACAAACCCAGGTCGCCACAGTAATTCCCTACTTTGAACGATTTATGCAACGCTTTCCGGATGTCCTCAGTCTGGCAAAGGCTGAACAGGACGAAGTGCTGCACCTTTGGACCGGACTGGGCTACTACGCCCGCGGCCGTAATCTGCACGCCTGCGCCCAGCGCGTCGTGCAACATTACAATGGCGAATTCCCACAATCCGTCGAGCAACTGACGGAGCTGCCCGGTATCGGCCGCTCTACCGCAGGTGCCATTGCGTCAATTAGCATGGGCATCCGTGCTCCGATTCTGGATGGCAACGTCAAGCGGGTACTAACCCGTTTTTACGCCGTGGAGGGCTGGCCAGGAACCACCGCTGTGCAAAAACAGCTGTGGGATGTGGCAGAACAGCTCACCCCTGCTCACAGTCACCGTGAATACACACAGACCATGATGGATCTGGGAGCAACCCTGTGTACCCGCAGTAAACCAGCCTGCGGCATCTGCCCGTTGCAGCCACAATGCGAAGGCTACAAGACCGGTAAACCGACTCAGTTCCCCAATTCAAAACCCAAAAAAGAAAAACCGGAAAAGCACACCATTCTGCTAATGATCGAAAAACCAGACGGCGAACTGTATCTGCAACAGCGGCCGCAATCCGGCATCTGGGGTGGCTTGTGGAGCTTTCCGGAAGTCAGCAGTGAAGCCGAGGCTCATAGCTGGTTAAAGCAACACCTGGGCTGTGAAGGACAGGCTGAATGGTTGGATAACTTTCGTCATACCTTCAGCCATTACCATCTTCAGATTCAGCCGCTGAAATTTTCATTACCAACCTCGCCACAGCCAATAGGTGAACACAGCAGCCACTGGTACAATCCCGCTAACCCCAGCGAACTGGGCCTGGCTGCACCGGTTAAAAAACTGCTGCACCTGAGTGAAATCTGACGAGGACCCCTTATGAGTCGCACCGTATTCTGCCAAAAATACCAACAGGAACTGGAGGGGCTGGAGACCATCCCGTTTCCGGGTCCGAAAGGTGAGGAAGTATTTAACAACACGTCGAAGCAAGCGTGGAACGAATGGACCGAGCATCAGACCCGGCTCATTAACGAAAAACACCTTAATATGATGGACATGCAGGCGCGTAAATACATTACCGAACAACGCGATAAGTTCCTAAGTGGTCAGGAGTTTGATCTGGCCGAAGGCTATGTGCCTGAAAATAAAGACAAATAAAGTAAAAACAAGTGTTGACAGCTGGTCAGACAAAGGGTTTAATACGCGCCACTTGAGAGGCAAGCAGCAACGCTTCTCTGAAGTGCCCAGATAGCTCAGTCGGTAGAGCAGGGGATTGAAAATCCCCGTGTCGGTGGTTCGATTCCGCCTCTGGGCACCACTTATTTCATAAAAAAACCGCATCATTGAATGCGGTTTTTTTATGCCTAAAAATTGTCCAGCAATACAGTCAGATAAGCCAAACCAACAAGACCAATACCGTGGCCGCCAGCGCAGCGTACATATGCACATGCAACACTTCGCTTTCGCTGGGTACGTCCTCGGTGTAGCCAACGTCGGAAAAAACGAATTCACGCGAACCAACGGCGTTACGTCGATTTATCAGGTATTTGTTCACTGCCCTGTCCAGAAGAATCTGTTGAACACTTTATGATAGGACGGACTACGCCAGCGCTCCTTGTAGTTATTGCTGCAATTTGTTTCCTGTTTGTAATTATTTGAACCACTTCACAGATAGTGTCTTTCCAAAAAGGAACAACCGAAGGCCAAAATTGCAAAGCGACATCATTCGCTTATAAAAACCAACCTATCACGCAATAAAATGCTTAACGGTATTTATCTGCTCTGCGTCCATAAACATTGGAGCATGACCAACGCCTTCAAACTCGACCAGCGTAACGTTGTCCTGTTCAGCCATACTGATGGCAGTCTGTGCCAATAATAAATCTGACTCCTGACCTCGCACTAACAACACCGCTTGCTGAACCTGAGACCAAATGGGTGATAAATCGATGTCGCCGTTTACGTTGTTAAAGGCCGTCGCAATTGCTGTGTCGTAACGTAATGTCAGTTGGTCACCGGACGCTTGGGTGCCATGTTTTGCCAAATGCTGCCATTGCTCATCCGACAATAAGCCAAACGTTTTAGCAATATGACGCAGATACAGCTCAGCTTCAGTCAGCGAATCGAAGGCTTTTTTTCTGCCAACGTACATAGCGATGCGCAGCAGTGCCTTGTGCGGAATAAAATACCCCACATCGTTTAACACCAGCCGGTCGATAGTGAGTGGCAACTGATCTGCAGGAGTGGCACACAGCATCATTCCAATTAACCCTCCCATGGAAGTGCCAACCCAATCGCATTGTTGTGGTGCATATTCCTGCTGAATAAATCCCAGGAGCTGAGTCATTTGTTGCAGATAAAGCGGGTAGCCATAGTGACCAGAATCATCCATGTAATCACTATCACCGCGCCCCAATACATCGGGACAGATCACAAGCGCATCAATCGCCAACTCGCGGGCCAGAAAATCAAAGTCCCGACTGTTGCGGGTAAGCCCATGAACGCAGATCACCACGCGTTTGGGTTGCTGCGCTATTGGTTGCCATAGCTGATAGACCATTTGCTTTTCCCCTTCCGGGGTCGTGATCATCAGTGAATGTTCGCTATGCAAAACCGCCATGTCTTTTTCCTTAAATACCGGGCCGATTACCTGAGCTTACAGGGTTTTAGTTAACCAGTCTTTGACCTGTGCATAGGGGTACTGCTCCAGCAGCCCCATATTGCCCATTTGGCGGGCTTTCGTTTTGGTTAACCACGGCGCACTGATACCGGTCAGATATCGGGTTAACAAATCCACTGATGGCGCTACAGCAAACTGCTGCTGTATCGCCTGCTGCAACGGCTGACACAATGCCTGCGGCTGATACTGAGATAAATCGGCCAACGCTGTTGCTGGTGGCCAGCTCTGATGCTTACCGATGCACACGGAACAATGACCACAGCCCTGGTGTCCCGCAGCGCTATTAAAGATCTGATCGTTAAAATACTGTGCCAGCGACTGGCTGAGACAGCTTGGCTGCTGCAGCAGCTGCAACATTGCCTGAATCCGCTGAATTTCACTGCGCTCTTTTTCAGCGAAGTGATGGGCAAGCTGTTGCGCCAGCTGTGGTTGATTCAGTTTACTCGCATCGACACGATACACATCGGTCATTTGCTTGCTTTGTAATTCCAGCCAGCCCTGCTCCTGACAATACTCAAGCGCCGCAATCGCTCGACGGCGGGAATCGGCATCACCACTGTGCTTTACCAGCTCATCGGTGTCGAGCGTAATCCAACTGCGTGCTTTTTGACTGGTGCTTAATACCTGCTGCAAAAACTGCTGGCGTTGTGGATCAAACCTGGCCAGCAACTCAGCTTCACTGATATGCAGCTTGTATTTGTATTCAGCAAAATAACTGAATTGTGCGGTTAAGATGCCGCGCATTTCCAGATTCACCAACAGCGTTTTTAATGGCAGTAAACGGATATTACTGAGCGCCGATAGCGGCGTCATTAATACTTCCCAGCGCTGATCATTAAAATGTGTGGTGAGATTATTGCGGATCTGCTGCAGTACAATTTCAATACCAGTCAACTCCGGTGTATCACCGTAAACGAAATTCTCCAACACCTGAAAACCAGAGCTGTCGGCCAACATGATACAATCGGACGCTTTACCATCCCGCCCTGCGCGACCAATTTCCTGGCTGTAATTTTCGATGGATTTTGGTAAGTCATAATGCATAACCTGACGGATATTGCTTTTATCAACGCCCATCCCGAAGGCAATGGTAGCAACAATACAAGGGGTGTCTCCGGCCATAAACTCGCGCTGAATCCGCTCTCGTTCTTCACTGCTTAAGCCTGCGTGATAGGCCTTAACGGCAAACGGTAAATTCGGTGCAAGAAAATCAGCAACTTCGTGAGCCGTTTGCTGCAGCGTGACATAAATAATGGCGCCAAACGACTCTGATTTTTGCGACTGTTTATTGTGAAGATGCTGCAGCCATTGCAGGCATTTATGCTTGCGTTCGGTTTCCGCTGTCGGTTGCACTAACAAGCGTAAATTTGAACGGTAAAAACCAGTGGTGACAACATCCTGCGGCCGAATCTGAAAACGACCACACATATCCTCAATCACTGCTTGAGTGGCCGTTGCAGTTAATAACAGCACCTGCGGAATGTTAAAGTCAGCGCAGTAATCCGGCAGTTTTAGATAATCCGGACGAAAGTTATGGCCCCATTCGGAAATACAATGGGCTTCGTCGACCACCAGCAGAGAGATCGGAATCTGTTCAATAAACTGACGGAAGCGCTCGTTCTTCAGGCGCTCAACGGACACCATCAGAATTTTAATTTTACCACTGCGCACATCAGCCTGAATCTGTTGTGATTCCTCACGGCTCTGGCTGGAATCAATACTGGCGGCCGCAACCCCCTTACGCTTCAGAAACGCCACCTGATCCTGCATCAAAGCTAACAGTGGCGACACCACTAAAGTGAGATTCGGAAGCATTAACGCGGGCAGCTGATAACACAGCGATTTACCGGAACCGGTAGGAAAAATCGCCGCAGCGCTGCGACCCGCCAATAGTGCTTCAACAACTGGCTGCTGGCCGGGACGAAGGCCGTCAAAACCGAAGGTTTGTTGCAGTACTGGCTGCCAGAGAAGAGATGTCGTCATATCGGTAAATGTGATGCTGGTGAATGAGCATCATACCTAAGAGGCGTCACACCTGATAATAAAACTCTTGGTTATAAGGAGAAACACGATAAGGCTGGCCGCCAATACCTTATGTCTTATCATTTTGACTATTAAACGATTCCTTTAATAGTTAAAATGATAAAATACTTAACAAAAAGCGATATGGATATGAAGAAGCTTCTTTTGATATCAACGGTGCTGCTTGCATCATGCAGCAATAAGATGATTCTGTTCTCCGATGACATACAGGGATACACACTTGGACGGAATCAGCTTCCGGACACCTCACAATGCCAGATCATTGATACGGAATTTAGACTCGGCAGGCCTGTTGGCGTGAAAGAGGATATTCGCTGGATCGATCCTTCACGACCAAACTCAAACTTGTACAAGTGCCCACCGAATACATCTGATTGCCGGATGCGAATGGGAAAAATCACCAACTTGGATGAGAGTCAGAGTTATTTATTGGATCACTGCAAAGAAGCAGCAAAATCACAAAAAAATCAGTTTACATCTAAAAAAAACAGCCCAATTACTTCGGCCATAAAAAAATCAAAAGTATCTATTCCTGAGTCTGAAATAGTAAAACCACAAAAGATCGCTGGCGACACCAAACGCGCTCTTGTCATAGACAACCTGATTTCAATTCTGAAGAAAAGATCTGTCATTAAATTCGATAACGAACAGCGGCTATATATGAACTTTAATTTTTTCATGCGCATGCTTGTCGGAGAAGCAGATGTAACAGATATCGAAGGCACTGTGATCACAGGAACCAGAAAGCCAATCAAAGAGTCGTTATACCCTCAGAAGTACCCTTATCAGGTTCAGCAAGTACTGCCGGACATGGTAATTCTCGAATGCGGTCGCTGTAACTTACCCCCAATAGGAGTCAAGAGAGTTAACCAAAGACCATCTCCTATTGAAGGGCAAGTATTCAATGACACCAGAGCAATATACAAATTCATTGGTACGCATCACTACAGAACAATACTGAATGAGCGTCGCCAAGTTGTTTTATTTGAGCGTATATCAATGAAGTCTTTAGACTTACCAAGCAACTATCTTCACGGCGCTATTCCTAAAGAAATGCTGTAAATAAAAACGCCTCGTGAGAGGCGCTTCTTATTTAATGTTATGGCTGTTTACTGAGCCAGTTTAGTCTTGTGGACCAGTGGGCTGATATTATTAGAAACCAGAATGTCCTGCGCTTTATTCAGCTTGGAACGATTGGTAAACGGCCCAACCAGAATACGGTGCCAAACAGTGCCATCGACTTCCTTTTCTTCCCGATAAGCCACCAACCCCTGCAAAATCAAGTCACCGCGTAAGCGCTCAGCATCGTCTTCTGAGCGGAAAGAGCCAGCTTGCAGGCGGTACTCATATTGCGTCGCCGCATCTTTCGGGGTCGATTTGTATTCTTCCACCTCCGGTACTTCTACCGTTTGATTTTCCAGCAGCTTGTAGAATTCATAACTCGGTTTCGGTAACTCTTCAGCGGCTTTTTTCTTTGCCTGCTCAATGCCTAACTGCAGTGCTTTTTTAGCATCACCTTTTACAGCATTGAGTTCATCACCCGTGGGAAGCGTGGATAAGAACAGGATAAATGCCACAAAAGCGACCGCTAGGGTCGGCGTGGTAATCCACACCCACTTTGGGATTTTACTCGCGCCTTCAGACATTTTAATTCCTGTTATTAATTTATGATGGCTGTTTCGTACTGCAAAAGCGTTGGTCGTACACTAGGCGCCAACAAGACGAGGTCAGTAGTAACACCGTATTGTCAGCCACCGCAAGCAAACCTTACATTTCTGTAGGCGCAGAAACACCCAGCAAATCCAGACCGTTTGCGATCACCTGACGTACTGCTTCCGCCAGTGTCAAACGGGCGTTACGAATATCATCGTCTTCTACCAGTGTTTTTTCTGAGTTGTAATAGGTGTGGAACTCAGCCGCCAGTTCTTTCAGGTAGTTAGCAATCTGATGTGGCTCGCGGTTATTCGCCGCGTTTTTAACCACTTCCGGGTAACGGCCCAGTTTTACAATCAAATCTTTTTCGTTATCCAGTGTAAGCGCACTCAGTGACTCGACACCCTGCTCCATCGTCCAGCTCTGACCCGCTTCTGCCAACTTACGGAAAATCGAACATACCCGTGCATGGGCGTATTGGATGTAATAAACCGGATTATCAGACGACTGCGAACGTGCCAGGTCAATATCGAAGGTCAGCTGGCTGTCGGCTTTACGCGCCGCCAGGAAGTAACGGGTGGCGTCACGGCCTACTTCATCAATCAGATCACGCAGTGTCACGTAACTACCAGCACGCTTGGAGATTTTCACCTCCTCGCCGCCACGCATGACAGTTACCATCTGGTGCAGTACGTAGTCTGGCCAGCCTTTTGGAATGCCAGCATCCAAACCCTGCAGACCCGCGCGAACACGGGTGATCGTGCTGTGGTGGTCAGCGCCCTGTTCGTTAATAACCATTTCAAAACCGCGCTGCCACTTGTCCAGGTGGTACGCCACGTCTGGAACGAAGTAGGTATAACCCCCGTCTTTTTTACGCATCACACGGTCTTTGTCGTCACCAAAGTCGGTGGTACGTAACCACAACGCGCCGCCATCTTCGTAGGTGTGACCATTAGCGATCAGCGCCTGAACCGCTTCTTCAACTTTGCCTTCAGAATACAAAGATGACTCCAGGAAGTAGACATCAAAATCCACCGCAAAGGCTTTTAAATCCAGATCTTGCTCTCGACGCAGATAGGCCACGGCAAAGTGGCGAATGGCTTCCAGGTCATCAGCATCTTTGGTGCCGGTGAAGCTCTGGTCTTCGGATATCACGGTGTCACCCGCCATAAAACTGTCTGCCAGATCTTTAATGTAGTCACCACGGTAACCATCTTCTGGCCAGCTGGCGTCGTCTGGTGTTAAGCCTTTACAACGAGCCTGAACAGACAGTGCCAGGTTGTTAATCTGCGCACCGGCATCGTTGTAATAAAACTCACGCGTTACATCCCAGCCATTGGCATCCAACAGGCGACATAAACAGTCACCCACAGCCGCACCACGACCGTGACCAATATGCAGAGGGCCAGTTGGGTTGGCAGAAACAAACTCCACCTGAACCTTACGACCGGCACCCTCATCGGAACGACCGTATTGCTCTTTCTGCTCCAGCACCGCCTTAATCAGACTGTTGGTCGAAGCATCAGACAGATAAAAGTTGATAAAACCCGGACCCGCGATTTCGACTTTTTCCACCAGCTCACTTTCCGGCAGCGCATCAACAATCAGTTGTGCCAGTTCGCGAGGATTTTTCTTTGCGGGTTTGGCCAGCATCATTGCCAGGTTGGTGGCCAGATCGCCGTGTGCTTTATCGCGGGTATTCTCCACATTGATGCGTGGCTCCAGCTCAGCAGGAATCACATCCTGAGACTTCAGGGTGGCAACAACGGTGGATAACAACTCGGCAATTTGCGGTTTCATAGAATCTGGCCTCAGCGGCAAAGTTTGGTCGTGAATTTCGAAATACAGAAAAGCGCGCGATTATCGCAAAAAGGCCGCAGCGGGTGAAGCCGCTGCGGCCTTGTTTTCATCGAATAACGCTATTTTGACAGCCATCAAAGGCGACCGGTGTTTAACCGGCCATACGGTCACGGCTGATCAGAGACTGCCCAGCTCGCGATCGACCTTATTCAGATCAATATCTTCCGTCAGTACACCCGGCTTATAAACCTGCAGAATACGCACCCGCTCATACTGCACCGCGTACTCTTTAGTGCTGTCAATCAGCTCTTGCTGACGACTTTTGATGTTGGCATGGCTCTCACGAATTCGATTCTGTAACTGGGCAATCTCAAGGCGCAGATCCACCGGCACCTCAACACCCCGGCGCTCTATATCGGCAGCGTCTCCTTGCGACTGCTCCAGTTTGATTTCCAGATCAGAGATACGGCGACGTTGCAGCTCGATATAAGATTCGATCTCATCGGCTTTGCGCTTGCGCGCACGCTCAACGTCGCCCGGTTTCGCGTACAACCGCAGCAGATCCATATCCTGCTTGCGCTTGGCCCGGATTCGCTCCAGGCGCTCTTTTTTTGCCTTCTCAATGGCGCGGCGTTCAGCCAGCTCAGCCGCGGTTGGCGCAGGCTTCACCTTTTTGATCACCAGACCCGAACTGTTGAGAACTTCATAACCCAGATGAGAATATTGCGCCGGAACGTGGTCTTTCACCACCACCCGACCATCGATGGTAAAACGATACAACTTGCTTGCATGGCTAACACTTGTAAGCAACAGACAACAAACGGCTGCTGACCAGACAAACAACTTCATAAATTAAACCCCGTATTGATCGCGATATGCACTGACGGCATCCGCGTATTGCTGCAACTCTGGTTTTTCAGACACATAATCCAGCACCTGGTTCAGGCCAACAATGCTGATCACCGGCATACCGAAATCGCGCTCAACTTCCTGAATGGCGGATAATTCACCATTGCCTTTTTCCTGACGGTTCAGCGCAATCAATGCCGCCGCAGGCGTTGCCCCCTCTGCGGCTTGAATCATCGCCATCACTTCACGGATAGCAGTACCCGCCGTGATCACGTCGTCAACAATCAGTACCCGGCCGGTTAATGGCGAACCAACCAGGTTGCCACCTTCACCGTGGGTTTTGGCTTCCTTACGGTTAAACACGTAAGGCATATCTTTATTGTATTGATCCGCAAGAGCTACAGTAATAGTAGTCGCCAACGGAATGCCTTTATAGGCCGGACCGAATACCACGTCGTATTCCACGCCGGAAGCTTCCAGCGCCGCCGCATAAAAGCGACCTAACTTCGCCAGCGCAGAGCCGGTATTAAATAAACCCGCATTAAAAAAGTAGGGGCTGACTCGACCAGATTTGAGGGTGAATTCGCCAAACTTCAGTACGCCTTGCTCGATGGCAAATTCAATAAACTCTTTCTGATACGCTTGCATAGTCAACTCTGGTGATACCTGCTTTGAAAAGTATGCGGTATGATACACGCTTCAATAGTCGGGAACCATGTATGAGGATTATCAGTTTACACCTTGATGGCATTGAGCAGGCCGTAGAAAAAGGTCTGTACGACTGGCTGCAAACCGCCGATGCCGACGTTGTCGCGCTTCAGAACCTGAAGGCCAAAGAATACCAGTTGCCGGATAGCGTGATTTATCCAGACGGTTACAACGCGTATTTCTTTGATGCAGAAGCCGACGGTTACTCGGGTGTCGCCATCCTGACCAAAGACATGCCGAAGGCCATCATGACAGGGCTGGCGTTTCATCAGTGTGACATTCAGGGGCGCTTTATTCAGGCCGACTTCGACCACGTGAGCGTTGGTTCTATCCTGTTCCCGGCGATCGACGAACACAACACACTGGAAGACAAACTGGCATTTCAGCAATCTTTCTTAGACCATCTGAACAAGACCCGACGCAAACGTCGCGACTTTATCTTTTGCGGTAACTTTGAAGCAGCACACAAAACCTTCGACCTGTCCGACTGGCAAGCGCATCAGGAAACACCCGGGTTTTTACCGCAGGAACGCGCCTGGTTTGATCAGATGTTTGGTCCCGCAGGCTATGTGGATGCTTTTCGCGAAGCCAATTTTGGTGAAAACCAATTCAGCTGGTGGCCGGATGAAGAAAGCGCTCGCCGCAACCAGAATGGCTGGCGCAAGGATTACCAGATCTGTACGCCCAACGTGCGCCAGTTCGTTGTCGAAGCCAAGCTGGATACCAACCTGAGGTTTGGTGACCACGCCGCTGTGATGGTCGAATACGAATTCGACGAAGACTAACCGCCAGCCAGCGTCCGGTCTCTGAGAACAACAGCCATAAGAAAGCCGCTGACCGATGCCCTGTTTACACAGAGCACAAGCAGCGGCTTTTTTGTTTCAGCGAAACAGCGGCAGCGATTAGCTCGCCAGCGCTGCCTGCTGAATTTCACACAGCTCAGCAATACCTTTTTTCGCCAGAGCTAACATGCTGGCCAGCTCATCATCCGAGAACGCTTCCTGCTCGGCAGTACCCTGAATCTCAACAAAACCACCTTTAGCCGTCATGATGACGTTCAGATCGGTTTCTGCAACAGAGTCTTCCGGGTAATCCAGATCCAGCACCGGCTGACCTTCGTAAATACCCACAGATACCGCACCCACCATGCTCTTGATCGGGTTTTCTTTGATACGGCCCTGCTCCAGCAGACCGTTAATAGCATCCGCCAGAGCAACACAAGCGCCGGTGATGGACGCAGTACGAGTACCACCGTCGGCCTGAATCACGTCACAATCCAGCTGGATGGTGTGTTCGCCCAGTTTTTCCATATCAACAGCCGCGCGCAGACAGCGACCGATCAAACGACTGATTTCAACCGTACGACCACCCTGCTTACCTTTAGCGGCTTCACGAATCATGCGTGAACCGGTAGAACGCGGCAGCATACCGTATTCGGCGGTTACCCAGCCTCGGCCTTCTCCACGCATAAAACGTGGGACACCGTTATCCACACTGGCAGTACAAATTACTTTGGTGTCGCCA
Organism: Saccharospirillaceae bacterium; assembly: GCA_022448365.1. Lineage (NCBI taxonomy): Bacteria > Pseudomonadati > Pseudomonadota > Gammaproteobacteria > Oceanospirillales > Saccharospirillaceae > Saccharospirillaceae bacterium. The sequence continues at coordinate 136,835 of JAKVCS010000004.1, read as the reverse complement.
AACTCCACCAGCACCGAACCCTCGGCGTGCTTGGTAAAATTGCGGGTAATTTTAACGTCACGTAGCTGATCCAGCGCGCGGCCACTTGGTCTCATAGAGATAAGTCCTTCCGTTTTCTTAAATACAATCAAATAAAGGCGGCAGTATACTCCCCGCATCAGCCGATAGATAGCAAGCCGATGACGCATAGCGGGCGGAGGTGACACGCCGTACAATACGGCCAACTATTTATTCAACAATCAATTACTTTCGGGATTTATCTATGAGCAACGCCGCCGTGGTTTACAGCATGACCGCCTTCGCCCGTAACTCCAGTGAATGTGAGCATGGCCGTTTTACCTGGGAGATCCGCTCCGTTAACCACCGCTATCTGGAGCCCCATTTCCGGTTACCTGAGGCGTTTCGTGATCTCGAACCCCACCTGCGTGAGCGTCTGAAAAAACAACTGGGACGCGGTAAGATCGAATGTGCACTACGCTTTCAGCCAATACAGGGCAATGCTCAGTTAAGCGTTAACAGCGAACTGGTGGAACAGCTGAATCATGCGGCCGATCAGGTGCATGCCATTATTGGTCCTGGCAATGCCTTAGATGCCCTGCAGGTGCTGCAATGGCCAGGTGTGCTAGCCAGCGAAGAAGTGGATGGCAAAGCATTACAGGCAGCGGCGCTGCAAGCGTTTGATGCCAGCCTGGCGACATTAAAAGATACCCGCGGCCGTGAAGGGGCTGATCTGGCTGAAATGATTACCAGCCGTCTGGATAAAATGAACGACATCGTTGCCATCGTAGCCGAACAGATGCCAGAAGCATTAGCGGCCCAGCGTCAGCAGCTGCAAACCAAGCTGGATGAGCTGAGTGGCAATCTGGACAACGACCGGCTGGAACAGGAAATGGTGATGCTGGCACAAAAAGCCGACGTCGCTGAAGAACTGGACCGGTTAAACACCCACATCAACGAAGTGAAGCGCATTTTAACCAGCCGTGAACCCATTGGCCGTCGTCTCGACTTTATGATGCAGGAGCTGAATCGTGAGGCGAATACCCTGTCGTCAAAATCGCTGACAGCACTGATCACCCAGCACGCGGTGGACTTAAAAGTTCTGATCGAACAGATGCGTGAACAGGTACAAAACATCGAATAACCAACTGTTACAATATAAGGGCCTGAATCAACTCTGGCCCACTTGCCCTCTGACCATCTGGACAACTAATATCCTGCTCCTGGTTATTACCCTGATACACTGCCCATGTTCTCTTTTCTGTCTCCGTTAAATGCACTGGTAGTAAGATCATCGCTGCCGGTGATGTTTGGTTATTTACCGTTAGGCGCTGCTTTTGGCGTGTTATTCAGTGAGCTGGGGTATCACTGGCTGTATGCCACCGCCATGAGCGTTTTTATTTTTGCCGGTGCCGCTCAGTTTCTGGTGGTGGGTTTACTGGCCAACCAGGCTTCGCTGACCGAGATGGCGGTTGCCATTTTGCTGCTGAATTCGCGTCATATCTTCTATGGCTTATCGGTCATGAGTCATGTGAAGAGCACCGGCTGGCGCCGTCTTTATCAGATCTTCGGTCTGACTGATGAAACCTTTTCTCTGATCACATCCACGGCCTTACCTAAAGGCATCGATGCGGCTCAGTTTCAGATAAGAATAACGGCGGTAAATCAGTGTTACTGGATTATCGGATCAACTCTGGGTGCCTGGCTCGGCAGCCAGCTGGCATTTTCTACCGACGGCATCGCCTTTGTGTTACCGGCGTTATTTATGGTGTTAACCATCGAGCAGTTTAAGCACCTGAAAGATGTTCGTCCGTTTCTGGTGGCACTGCTGATTGGTGTTGGCACTCTGGTGTTGATCAGTCGCGAACACATGTTGCTGATCGCTATTCTGCTCAGCCTCAGCGTATTAATGATGCAATACGCTGCGCGTGCCCGGTCCGGCTCCGCCCGCGTGGAGGTGGAATCATGAACGAATTCTGGTATCTCACCAGCGTGATTGCTGTGTTAGCTGGCGTGACCTTCTTCACCCGGGTGTTGCCCTTTGTGTTGCTGTATAAAGTGGCCGACCATCCACTCCTGACTCATTTGGGCCGCTTTTTACCCGCCATGGTGATGGTGTTATTGGTGGTGTATTCGTTTAAAAACGACGCGGCTATTTCGCTGGAATTCGCCCCAGAGGTGGGTTGCTTATTGTTGGTTGCCGCGTTGCATCTGGCGTTCCGCCAATCGCTGTTAAGCATTGTTGGCGGTACGGCGGTTTATATGGTGTTGGTGCAGATGGGGTTGGGTTAAATGAGAGAAGGTGAGAAGCTTAGAACCTATCCTTTAACACCTCTTCAATCGATGTTGGCATACGTTCTTGCGATATCCCCCCCTGCCTGCGTTAGTTCAAACAATCGCTTCAGATCATCTAGCGACTGCCATAACAGCAGCAACTGGAGAGAAGAAATTTGCCCGGTCAGCTCGAACTTTTTAATGGTTGCAGCAGGAACGCTACTGCGCTGTACCAGCGCTTCCCGAGATAACTTCTCAGCTTCACGCAAACCGCGCAAATGGCTGGCAAAAGCACGCTGAACATCAGTGTCATCGAGTAGTAAGAGTTTATTCATCAGACATCCAAAATGGATACAGTAATATCAACTGTAGAGAATATATAGGCATTATGGATACAATTATATCCATATAAGCTTACCCCTTCTTGCAACTTAGATAGAGTTTTCTTCGGAGATAGGCTGATTAGTGTTCCGCCAACATTGCTGACGAAACAGCTGTTTATAAGATGTTGATGCGAGGGGCTTATGCTATTAAGGCAGATCCATCTGCCTACTGTACATGCATTTAGTGAAGATCATCCAACAGGGGATTGTACTTCTCTGGCAATATCGCAAACTCGCCCCAGGATAATTCTTTAAAGCACAACCCTGAACCATTGTCAGTTACTGCTCCATAAATTAGTACATACTTCCCAATAGATGTTTCTGAGATACCATGTGCGTCTTGCTCTCCAATCGTTGTCTTAAGACAAAAATCTGGCAATCCCCATCTTCGCTCGTATTCAAAAAAAGTCATTCTTATGTTGGAGCTACTAGGTGGGTTACCATGATCGACTACTCTCACAACTTTCCCAAAATATAATTTTGGCTCGGAATCTGTGCTCGTTACTTTTCTGACATCATGAAGTAAATCGATCAGCTTGTGTGGATACTGGCTATTCGGTAGATAAAAGTACTTGACCATATTTTTATCGAAGTTTCGGCATATTCCTTTAACGGTAGAAATTTTGCTCGGAACAGCTATTTTCTCTCCATTATGCCGACCAACTGGTAAATCAACATTAGGGCCATCAATATCTTCAACAATAGTTTCCTTATATTCATCGTCAACATTATCTGTAATCTGAGGTTGCGCAGATAAGAACTCCGAAATGATAGCCAACTTTTCGTTCTCTATAGACTTTACTACCTCTTCATAGCTGTTGTAGTTCTTTCCTTCGGGTTTAGATGACTTTAAAGAGCACTCAACACTTTGATACTTTCGAGAATGCAAGAAATACGGATCTCGCCCATCTTTTGTAACTTGTTTCTTTCTGGGTGTTCTACCAATAGGTGTGTAGCAATTAGGGCAAAATATCTTACCGTAGTGAATATCGTCATCATACTCTGAAGGAGTAACTACCACACCTTCACTTTTTAGATATCCGGCATCTCCATCCTCGAAGTTCCAACTATCTAAGTAATACACATAAGGTATACGTCTTTGCTTATTCTGCATTTATCTTAATACTCCATATTATTGACACGATATTATATTATAAGAATATCATCAGTGTTTTCTACTATGTGAAGTCAATTAATTAAGGCTTTCTGCCATAAATATCTGATATCTATTTAGATCGATATATCGCTGCCTGTGCATTCGTGATCAGTTACAACCTTTGTTTTGAGATCATGAGGGACGCCGGCTCTCTTAGCTTGGCAATCTAATAGACTTCTGCCATGACTTTCAGCCTGAAAAGAATAGTAGCCTGAAAGTTCCGACTATGATCAATCCAAAAAAAGTTACCCCATCGCCAATTTAGCAGCTTGCTGCCACATAAAGTGTGGCATCGGTGTGCGAAGCCTCCAAGTAATACTCATTGGCTGTGAGCCAGCATGCTCGACGTACTCTACCTCACCGTAATTAACAAACCCCATGGTTCGGCCATATTCATCTTTGCTTTGTTCTCGTACGAACAAAAATAATCGTTTACCAGTATCTCGATGCTGGATATAGCTCAACCCTTTACCCATATCAGGCCTAGCGCTGTTTTGAGTTTACCAGTGAAATAGCTCTTCATTAATCGCATAGTCGTGGTACATGGTTGTTGGCGAAAACTGTTTTTCGTTTTTATCTAGGGTGACGAATAACAATTCTATATTCTGATCTTTTATTGTATACAGCCCTTCTCTAGATTGAGGCTGATAATCAAACGTCGTGGCACCAAACCCAACTAGAATTTGCTCACGTGCATATCTCGCATGTAGCCGTAACGGAACATCTCGCAAACCTGGCATTATTAATTGTTCGTGTTTTATCTGTGCTAACTGCCAATCCAAAACGGATACTAGTTCTTCAGAAACATCTATTTGCCTCAATCTATTTAAGCTCTGAGATAGAGTATCAAAGCCGGATTTACTGCCAGTTTTCTGCCAAAAATCGAAGTGGCACATCAAGGCTTGTCTGTTATTTTCACTATCTAGTTTGAACTTTTTTTCATAGAGTGTTTTGAGGAATTGTAAGTAACTATGATCGTCACACGTGAGAATACGATTGCGTATACCAGTCTGAATCATCGCTAATGCACTTTCATCGCTGTTCCACTCTTTCACCTCATCTTTCGATTTAGAAACCAGCTCTGTCCAGCTGCCAATCTTATACATTTTATGTAAATCAATATGAGAGTTGTGTCGAATAAAGTTAGCTAAAGTTAATGGCTCAGTGGTGTGCTGGGGGTATTGGCGGATTAACGAGACAATTCGATTTAGATTTAGTGATGCCTTTCTAATATTACTCAGCACCATCTCTTGCGTGCGCTTAGTCATCTCAATTCGACAACCTAGAGGGACATGGGGGAAGCCTTGATTTATTTCATCGCTAATCGAGCGGCTGCTCTTACCTACCAAAGATCTAAATTTGTTAGAAAAATCATATTCAGGGCGAGAATTGCCAACAAAATCCAATACCGTGCAGCAGTCCTTTCCTTCTGACAATCTGAGGCCTCGGCCAAGCTGCTGCAAAAAAATAGTTAAGCTTTCTGTTGGGCGTAAGAACAGTAAAGTATCAACCTCTGGGATATCCACGCCTTCATTGAAAATATCGACAACACAAAGCACATTGATTTCACCAGACCGAATTGCCTGTTGCTTTTGCTGTCGCTCGTGACTGTTGTCGCTCGTTAGAACATCGGCCTTAACGCCTTTTAGCAAGAACTGTTTTGCCATGAACTGAGCATGTTCTCGACTAACACAGAAAGCTAACGCTTTCATATTGTTTAAGTCAGTAACAATTTCACTCAAGCTTCTCAATATTCTGTCCACACGATTTTGATTGTGCGTATAAAGGTTGGTTAGCTGTGCAATATCATATCGTCCTCGACTCCAAGACACTCCGGTTAAGTCAGTATCATCATCAATTCCAAAATACTGAAATGGACATAAGTGACGACGATTGATTGCTTCTGGCAATCTTATTTCGGCAGCAACTACACCACCAAAATCTTCTAAGATATCTCCCCCATCATGGCGTTCAGGTGTTGCGGTCAAACCTAATAGAATAGCCGGCTGAAATTTTTCAAGAATTGATCGATAGCTATTTGCAGCAATATGATGCACCTCATCAATGACGATAAAGTCGTAGTAGTCTGAGGTTAAATGTATCTGCTCAATCTGATTATTAAGTGTTTGAACCGAAGCAAACAATTGTTCATAACGATCTGGGGTATGACCACCGACCCACAATTCTCCGAAGTTCGAGTTTCGCAGTACCCCGCGATACGCAGAACGTGCCTGCTTTAGGATCTCCTCTCGATGGGCGACAAACAAGAACGATGCGTTAGGATTTTCTTTATAAAATCGAGCAAAGTCGAAAGCCGATATTAAAGTTTTTCCGGTACCCGTAGCCGCAACTACAAGGTTACGAAATCGCTTATGAACATCGCGTTCGACATAGAGCTGTTCTAGGATCTCATTTTGATGAGGAAAGGGTTTGATTTCGAAGAAATGTGAATCGTTACCGCTATCTCCGCGCTGCTGTTTAAGGGAACTCCTTAACTTCTCAACACTCACAATATCACCACTGAATGTTTCGAATTCACTAGATGCCCAGTAAGTCTCAAATGTACTCAACGACTTGTTAATAATATGGGGGATTTCTTGAGAAGTAATTTTTAGATTCCATTCAAGACCATTAGTAAGGGCTGATCGAGATAAATTAGACGACCCTATATAACCGGTATGAAAGCCTGTATCCCGCAAAAATAGATAACTTTTAGCATGAAGCCTTTCTCGTTCTGTGTTGTAGCTAAGCTTTACTTCGGTATTCGGTAAACTTGCTAAATACTCGACTGCTTTAGCATCCGTTGCCCCCATATAGGAGGTGGTGATGATTTTTAGCTCCCGCCCACTACGAGTAAATTCCTCTAGTTCTTTGCGAAAGATGCGAATCCCAGCCCATTTAATAAACGACACCAGCCAGTAAATTTTATCTGCGGATAATATTTCTCGCTTGAGCTCAGATTCGAGAGATAAACCAGCATTGCTGCCACAGAATAATTCGCTTTGAGTTAAGCCCGTAAGAGGGAACACATTTTCGACATATTGCCTAAGATCTCCAGAAACAGGGTTTTCTAGATCGTATAAGGCGGTGAGAATTTTACCTTGGCTATCCAGTAAGTTTTCTTCAAAAAAATCTTTATCCTGAAGCCGTTCCTTCAACCACATCAATAATTGATTCGACAGCTCGATTTGTTGCTGCAGACGATCCTCACAAGAAGGAATCGAGCTGATGGCATATTCAAGAACATTAGATAAGAAACGAGACAACCAAACAGACGCTTCATTGGCATTAAGCTGACGTTCTCCAATATAAAAGCGGTCACGATCTAATCGGCTTTCAACAAGTTGAGTGATTAGCTGCTCGTAAATGCCTGCCTGTTGCATATCATCCCTAATATTTTGATGGTTTTGCCAATAGTAACACTGAGAAGCTCCTCAGCTTAACATCCATAGAAAACAGCAAAATACTCACTTCAATTTTTGCTCCAAAACCAGATCTAGAGCCATTATTCCCAACTTCCCCTCATCTTACCCACAAAGTTTTCCACAACACTGTTAAAATCCACAGTGCTTTTCCCTCTTGACTTATACCCTCGGACCTCTTCCTCCAAGCCACTGAAAAATTTGAAGAAAACCCTTGCCACTACTGGCTTTTTATGGATTTTAGCGGCGTTCAAACAAACGTTTATTTTTTCACCAATTTAACAATCAGGCGCTTACCGTCTGGGCTAGCGCCGTTTGCCCCAAAGTTACTCCCAATTTTATCCACAGAAATATGGGATAACTGGGATAGTTTTGCCTGTCTGTTGGTAACCGGGTTGTTCAAAACAGCGACAGCACCGCGTCTGCGCTGATACAATACGCCGCATAATTTTCAGCTAACGATTAGCAAGCGGTTCGAAAAACACATGTCGAAACCGTCGCACTAGCCGCAAGTCCAGCGAAAGCACGCAGTTTATGAGTCATAAATGAGCATCCGAGCTGGTTTTTAACGCAGTGGTGACAACATAATTAGTTTTTCTGCTGCTTGTCAGATAACGAGAGAGTTCTATGCCTGAGTATCGTTCCAAGACTTCTACCGGCGGTCGTAATATGGCCGGTGCCCGTGCGCTGTGGCGTGCAACCGGAATGAAAGATGATGACTTTTCCAAGCCGATTATTGCCGTTGCTAACTCCTTCACCCAGTTTGTTCCGGGTCACGTTCACCTAAAGGATATGGGCCAGTTGGTTGCCCGTGAGATTGAAAAAGCCGGTGGTGTAGCCAAAGAATTCAATACCATTGCCGTGGATGATGGCATCGCGATGGGCCACGACGGCATGCTGTACAGCCTGCCAAGCCGTGAAGTCATTGCCGATTCGGTTGAGTACATGGTGAACGCACATTGTGCCGATGCCATTGTGTGTATCTCTAACTGCGACAAGATCACCCCGGGAATGCTGCTGGCGTCATTACGCCTGAACATCCCTGTGATCTTCGTTTCCGGTGGCCCGATGGAAGCCGGTAAAACCAAGCTGTCTGAGCACAAGCTGGATCTGGTTGATGCCATGGTCATCGCCGCAGACGATGATGCGTCTGACGAGAAAGTCGCCGAATACGAGCGTAGCGCCTGCCCTACCTGTGGTTCTTGCTCCGGTATGTTCACCGCCAACTCGATGAACTGTTTAACCGAAGCGTTAGGTCTGGCATTGCCGGGTAACGGTTCGACTCTGGCGACACACGCCGATCGTGAAAACCTGTTCTTAGAAGCCGGTCGTCGCATCGTTGAAAACGCCAAGCGTTACTACGAGCAAGATGATGAATCGGTTCTGCCACGCTCTATCGCCAGCTTCAAAGCATTCGAAAACGCCATGACGCTGGATATCGTGATGGGTGGTTCCACCAACACCATCCTGCACTTATTGGCAGCCGCTCAGGAAGCGGAACTGGATTTCGACCTAAAAGACATCGACCGTCTGTCTCGTGTTGTGCCTCAGTTATGTAAAGTGGCGCCAAACTCGCCGCTGTACCACATGGAAGACGTTCACCGCGCCGGTGGCATCATGGGTATTCTGGGTGAAATCGATCGCGCCGGTTTATTGCACAATGAACTGCCAACGGTTCACTCCAAAACCATGAAGGAAGCACTGGATAAGTGGGACATCATGCGTAACCCGTCACCCGAGGTGATCGAGTTCTTCCGTGCTGGTCCTGCGGGTATTCCAACCCAAACCGCATTCAGCCAGAGCACCCGTTACCCAACGGTTGATGGCGACCGTGAAAATGGTTGTATCCGTTCTATCGAACACGCCTATTCGAAAGAAGGTGGCCTGGCGGTTCTGTACGGCAACATCGCGTTAGACGGCTGTGTGGTTAAAACCGCCGGTGTGGATGAGTCCATTCTGGTATTCCACGGTAAAGCCAGAATCTTCGAATCTCAGGACAGCGCCGTAGCCGGCATCCTGGCCGATGAGGTGAAAGAAGGCGATATCGTGATTATCCGTTACGAAGGCCCGAAAGGTGGCCCGGGCATGCAGGAAATGCTGTACCCAACGTCTTACCTGAAATCCAAAGGCCTGGGTAAAGCCTGTGCACTGTTAACCGACGGTCGTTTCTCCGGTGGTACTTCCGGTCTGTCGATTGGTCACTGTTCTCCGGAAGCCGCCTCCGGTGGTGCCATTGGTCTGCTGGAAGAAGGTGATGACATCATCATCGATATCCCGAACCGCAGCATCAATGTGCAGCTGAGTGATGAAGAGCTGGCGACCCGTCGTACTGCCCGTGATGCTATCGGCTGGAAGCCAGCCGAAGAGCGTCCACGTAAGGTCAGCACGGCGCTGAAGGTATACGCCAAATTTGCCACTTCGGCGGATAAGGGTGCGGTTCGCGACAAGTCTTTGCTGGATTAATAACGCCACATTGCTAAAATAGCCGCTCCAATTTCTGCAATTGGCGCGGCTTTATTTTATCAGGGAGATGAGTGTGCCGTTTCCTCCCATAGCCCCCGCCTTTCATCACTCAATTCAGGGTTTCAATATGTTTCGCCACAATGTTTTACTCGTAGCGATGTTTGCTGCGACACTGGCAACCTCCGGCTGCGCCAATAAAAAGCTCGCTAATCAGGATGCCTTTGATTCACTGGCGAGCGCCAAAGCCGAGCAGTTTGCCGGTGACAGCGAAAGAGCGTTAGATAATGCTGAAAACGCCTATAAAAACGCCAAAAAGGCTGAGCTGGATTTTTACGCACCGCTGCATATGGAACAGCTGCGCGACGCATTAAGACAAGCCCGTGGATTCGATCTGGAGGGAAAAACCATTGAGACCGTTAAGGTATCTGCCAAAGTGGTTACCCTGTACGAAGGTGGCTTGCAGAATAAAGAAAAAGCCGAAGCTCAGCTACCGGCGCTGATTCAGCAAAAAGCGGTACTCGATGAGATTAAAGCCAACAACGTATTGCCTGGCGAATACAAGGCTGGGATGGAAGACTTTAAAGAGTTGATCAGCCTGATTGAAACCGGTGACGACGCCAAAGCAGCCAAAGACTCGGAAGCCGTATTAACCGATCTGAAGGCAATCGAACTGGATGTGATGCTGACCCTGCACTGGCAGCCCGCCAAAAAGACGCTGGATAAAGCCGAAAAAGAAGATGCCGACTCAAACGCCACTAAAACGTTTGAATACGCTGAAAATCTGGTACAAAACGCCGAACGCATTATTCGCCAAAGCTACACTGACCGCGATCTGGTCGCAAAAACCGGTAACGGCGCCTTACGTGCCGCGCAGCATGCACTGTTCGTCGGACGAGAAGTCGCCAACCTGGTCAACATGAATAAGGCCCAGGCAGAAACAGTCGCGCTGCAGTTTGAAGATTATCTAGGCCAGATAGGCAGTGCTCTGAAAGCCGATGATGTCCGCCATATGTCATTGCATGATCAGACCCTGGCACTGAAACAGTTTGCCGAAGAGCAAAGCGCCCGCATTGCGGCAAAGTACCAACAGCAGATCGCCAATCTGAAGGCTGAGATTGAAAAGATCAACAACGCTCAGGCTGGCGCCAATAAAAAAGCAGCAGCCGAAAAAGCTCAACTGGAACTTGAAAAACAGGCCGCCCAACAACCGGCCAATATCTCGATTACCGTCAACCAGCCAACACAAACTGCACCGAATACTCAGGATGCTGCCGCAGCATCCGCGCAACAACCGGCCGATGTTGCGTCTCAGTCAGCGATACAGCCAGCAATACAACCAGCAGTGCCGCCACTGACTCAGCCTCAGTCAGCTCCGGAGGTGCAAAGCGAGCAAAAAACCGCTCCGCTCCCCCAACCTGAAGCAACTCAACCCCTCGCGATTGAGCCTGCTCAGCAGCCAGTGACAACACAAACAGACACCTCACAGCCTGCAACTTCTCAAGCTGAGGTACAGCAGCCAGTTGAAGAACAGCAGCAAGTTGAAGAACAGCAGCAAGTTGAAGAACAGCAGCAAGTTGAAGAACAGCAGCCGCAAGAGCAAACAGCACCGCCAGCTCTCCCTGCTACGACCCAGGCACCTGCTATTGAGGCTGCTCCGCAGCCGCAACCGGTGATACAGAATCCGCCCGAAGTTTCTGACACGGTTGCAGATCAAACCACTGCTGAAACCAACTGATTCCATTCTGGTACACACAAAAAGCCTGCTGTTGCAGGCTTTTTCGTTTGTCACCCAGTCAAATCACAATGTGTGGCAATTTTCGTGGTTTGCTCGTCATTGCGTCCGATTTTGAATCAATTGATGAACTTTTCGTGCCAATACCAAAGTACGGCTTTACTGATATTCGCTGCATCGTGTAGAACGAACGTGCAATTACCTTAATACGCACCAATAAACTAATAACAAGAAAAATAATAATAAGCCGATCAACGGCATAGCCACTACAGGATAATTTCATGAATCTGACTAAGTCCATCGCAATTGCGGTAGGCCTGCTGGCCTCTGCTTCCGGTTTCGCCATGAGCTCCAAGCCTTCTGCACCACCACCGGATCCGATTAAAGATTTCCAGAATAGCTGGGCCGGTAAAGCGCTGGCGCATCAGCGTAATCTGGATGTGAACAGCCCAATGATCGACAACAACATTCTCGGTTCTCACAACACCTATAACTCGGAAGCATACCGCAACGCTACGCGTTATCTCGATCCACAACAGAAACATTCGATCTACGATCAGCTGCGTTTAGGTGCGCGTTTTATCGAACTGGATGCTCACTGGACAGCGCAAACCCATGGCGCCAAGTTCTGGAAATGGGGCCCTGACCTGCTGCTGTGTCACTCTGGTATCGGCCAATCCGTTGGCGATCTGCACGTCGGTTGCAGCCTGACAGATCGCCTGGTTAAGGACGGTTTGCAAGAAGTCCGCAATTGGCTGAACGAAAACCCGAATGAAGTGATTATTCTGTATTTTGAAGATCACACCGATGGCCGTCATCAAGAGCTGTTAGACATTGTTAACGAAAAACTGTCTGGCAAGATTTACGCGTCAAACGGGTGTAAGAGCATTCCGGACAGCCTCACCAAAGCGCAGGTTCGAGCGGCGGGCAAACAGATTGTACTGTGGAAAGACGGCGGCTGTTCCGGCAACACTGGCATGAAAAACCTGGCTTTCACCGGCTTGGGAAACATTAACCGTATCTGGGAAGATCGCACAGCGGTTGGCGCAATCGGCGCCTTTTTCACCGGCGGTAAAGTCAAAAAGATTGAAGCAGCTGACGTCGCTCAGGCCTTTAAAAATGGCGGCAACATCGTCAACCTCGATAATATGACACACAACGATGGTCGTATTGAGGCTGCTATCTGGTCGTGGGACCGAAATGAGCCAAATAACTGGGGCGGCAATCAGGACTGCGCAGTTCAATGGGGGAATGGTCGCTGGGATGATGCCGGGTGTAACTCAAGTCATCACTTCGCTTGTCAGAATAACGCTGATGGCAGCTGGAATATCTCTACCTATAAGGGTCAGTGGACTGGCGGCGCACAGGCTTGTGCGCAGCTGGGTAACTATAAGTTCGCGGCGCCTACCAACAGCAAAGACAATGAAGCACTTAAAGCCGTTAAAGGCGGTGTCAGCCACGTTTGGTTGAATGCTTCTGACCGTAATACTGAGGGTTCTTGGGTCGTTCATTAAACGATAACCCATAAAAACCTGAATAAAAAAGCCGATTATGATGTGCATCATGGTCGGCTTTTTTATTGTGTACTGGCCCGCTTTTTCGTTGCCGCGTGGCAGATGCCGGGGTAGTCTGAATGTTCCCACCAAAAAAGGAAGTTGCTATGCCCTATCGCGCTGACATTGTTGATGAGCTGAACCTGCTGGTGAAGTTTGATCGTCACTCCAGTATTCAAACCGGTATAAAAGTGCATCATGATGCCGCTCCGGAGATGGTGGCCGCGGCCAAACGTTTATTTGATAAAGGTCTGACCAGCCAGACCGATGGCGGCTATTTAACCGACCGCGGCTTAGAACTGGCAGAACGCGCACACGAGCTGGTCAGTGCGCTGGATATTAACCCCACCTGATTTCTTCTTTGCATTCTGCAGACAGCATCGCTGGAATTGCAGAATGCAAATCTCAAAGTTGCAATAAAACGCCTGAAAATATCTCCTCCTCTATATAAATCAACCACTTATAAAGCTGGTACAAAGTCTGCAGAACAAAGCAACAAAATCCCTCGTCGGAGATTGCTTGTGAAAAACGTAAATGCTCCTCTCTTGATGTGCTGTGCCGCTTTAATGGTCGGTGGTTGCGGTGAAGACTCCGCGGAGGCAGACGCCGCCGACAGTAATGAGGCTCAGGAAACCAAACCTTTGTCCGTTCCTGATGGCTTTGATTACAACATGAATCGGGATATCACTCTGCGCGTTCAGGTACTTGACCATAATGGGAATCCAGGTAAGCAAGTGGGTGTCCAGATTTATAAGCCTGATCATTTTGAATTATCGGATGCCCGGCAAGCTGTTCCAGCCACCGCACCACTTCCAGATTTAATCAGTCGTGGTCAAACCGATAGTCAGGGCTATTTTGAACAAGAAGTTCGCATACCAGGCCACTTGACTCATATTAAAGTGCAAGTGTCTCAGATAGGAATTCATAACGTCGCTGAGCTGGAAATCAACACCGACACCATTTTCCACGAATTCAAGTGAGGTTGGCCATGACCATGTTCAAATCATCTGCAAAGCAATTAAGCACTGCATTATTTGCGGCAGGCCTGTCTCTCTCCGCCGCCAACAGTAATGCCTGGACCTATGCACTGGGTGACTACAACAGTAATTACAGCTATAGCGGTATTCCGTTGAGTATGGCGGATGACGTTGCAGTGTCTTCGGAATTACTCAATAAAATTGGTACTGCACTGCCTAACGGCCGTAATGTCACACTGACCAATCCGGATTACATCACCAACGATGCTGGCGCTAATATTACCGTGAAAGAAACGGGTGAAGTCTTCATCACATTTTTGCATGAAGGGGCGGGTTATCGTAATGGCTTTGGTTATTTCACATACACTGGAGACGAGCCAACAAGCCGCGACGACATTAACGAAATTGTATTAATGCCAAATGCATCTTTCTTCAACAGTGGCGGTGACAGCAATGGTATGCGTGTTGGCGATACCATCAGTTTGGGTACGCATACGGCTGGAACCAAAATTGGTTTCTTCGTTGTGGCTAACGGTTTCTATCCTAATTATGGAATTAAACCCTGGCAGAATGAGGATTGGATATTTTACACCGTTAAAGATCTTAATGCGGAAACTGACGACGAGTTGAAAGCACATACGGTCATGCTGTTCGACGATGAAAGTGGCAATATTGTGTTAGGGCTGGAAGATATTCTGCGCACCACTTCGGGTTGCGATCACGATTTTAATGACGTGATCTTTATGGTGTCATCGAATCCTGAAACGGCCATTGATAAATCAACCATCACCGTACTTCCTGAGAATGAAGACACAGACGGCGACGGAGTATTAGACGGCAACGACGATTATCCCAACGATAGCGAGCGGGCATTCGATGTGTATTACCCGAGTGCCGACGGTCTTGGAACACTGGCTTTCGAGGACAATTGGCCTGTGGAAGGGGATTATGATCTGAACGATCTGGTTGTCGCCTACCGCTATAAAGAAACACGCAACAGCTTAGGCCGAATAAAAGATATTCACGTCGACTATACCTTCACTGCACGTGGAGCATCCCGGTCTAATGGTTTCGCCCTGGCGCTGAATAATATTCTCGCGACGACCACTTACACCGCCAGTCGCACGGTTAATGGTGGTGATAGTGAGACCATCGTCA
This sequence comes from Saccharospirillaceae bacterium, assembly GCA_022448365.1. Taxonomy (NCBI): domain Bacteria; kingdom Pseudomonadati; phylum Pseudomonadota; class Gammaproteobacteria; order Oceanospirillales; family Saccharospirillaceae; species Saccharospirillaceae bacterium. The sequence goes on along the minus strand of JAKVCS010000004.1, from coordinate 121,720 downwards.
GTGACGAGCAAAGCTCTCATCTTAACTTTGTAGTAGTGCAGAATACTGAAACGCTGATGCCGACACCGCCGGGGTGCCAGTTCTACAATACCGATGCAGATTGCCCGATTAGCCCTGAAATCCCCGCGTCTCTGAGTATCACTTTTGATGTTGCTAAAACACGCAGTCAGACCGGTAACGCGCCTTACAACCCTTATATTTTCGCCACCTTCGACCGCGGCCGTGAGGTACATCTGCCAAACCATCGCCCATCGGCTCGGGCAGATCAGAATCGTTTCGGCAGTGGCGACGATGATTCCAACTTGTTTGACTTCAGTAAGACCTATGAAACTGCCACTAACCTGCCTTGGGCGCTGAATATGCCATACAGCTGGCTGCATCCAACCTCTGGTGACAATATTGTTGATGTTTATAACGATTATCGCCAGTGGGCTGAAAGTGGGGGTTTAACCTCTACCGACTGGTATACCAAAAACTACAATTCGAATCGGGTATATATCGGGGAATAAGGAACAGAGTCATACATTAGAACTGCACCCTCTGGTTCACCGCCGGCTTCCGGGAAGGAAGCATTAAGGCGGTGTTTTTTTACACGCATCGCGTAGTAAAAACGCAGACTTCAGATACAAAAAAGCCGGGATGAATCCCGGCAAATGTGGCATAGCACTCTAACTCATTCCTATAAGATCCGGACTATCAAGGTCAGGCCAATGCACCTTTCAAATCACCGTCTTGCTGATTATCGCTACCTTGATTATTACCAGTAGTGGTTTTTTCCTGAGATGTCTGGGCACCTAAATCATGCTCCGGACGATATATTTCATTTTTCCATTTATCCACCAGCTCCTGATTAGCATGATCCCAAGGGTGAAAACCGTCTTTAAAATAATCGCGGTAAGGTTTACGAATGCTGGTCACAACACCCTTTTTGCCCCACAGGAAACGATAGAAACCTTTTAACTCCTGCCAACTGGGCATCGTACGGGACCACCACAACAAGGCCGTCATATAGAAAAAGATCCGGATACTGAATAACGCTGTGACTAACCGTAAAACCCGTCGCAGGTATTTCTGATCGTTTTCGCACAGCATAAAGACATCAAACGCCACGGCTTTGTGTTCAATCTCCTCCACCGCATGCCAGTACAACAGTTCACGTGCCGATTCTTCCATCGGTTCCAACACTTCCGGATTATTCAGTATGAACTCCGCCATAATCGCAGTGATATGTTCCATACCGACCGTCATGGCGAGACGAAATTTTGGTGTTACGTGCTTGCGTCCGATGTATTTTTTAATGTCTTTTTCAAGGTGTTTTTCCAGGCGAACTGCATCCAGACCTAAATCAGACAATATCTGATTGGCTCGCTTATGCTGATGACTGTGGTGTCCTTCCTGACCAATAAAACCGCGAATCTGTTGCAGCAATTGGTCGTCTTTTACTTTGTCACGGTACAAGCGCACCGAAGCAATAAACTCAGCTTCACCTGGCGGGAAGGTAGAAGACAAAGCAGCACCAAACACAGAGATAACCGAATTTCCTTTGTAGAAAAAACGATCATGCATATTTTTAAATGGGAACGACATACGACGTGGTTTAATGTCGACTTTACCACCCAGTTCAGATGTGTGAGCCATAGTTACGCCCTCGGTTTTATTGTTCTTTAATTGTTGCGCACTATGCTCCCGACGCCAGTAAATGCACAGGTGGTATCAGGACAAAAATTTCGGGTGCATTTGCGCCAGATTGTGACAGCCTCGCCGCTGTCAGGTACATTGCTGCATCCGCTAAATTGAAACAGGCACTATTATGACCACCATCTGGGTTGATGCAGATGCTACTCCGAAAGCCGTCAGAGAAATTATCTGTCGTGCTGCTATCCGTACCGAAATCACTACCCGTTTTGTTGCCAACCATACGATTCCGCTGCCACCGTCGCCCTTTATTCAATGCATACAGGTCGAAGCAGGGTTCGATGTCGCCGATAATTTTATTGTGCAGCAAGCTCGCCAGTCAGATCTGGTCATCACCCAGGATATTCCCTTGGCAGCCGAGGTTATGGAAAACCAGGTAGAGGCTATTAATAACCGCGGTGAAGCCTATTCACCAGAAACTATTCGGCAAAAACTGAACATGCGTGATTTTATGGAGACGATGCGTTCCAGCGGTATTCAAAGTGGTGGCCCGGCGCCGTTTTCAGATCGGGATAAGCAAAGTTTTGCCAACTCACTGGATCGCTGGCTGGCAAAACAGAAATAGCAGAGGGCTATTTAATGGTCGGGGGATGGCTCTGCTGAACGGTCAGATACCGCGTCACTGATCTGCCGCTGGCTATTGCATCCACTGCTCGCCATCATCATCAGCAATAAAATCGTCCTCATGATCATCACTTTCGATGCCGGAAAAACCGGCATTAATCATTTCGCTCTCAGCCCACACCTGAGAAGCAGTATCATCAGAACTGCCGGTTTCTTCGTGGCCACCAAACATAGACCCCAAGGCGTCTTTTTCGTCACCGGAAACTTGTGTTTCCGGCACCTCCACCCGTGGGTAACACACCCGGTTACGCCCCTGCTCTTTCGCCCGATACAGCTGTTCATCGGCAATATTGATTAATTCAGTCGCGCTCAGCGGTGCATCAGCGCTGTGCAGCGCCAGGCCGATACTGGCTGTTACGCTGATGTAATCATCATCGGCGAGAAATACCGGTGTTGTCTCAATACTCTCGCGCAGTCGCTCAGCGACATGGGCTGCCAGCATCAATTCGGTGGTGGGTAAAATCACTACAAATTCTTCGCCACCGTAACGGCACTGAATATCGAGCTTGCGGGTGGAGTCACGAATCAATCTGGCGGTTTGTTTTAACACCAGATTGCCAACTTCATGTCCGTGGGTATCGTTTATCTGCTTAAAGTGATCGAGGTCGATCATCATAATGGCACTGGATATCAGTGTGCGTCGGGTTCGTTCCAGCTCCTGCTCCAGCGCCTGTCGAAAGTAGCGAACATTATAGAGTCCGGTAAGCGGATCTGAGATAACTTCAGTTCGTAAACTGATTACTTCCTCGTAGTAAGCACAATTGTCACCGGCCGGACACTGGTTACCGTGCGGGCGTTTATTATCAGCTTGTTGCTTATCGGAAGGCTGCGATGAAAGCGCTTCGCTCATAAACTGACGAATTCCTTTGGCCGAAAGATAGCCTTGAGTCTAGCAGTTCCCTAATGATTCGCGCGTAAATTTGTTTAACTTTGTGTTATATCAGTTGAGTGACGGCACATGGATGGCATTACCCTGGCGCTTTTTGCCGAATGTCCTCTGATACAATGGTATCTATAAGCAAATAAGATCCGGGCAATATGGCAAAATATCAGGCACCACCCGCCAACAATAAGTTAATGCAAGATCGTAATTTCGATGATCTGGCGCAGCGCTTCAACCGCACCATTTACGCAACGCCCAGAGGCCAGTTGCGCCTGGCGGCGTTACGTCAGGATTTTTCCGACCTGAACATCGCGTTACAGAACAGTCAGGTGCTGGATATTGGCGGAGGTCAGGGGCAGTTCAGCTTGCACCTGGCGCAGCGACAGGCACACGTCAGCCTGTGTGATATTTCGGCAGAAATGCTGGCATTGGCCCGTGATCAGTTTGCCGCAGAGCAATTACCGTTGATCAGCAAACAGTGCGGTCTCCAGCAGTGCGCTCATGAATTCCCGCAGCAATACGATATCGTGTTAAATCACGCGGTACTGGAATGGCTGGAACAACCATTTGCAGCACTGCGATTGCTGGCCGACCGTGTTAAATCCGGTGGCTGGTTATCGCTGATGTTTTATAACCTGCATGGCCATCAATGGCGCCAGCTGATGAATGGCCGTACCCATGCCCCAGCATCAGCCAACCAGCACCTGCGCCAGTCAGGGAATGCTCCTCAACACCCTCTCGATCCGGACGACATCCAGCAACACCTGCAGCAACTAGGCTTCGAGCTTAAACGCTGGCGTGGCATTCGGTGTGTCCACGATCACATGCACCAGAAGATCCGCGAACGTATTGGCCAGGACAAGGTCAATCAGAGTGATCTGGAGTTTGGTCTGCAAGAACCCTATCGTCGTCTGGGCCGTTACGTTCATTTTATGGCGCAGAAACAATGAGCTGGAAAATTCTGATCAGTGCCTGCTTGTTGGGACAGCCGGTACGCTATGACGGCAAGGCCAACGACAGCAAGGTACGGACCTTTCAGCAACAACTGCTTCAATGGCAGCAGCAAGGTCGCGTGATTGGTGCTTGTCCGGAAGTCGCTGGCGGATTACCGACCCCACGCCCCGCCGCAGAAATCCGTGATGGTCGGGTGATTACCTGTGACGGTGACGACGTCAGCGAGGCCTTTTATCAGGGCGCAAAGAAGACGCTGGCACTGGCACTGGCACAGCAGCATCGTGTTGTAGCGGCTCTGATGGCAGCACGGTCACCATCTTGCGGCTCGCAGCAGATTTACAACGGCGAGTTTAACGGTACTCTGATCGCAGGTATGGGCGTCACGGTGGAGTTATTGGAAGCCAACCAGATTCGCTGCTTTAGTCCGGAAACGTTTCCTCAATTAATGGATTACCTGCGTCACGTTGCAGATCACGATGGAACACCACCATGACCAGAGCTAAAACGGTATCAGCATTATTATTCGGTTTAAGTCTCAGCATCCCGACAGAAGCGTTTTATTTTGCGCAGGGTTTTAACCATTCATTACGCCAACAGGATGGTTTCCGCGTGGGCTACCACAATGAAGACCCGGATCTGTTCTGGCGCAGCTACCTCAGTTACAGCCCGTCACTGGGGAAATCATCACTGCCGGACGATTACACTAAAACCGATCTCAGCCTCGACTGGGTACTGCCACTGGCAGGCAGTTATTCCAGCGCATTTGTGGGTGGTTCGATTAACCTGTCAGGCCATCGCTCGGTACAGGCAGGGGTTACCTGGCTTAGGTACCTGGAAACCGGCTGGCAATGGCGTGAAGGCGAAAACAGCAGTTACCTCGGGCTGAATCTGAGCTTCTGATTGACTATCTCAGTCGGAATTTCTGGCATGATCACAAACCGCTGCTGCAATAAAAATGACATATAACTGTCTTATTCTCATGGTCAACCTTATTCCACTCGGGAAAAAATGATGACAAAAGCTGCAATCGTCCGCAGTCTGGCGGCTTACATCATGATGACCATTGCCTGTGTTGCAGTTATTCAGTGGCAACATCTGTGGTTGTTACTACCAGCAACGCTGGTACTGAACTGGTTATATGAACAAAAATGTCAGACAGAAACTAACTTTCGACTGATCTATCCTACTGCCGGTTCACTGTTAACCTCAGCGCTGCTAAGCACTCAGGGTATCTGAGAAAGTGCAGCGGATACCGCAACAAATTCCGTTCAATAATCATCGATATTGCTATTACCTAATCAGTTAAAGTCTTAAAAATCAGAGTTTCATTAGCGATATCGAGTAATTCCAGAAATAAAATAACCCAGGGAAATGCATAGCAACGGACAAATTATTGTAATGCCCGTACCGACAGTATTTGTTCATCCGTTAATCCACGATCATCTGTCACGGTTAAACGATATTGACCTGGGCGAGCATCCCAGAATAAGGTTTCGTTATCCTTGCTCTGGCCAATAAATTCATTGTCAGCAAACCAATAAGCATGGGATGCATCAGCATCCAGCGTGACCTGCAAAGGGATTACCTGCTCACCACGTGTATTCAGACGAAGTTGATATTCAAGCCCGGCAACTGGCGATGTGATTTGTGGAGCAACACCGATATACGCCGAGGTTAATGCACATTCAGCCGGAGCCGCCGGAGGCTGACGTCGCTGAATCCCCGCCATGGAAAATATCTGACGAATATCCGAAGGCCAGAATTCATAAATCTCAAGCCGGGTTTTCCCATGAGTGTGATAACAGGCGCGCTTACCCGTGCGAATATCAATGGGTACTGCCCGGAAAACATCTGATGTGGCAATGGGTGAGACGCCAGGGATAAACCACCCGGATTTTTGCCTGGGGCAGTATGTTTCTGGCAGCTTACCGGTTGGTTCGCAAATATTCACCTGCTGTAAGTTCAGATCGATACTGTGATAGCGCTTTTCAGAATCCGAAACCGGCGACAAGGTGCGCATTATATTAAAAAATAATGGCCCCGCAGCGGAGCGCCCAATAAAGTTCGGGTTGCCTTTTCCATCAAAATTACCCACCCAGACAATGAGAGTATAATCCTCATTGGCCCCAGCGGCCCAGGCATCACGAAAGGCGTATGAGGTACCGGTTTTCCAGCCAATTTTTGCACGGTTGCGGACAACCATTTGTTGCGCCAGGTTGTATCCGGGCGCCGGGTTCTGCTGCAACATATTCAGTACCAGCCAGGCACTTTCCGGGCTTAATAACCGCCGACTGGCTGACTTCAACTCGCTGGCATTGATGTCAGAATCCAGCACCGTATTTAATGGTCGTAATTCTCCTGCCGATGACAACATCGTATACAGCTGCGCCAGTTCAAGCATGCTGACATCCAGTCCACCCAATACCAGTGACATGCCATAGTGTTTTTCAGTTTTAAGATGGGCAATGCCGACCTGCTGTAGCCATGGATAAAACCCTGGACTGGTTAGCTGCGTCGCCAGCGATACCGCCGGTACGTTACGACTGGTAATTAATGCATCAGTGGCCGTCACTGGTCCGGCAAATTGTTTGTCGTAGTTCTCCGGCGTATAGGCACCATACCGCTTTGGAACGTCTTTCAGTAGCGTTTGCGGGTGTATTAATCCCTGATCCATCGCCAGACCATACACAAACGGCTTCAGGGTCGAGCCTGGTGATCGTTTTGCGGTAACAATATCAACCTGACCGAGGATATCGCGGTTATTAAAATCTGCCGAGCCAACCCAGGCTTCAATATTATGATTGTGGTTATTCACCAACACCGCTCCGGCATTGTGAATCCCCAAATCATGCTGAGATTCGACCCAGGCATGAATGTGTTTTTCCAGTTGTTGCTGGTGTGCCAGTGTTAATGTGGTTTTGATATTTCCGCTTAAATAGCGATAACGCTGATCAAGGTAACGGATAAAGTGTGGTGCACGAAATGGCAGATCTGCACTGCGGTATACCTGTAAGGGTAACGACATCCACAATTTTACCAACCGTATTTTCTCTGAGTTTTCGTGGTTATTTTCCTGACTTTTTTCAATCGACTCTTCCGCTGTTTGGGACGCAATAGTCAGCCAGCGCCGATAGAGAATATCGCGCGCCCGCAACATATTACGATAACCACTGGTCGTCTGAGGATTACGTTTAACTGGGTTTTGTGGCACCACTGCCAATGCCATGGCTTCACTCAGATTCAGATCACGTGCGTGCTTATGAAAATAAATCAGACTGGCAGCACCAATACCTTCGATGTTACCGCCATAAGAAACTGAATTCAGATAAGCCGCAAGAATTTCAGCTTTGTTGTAATGTAATTCAATCCAGATCGCAGCAACAATCTGCTGAATTTTCCCGGCGATAGTACGGGACTCAATCCGGAAAGCATGACGGGCAACCTGCATGGTGATGGTTGAACCGCCAACACGTCGATCATTATTTACATAAGTGGTAACAAATGCCCGCCATAACGCAACTAGGTTAACGCCAAAGTGATGATCAAAATACTGATCTTCGTACAGGGTAGTAGCCTCGCGAATCTGCGGACTGATTTCATCCAGCGCCAGCGGCAGACGATAGCGATCGTCGTCTGCCAGTGTTAGCTTCAGCAGTTCATTATTCTGATCATAATAAGCCGTTGACCAGCTTTGCCAGGCAAACAGCGTCGGTTTAGGCAATAACACCAGAGCCAGCCATAACAGCATAGCGACTGACAAACTGCCCGTCACCGCAACCCGGAAAAAACGTTTCACGGATTTAATCCAACCGATTATTCATCGTTAACGACGGTGATGTTTGCCGGTGCTGATTGCGACCAGATATCCGGATTGTACATAGATTCAGCGTAAGCCGGCGGTACCACAAATTCACCCGCAGCAGTCGCTTTAACACGATATTCCAGTTCCGTAACGGATGAATCGAATCCACCATAAAAAATCACTCGATCTTCACGAACATCCACATAATCGCTGTTCCAGTTATTGCTCTGACGGGGTACGGATTCACGGATCACTTCAAAACCACCCGGCAATAAATCAATCACTGCAATGTTATCAACCTGTCTGCCGTTAAGAGTACGGATGCGTAAACGTACCACGGCTTCTTCACCCTGTTTCAACGAGGTAATTTCATCACCGTTCTTATTCAGCAGCTGATGCAGCACTTCCAGATTGCTGTTTTCTGCAGCCGGTATCACTGCCGGGAAGCCCGATTGGCTGGCCTGGTAAAACACCGGGTTATCACCACGAATTAAGATCTCGCCAGATATTGGCGCGCTCTGGTTCAACGGAATATTCGCAGTTGGAAAAATCACCGTCGAAGATAGCGCCAGATTATTCAGCTGAATATCCTTGCCATTATGATCCTTAACCATAAAACGGAATATATCTGCGTTTTCATCCCCATAACGTCTGCGATTCTGGCGACTGTAAGCTTGTAACGCCATAATGGTATACGAGGCACTGATGGTATTAAAACGACCACGCATCAGCGGTTGTAACAAAGGCATAATGGTATTTTTTACGTCCAGCTGTTGCTGAATTTCCGGGAAATGGGCCGACACCAGATACACATACTGTGCGTTAACCGTCAGGTCTGACTGGAAATCGGTTGGTTCTTCCACTTTATTGTCAAAACCAAACTGCTCCACCATCGCAGCCGCTTCATCGTGTTTTTGTAGTAACTGGTAAGTGGCTGCTATATACATCGCCGCTATATCTTTTTGCCAACTCTCGCCCTGTGACTTCAGAGTGTCGTGCAGATCAATCAGGTAATTAGTTGGCATTTCTTGTGCCCGGGCCAGCAGATAAATTGCCATCGCACGGTGACGTTGTGCCACAAGACCATCAGCCTGCTCACGGGCAATACGCCGCAGGTATTCCACAGTAGAACGGATCAGTTCATTCTCTACCGCATAACCATACGCTTTGGCATCCAGTAAAAAGTGAGTTGCATACAGGCTGGCAAAATGACTGCCATAATATCCCGGCCACATATTAAATCCGCCTGCACCGGTCTGACGTGAATATAACGTGCCAATCACCCGCTTAACATGATCGCGGGTATTCTGTTGCATCTCGGCATTGGTTTGTGATGCTGCCAGACCAAGCCAAGGAAACACCCGACTGACAATCTGCTCGGTACAACCATGCGGATAATTGTCGAGGAACTGGCTCAAGCCTCCCGCCATGACCATCGGGCTGGATGACGCCGAAATGCTCTGCGAAGCGAAGTCCGGGTAAAGGGTATATGGCAACTGTGTTTCAGCATGACCACTGTCGTCAAACCCGGAACTAACGCGGGTACGGAACGTTTGCGCGGGTCTGACACTTAATGTTGCCGCACGGCTGGTTTTTCTGCCCGCTACACCCTGTTCATCAATGTATTGAGCAGTAAATACCAATCGCCCTTCGCCGGGATTATTCAGCGCTTTAATGCGGAAATCTGTACGCCCCTCGTTGCCTTCCGTGATGTTTAATTCGGTTGTTAAACCCGCTGTCGCATTACTATCAGCTAACGCCAGATTGTCGGATAACTGCAGCGATACACGAACCTTCCCGTTATCCGCTGCTCCCGGAACAAGGTTCGCGACGCCGAGCGTAACATCAAATTCGTCACCCGGTGCTGCCACCGAGAGTACATTCGGTGACAATACAAACGATCCGCGCACCAATGTATCTTGTTGGGCAACACCCAATGACGATTCATTAGCTGCAACGGCCATAATTTTCAGATTGCCGCTAAATGAATCCGGTACCGTAAATTCGGTACTGCGGGTTTTACCATCAACGCCCAGTACTCCTGACCAGAACACCGCAGGCTTATCCAAAGTGCGGGCAAATGGGTTAAGATTGGCGCCTAATAAGTCGGCCACCGGCGAACCACCACCGACACCGGCAAGGTCGCGGAATACACTGTATTCCGGCAAAATCATATCGAGAATCTGGAAACTGCTGACCTGCAAAGCTCTTTTCTTCATAAAGTGGTTCAGCGGTTTAGGCTGCTGATAATCGGCCACCTGTAAAATCCCTTCATCCACTGCAAACACAATAATATTGCCTGGTTTATCAGAGCTGTAGTTAACAGTAACTTTCTGCCCCGGTTCTACACGACTTGGTGCCTGCAACTTGATATCCATTACCCGGCTACTGCGATCGATATTGAATGGCACGACAGCATAGCTCAGCGGGCTGGTGAATATTTCCTGTGAATCCAGAGAACGCACAAATGCCACATTGACATAAGCATTGCCTTCTAGACCCGGTGGAACCTGAATGGTTTGTACCGAGCTATTGGTGGTGGAAGTAAACCATTTCTGCGCGTGCACTGTATTGCTTTCGATACTGATCAGACCAGAGCCGGAATAAGGCGCAATGATATTGACTTCGATTTCTTCTCCGGCCTTGTAATCCTGTTTATTCAGGCGGATCGAAAGCTCAGCATTTTTCTCCAGCCGGCCGGCCAAGTTAGCACTGCCAGCGACGTTATATTCAAAGCGCGATAATAATTCATCCTTAGCGGAATACAGCGATAACTGATAATCACCAGGTTCCGACGTGTTCAGAGCGTATTGGCCGCCGTTCTGGTCAAACTCAAAATCTTCGGATGATATTTCAACGTCACGAATCACTGTCTGATAGGCGTACAAACCATTTTTCTGGCGAACCAATGACGAAATGGGTTGTTTCTTAATGCGAACCAGCTTTAACCCCGCCATCGCTTGTTTTTCCAGCTGAGGATTTACCGCAATAAAATGTACGTGGCGTTGCTGATCTTTCTTAAGATAATTAAGTTGTCCATCGGCCTTGTGTCCGACCAGGATATTTAATGGCGACACCAGAATTTCACTTTGGGCGTTGACACTACGACCACCACCTGGCTCGTAACCCTCACCATAGAAGGTCAAACGATAGGTACCTTTATCGAACTGCTGAAGCGAAAGGTCGAACTCCGCCATCCCATCACCATCTGATTGAGCGCCAGGTAAGGTTTGGTTCAGACGACCAGTGCGGGCTTTGTTATGACGTAAGGGGTCGGTAAAACGATAGTCACTGAATTCACGGAAAGCGAAAGTGACGGGCTTCAGTTCTATCGTGGCTTCAATCCGGCGATCTTGTGCTGGCGTTCCGAACAGATTTTTCAGTTGTACCTTCGCCTTCAAATCGGACTTCGGACCAGCCGTCAGGTCGGCATCGGTTGCTGTTTCACTCTGCGCCAGACTAAACCAGCCTTTGCTGATTCCCGGCACCAGTTCCGTGCGAATTTTCATGCTGTCTGGCTGGAATTCTTCCACCGAGAAATTGGTTTGCCCCAAATGTACGGTGGTGTGGCCGCGTTTATTAACCCGATATAAATGCGCCTTATAGTTACCCGTTGGTGTCACAGCAGTGGTTGGCATATCCAGATCAAACAAGCCATTTTCAGGTACTGCCATCCTCTCTTTTAATACCACATTACCTTTAGGATCATGAATACTCAGCTCCAGTGGGATACCGGCTTTTACCTGCATATTTTCCTGTCGCACCATCACACCCAGGTTGACGGTCTCACCCGGTCGATAAATACCCCGATCCGAGAACAGAAATCCTTTCAGGTTTTTGCCACTCTCATTACCACCATATTCACCATCAATATCAAACCCGGAAAAATCAATTCTGCGTTGATGACGGTTATACGGCAGGTAAGCGCTGTCTTTACCATAATTCACCAGATAAGCAACTGGCTGACGCTCCTTGCGGTACCGATCTGCACTGGCAAAAGTAACCTGTCCTTTAGCATTGGTTGTCCTAGAAAATATCGGGATACCGTTACGACCCAATAGCTTTACCCTGGCACCGGCAACGGGTTTTCCGGTTTTAACCGATTGAACATAAATAAATTGCTGACCATTGGTCGCCTTTTTCACCATGATGCCGAGATCCGTAACCATCACAATACGCTTGTCTTTTACGACACTGTAGTCACGGCCCGTCTGGTAACCATCGGCTTCGATGATAAAAATACCTGCCATTCGATTCTTCAGGTATTGCGCCAATGACAGTGATGCATATTTTACTTTTTTAGCTGATGTGCCTGAAAGATAAAGACGCTTTTGAAAGGAGCGGGTCAGATTATATTTGCTGAAGCTGTAATTACTGAATTTCAGCTCATCGATATCTCCGTAAGTTTGCGTCACAAAGTGATTCAGTTGATCGTCTAACAAGCGATAGATACTGACGCGAATCTCATTAATTCCACGCGCACTGAAGCTCAGAGTTTTATCACCGGTCAGTGATAGCAAGCTGCCTTCACCAGCAATATTCAGCTCCTTTGGATATTCTGGGGTCGACAGCACATCTTCATACACATTGGTCATGGTAAAACCACTGACCGACTTCAGACCTTTTTCAACTCGCAGGTAGAGATATTTTCGACCGGCTTCGTTAATACGGAGATTATAAACATCCGATGTTGGCTCAGCATTGGGAATCAGTTCATAACGAATTTTACGGGCATTACTGTAACCGTTTTCACGGATATAACCCACTGAACGGTGACGCGGCAAGCTATACATATTCAGGCGTTGCTTAACTTCATCTTCTGACACATGGTCTGTCAGAGAAACGGTGATAACCTGCTCTGGTTCGTTATCCTCGTTGCGAACAATCTGGCTGCGTGCATCGCGTACTTTCATAAAGCTTGAAGTATCGGGCAACAGCATTTTTTGTGTGACTTGTGTGCCTAGTGTGGTGGTCTTTGCTGCATTAGTAACATCATTACTGATAGTCAGGAATACATACGCTTCCTGCTGGGGTAATTTAATCGGCGCTGATTTGATATAAGCGTCGTAACCATTATCGCTGAAGGTCACATCAAAGTTAAAACGACGGCCAGCAGTCATACCATCGTGTTTTTCCTGCAAACTGATTAATTCGTGAAGTGCTTGTTGCTGCACCGGATGAGAGAAAGACACAGTGGCAACCAGATTTTTCACTGAACGATCTAACGGATCGTTATACAGCTCCATATCTTTAATTTTGGCGGTGAACTTGTGGGTCTCGAAACTGTACTCAGTTTTAGCCAGCTGAAGATCTTGCTGAATCAGTTGTGGGGTTAAGGTAATCTCATATTCCTGCCCGGCAGGCCAATGCTGTTTTGGAGTGAAGATCAACGTATTCTGACTGTCCCAATGCCAAACACCGGCTTTCTCCGGAAATATACGGATACCACGGGTAACTTGTTCACCGATACGATTCAGTGGCGCAGTGGATGGGGACCAGCTGGTTTTATCTTCACGCTGACTGAGGCTACGTTTATCGAAACGGAAATCTAGCCGCAGCGTTTTCGGTTCAGCACTGTGATGACGACCGGGTAATTCCGGAACTGAAACCTCAGCATACACCGACAAAGGTTGTGGCCAGAATTTATGATAAAGCTCATAGAAGTACTGATGCTGATAACCAGTAAAGACAATAACCAGTAAAAAGTAGAAAGCCAGAGGCTTTGCACGGCGAAATTCATTGATCCATTGCAACCAGGTTGGTGCGCTCCAACTCACCGAACCCAATAATATCCTGAACAGCATTCGCAGAGGTGCGGTCAATATCAGAAGAAGTCGGGTTACAATGCCCTTTTTTCCGGAATCGCCATCCTTTTTTTGGGTTGCGCTATCAGTCATATCCGCACTTTCCTAGTTAATCAGTAACGGGGGGAGTATAGCCGTTTAGGGTGTTGATAGAAATAACACCAAAGAGGCCCCATCACTCATCGAAACCCAGGTAGTCATAACAGATAACGGATGGCGTCATAAAAATTCGTATTAAATAGTTTGACTTAGCGGTTATCAGTCTATACTGTGTCCATAGTTTGAAAGAAAGCCTCCTATTTATACTCTTCATCTCGTAGCATTCCAGTAGTTCTTCGTCCTGTAGTTTTTAAATCTTAGTCTGTTTTTCCCTCTATTCATGCCTCATGAAGGCACACTTATACTTTATCTACAGGATATTATCTTATGTCTACTACAACTACCGGCACCGTAAAATGGTTCAACGAGGAAAAAGGCTTCGGTTTTATTGAACAAAAATCTGGTCCTGATGTTTTTGCACACTTCAGTGCGATTGCCAGTGAAGGCTTTAAAACACTGGCCGAAGGTCAGGCTGTTGAGTTTAAAGTAACTCAAGGTCAAAAAGGCCCTCAGGCTGAGAACATTGTCGCAATTTAATCACTGCGACAATCTCCGGACACACGGCTCATAGCCGGGTGCCCGGGTATTTCCTGGCTTTCAGCAGAAGATCCTCTGTTCCCTATCTTTTGTAACACATCCACACAATTCCCGTCGCTTTCTGTGACAACAGCCTACCTTTCTTGTTTCACCAATCTGATTGGTGCACTAATTACCTTTGTTATCGTACAAGTTTCTGGCTGACTTCCTGAGAAAAATAATATGAATACTGCCATGAAACCAGCAATAAGCTTGCTGGATCGTCAAACCTATCAACATCCCATTCCGAATCGTGACTATATCCTAAATATCCTGAAGAAAAGCCCGACAGCACTGAGTCGAAAGCAACTGGCCAATCTTCTTAATTTATCCGCCAGTGAAGAGGTTCATGCACTGAAGTTACGCTTGAGAGCAATGGAGCGTGAAGGTCAGGTTGCTTTTAAAGGGCGTCAGGGATACAGCGCTCTGCAAGAAAATGAATTAATAAGTGGTCGGGTTACTGGTCACCCGGATGGCTTTGGTTTTCTTATCCGCGACAACACCGATAGCACTAAGAGTGACGACCTGCTTCTGTCTCAGAAAGATATGTTACAACTCTTTGATGGTGATCGTATTCAGGTTCGTTTGAACGGATCCGATCAGAGAGGTCGCGATAAGGCAGCATTGGTGAGAGTAGTAGAACGGAATACCTCTCAACTTGTCGGACGGTTAAAAAAAGACAATGACTCATTTTACGTCGAGCCAGAAAACAGTCGTAATTCACACGACATTGATCTCGATGAAAGCCAGCTGAATGGAGCTAAAATAGGACAATATGTTGTCGTAAAAATTACTGACTACCCCTGTCATCGATACAATGCCTATGGTGTTGTTACTGAGATTCTGGGTGATCCCCAAACTCCTGGGATAGAAAGCGATATCGTGATGCGTAAACACAATATCCCGAACCAATGGCCTGATAGTGTCACTAAAATCCTACATTCCCTTGACGATGAGGTGACGGAACAAGACAAGTTACATCGTCATGATCTGAGAAGACTCCCCTTTATAACCGTTGACGGTCAGGATGCGAAAGATTTTGATGATGCGGTCTACTGCGAAAAGCAGCGCGATGGCTGGCGTCTTTGGGTAGCGATTGCTGACGTATCACACTATGTTCAGCCCGGTTGTCCACTGGACCAGGAGGCACAAAAACGCAGTACATCTGTGTATTTCCCGGGAAAGGTTGTTCCTATGCTGCCGGAAAAGTTATCCAATGGCCTGTGTTCATTACTGCCGAATGTTGATCGTTTAGCAATGGTATGTGAGATGGACATTAACGCTGCCGGAGTTATGGAAAGCTACACATTCTGCGAAGCGGTAATACGGTCACATGCGCGATTGACCTACGACCAGGTTAATTTTATACAGTCCGAGCCCAACTCTGTTCAGGGTAAAAAACTGCGTCGGCAATACCAGGCACTCACTCCGCATATCTGCTCTCTGTATCAACTCTATGGCGCATTAAAACAGACTCGGGAAAAACGCAGTTCAATTGATTTTGATACTCAGGAAGTGACTTTCCACTTTAATACAAAGGGGAAAGTAGACGGCATTCTGCCCATCAGTCGTCATGATGCTCATAAGATGATTGAAGAATGTATGTTATGCGCGAATGTCGCAACCGCACGTTTTTTGCAAAAAATGGGAATGCCAGCACTGTTTCGTAACCATAAAGGTCCCAGCGATAAAAAACTGACAAGCCTGCGCGAATTCCTTAGCGGTAAACAACTTCATCTGCAGGGGGGTAAAAATCCCTCGCCAAAGGACTATGACAGACTCTGTCGTGAAATTTGCCAGCGATCTGATGCCGGGGTTATCCAGGCTATGATGTTACGTTCTTTTAGCCAAGCAGAATACAGTGCAATCAATAAGGGGCATTTCGGGCTTGCTTATAGTACTTATGCGCACTTCACCTCCCCAATCAGGCGCTACCCCGATTTATTAACCCACAGAGCGATCCGCTCCGTTATTCGCAGAAAAGAAAGCGGTAATTTTTTATTCAGTGTATTTAAATCTCTGACAGGCAAATCGAAAGACCCGGTTTTACGGATAACATCTTCTGAACGAATCAATCCTGAAAGCAGTTACCCCTATGACAAGGCCGAGGTAAATTTACTGGCAGCGCAGTGCTCTGACTTGTCTCGTCGTGCAGACAAAGCCAGCAGGGACGTAGATGCCTGGCTCAAGTGTGATTACATGAAACAATCAGTTGGCAAATCATTCAGAGGTACAATTTCTACCGTTACCGGGTTCGGCCTATTTGTTGAGTTAGAGAATATCAAAGTAGATGGGCTGATTCATATCAGCGATCTGTCGAGTGACTTTTACCGTTTCGATTCCCTCAGCCAGAGCCTTATTGGTGAACGTTCAGGCAAGAGCTACCACCTGGGTGAAAAAATTGGTGTAACCGTTAAGTCTATTGACATGTCACAAAAGAAAATCGCCTTTACTTTATAACGTTGCGATTCTTCATGCACTGTCATTACAACGCTATCTGAACCTAAACCCAGGCTGAACAGATTTATCTGAAACAGTTAAGTCGGGGTTAACCGATACCTCATTAGACTGATGAGAATCTGTATAATCCGCTCGTCAGAGGTTTCATCATGTCGTTCAAGTTATTCATCCCGAAGTTTTTGTCTGCATCCGTATTGGCTGCCGTTGCTGGCGGTTTCACCCTGTCAGCTCTGCCCTCTCATACATATGCCACTAACGAAGGGGCAGTTGCATGGATACTTTCAGGTGACGAATGGAAGACCTTTGAAACAGAACATTTCGTATTTAACTTTCTCTCACAACATCAGGAAATCGCACAACGTGCGGCCACCGTATCCGAAACTCAATGGCCCATTCTTACCAAACGTCTGGGTTGGACACCGAAAGACAAAGTGCAAGTGGTATTAACCGATGATTTCGATGTCTCCAATGGTTGGGCTCACGTTGACCCTTGGAATCAGATGCGGTTATTCCTCAGCCCACCGGATGGTAGCACCACTCTAGAAGCCTATGATGATTGGTTGAATTTATTAATTACTCACGAATTAACCCATGTTATTCATCTTGATATGGCTCGGGGCCTGCCAGCCACCGTGCGTCACGTTCTCGGGCGTCATGCTTCAACATTCCCTCACGCCTATCAGCCTGGCTTTTTAATTGAAGGGTTAGCGGTCTACACCGAAACTGATCATGAACTGGGCTTCGGCCGTGGCCAGAGTAAAGCCTACAACATGCAAATGCGTATGGAAGTACTAAATGGCATTGATGATATCAACCAGGTGACCATTAACTTACGCGACTGGCCAATGGGTAAACACTACCTGTATGGCGCTCATTATTATCAGTTTCTGACAGATACCTATGGCGAAGAAAAACTGCGTGCCTATCTGGCTTTGTACTCACGCAATCTGGTGCCGTTTAACTTTCTATTCCTGAACCCGGATGCACGTAAGGTCTTTGGAAAAGACTACGAACATTTATGGGCAGAGTTCCGCAGCTGGTTGGTTAAAAAATTTCAGCCACAAATTGATGAAATTAAATTATTACCCATCACACGTTTAGCATCCGTCAGTAATGAGGGTTATTCGCTGGATGCCAGCACCAGTGACGGCAAAAACTATTATTACCTGTATCGCAATGGCGAGGACCGTCAACGCATTGTGAAAGTGAATGAACAGGGCGAACATCAGACTCTTGCTGAAGTTCAGGATGCCACGAATATCGACGTCAGCTCCGATGGCACACTGATTTATACCCGCTTAAGTCACCGTGCCGACGGCCGCGTCTGGGCCGATATTTATCAGCTCGTCGATGGTGACGAACACCGTAATACTCGCGATCAGCGTTATCGAGACGTCCGTTGGATGCCGACAGAATCCAATCAGCCCAAACGATTATTAGCCAAACGTTTAAAAGATGGCATCAGCCAAATGGATTTATTGACAGCCGATGGCAAGGTATTGCGCACGTTATGGCGCGGCTCGATTGATGATGTACTGGGAGAATACTCCTTATCCGTTGATGGTCAGCGTATTGTGGCAACCATTAAACGTAAAAATCAGGGTTGGAATATCGAAATATTCGATATTAAATCGGCCAGCTGGCAGAAGATTACCAACAGCAAAGCGATCGAAACCGGACCGCAGTTCCTCGATAACAACACCCTGATTTATGCAGCTGACTATGGTGAAACCTACAACCTTTACACTCTGGATTTAACCAGCAAACGGATTAAGCAATTAACGAATCTGATGGGTGGCGCACTGGCACCACAACCCGTTGGCGGAACCGTATTTTTACAGAGCTACGACGCCAATGGTTATGAGCACAGCAAGTTGGAGAACCTCCGAATCGTTAACGAATTTTCTCTGAGTGCAACTGAGGGTCAGTACAACTATCCGGACCCTTACAGCACTCAGGTCAGCCATAGCGAAATTCGTGATTACAGCCCATTTGCTACCCTGGCGCCTACCCGTTGGATGCCAATTTTTGGCAGTGATGATAACGCCACTCTGATTGGTGCATCAATCGACGGGAAAGACGCACTGCTTCGACACAGCTATGTCACCACACTGGCTCACGACACCCAGAACGGATTAAGCTCTGGTGTGTTGCAATATTTTTACGATAACAAATGGCAGTTCACTCTGGAGCGTGAACACATTTATACCGAGCACAATATCGGAAACCAGCAGCGCTTGCAGATTCGTGAATCGGACAACGTCGAAATCGCCCGTATTAATCTGTTTAATGCCTTCGAAAATAAACTTCAATTCAGTTTCGGAGCACGCAGCGAAACAGAAAAAGACGTTAAGGGAAAAAACAGCGATAAAAAGTACGTGCAATATCATGAAGCCAAAAAAGAAGGGTTGCTCGGTGCTCGCCTTGATTTCTCCAATATCGAAGCATTCCTGAATGCACCTGGTATCAGTTGGGGCCAGCGTGCGTCATTAGTTTGGGAAACGAATGATGTGATCGACAGTGATTTCCATGGCGAAGTGATTAACGTTAACTGGAACAGCTATGTCGATCTGCCCGGTACACAGGTTCTGGCGTTTAATACCTCGAACGCTTATGGATTCGACAAACCTAAATTGTTTGGTCTCGGCGGTACTATTCTGCAAACCAGCGACACCTTATTCGGTCGTGATCGCTGGGCTTTAAGGGGATACAGCGATAACGTACAAACTGGTACCCGGATAAACGTTAATACCCTGGAATGGCGTACCACATTAGGCGTCATTGAACGCAACTGGGATATTTTCCCACTTGGCCTCGGTAATATGGGCGCTAACGTTTTTGTCGACCACGGTGCCGCTTGGCGCGAGGGTAATGAGGCCAAATATCTGACCTCTGCCGGTGTTGAATTAAGCACTGAACTGGTTGTAATGTACGCCATACCCATTCCGGTGCGTCTGGGTTATGCCCACGGTTTTGATCAGGAAAAAGGCAAAGACGAAGTGTACATCAGTGCCGGTTTCCAATTCTGATCATTATCTTTCATGCTCTCCTGTGGTGCTTTTACGCAGGAGAGTGTTTATTTCCTCCTCTTTTTTCTGTCACCTGTTACCGATAAATACAAAGGTCTGTTAGCAAGCCCGATATTGTTGCGCTGAGAGTGATAGATCGTTTCAGTTGGATACTCTTGTTGTTGCTATTGCTCGTTCTTACATTATTAAAAACACAACGAGATCAGCTTCAGGAACAAATCTATGTCCAGTATTCCAACCACCCCAAAGTCACTGTTCACTCCAATTACCCTGGGTGACATTGAGTTACCTAACCGTATTATTATGGCGCCACTCACCCGCGTTCGTGCCGAACAAGGTAATATCGCAGGGGAACTCATGACAGAATATTATGCTCAGCGTGCCAGTGCCGGTTTACTCATTGCAGAGGCGACCATGGCGATGGAAAACGGCTCGGCTTTTATTAACGAACCGGGTATTCATTCCGCCGAACAAATCGCAGGTTGGAAAAAAGTGACCGATGCGATTCACGCAAAAGGTGGCCGAATTGTTCTGCAAATCTGGCACGGTGGGCGCGCTTGTCATCCAGATATGAATGACGGCAATGAGCCGATAGCGCCAAGCGCTATCGCCATTGACGACGAAGTCCACACACCGAAAGGCAAAAAACCCTACACGGTGCCACGCGAACTGAGCGATGATGAAATTCCGACCATAGTTGCAGGTTTCCGTAAAGCGGCAGAAAACGCCAAAGAAGCTGGCTTTGATGGTGTTGAAGTACATGGTGCTAACGGTTATTTGCTGGATAGTTTCCTGCGCGATGGCAGCAATCAACGTAACGGAGACTACGGTGGCCCGCTGGAAAATCGCGCACGATTATTATTGGAAGTAATTGAGGCTGTAGTGGGTGTTTGGGGCAGCGGCCGCGTGGGTGTTCGCACCTCGCCGTTAAACAGTTATAACAGTATGAAAGACAGTGATCCGATTGGTATGACGGAATATCTGGCAAAACAATTTAATCGCTTTAATCTGGCTTACTGGCACTTGATGCGTGCTGATTTCTTTGGTGTACAAACCGGCGATGTGGTCACTCCGGCAAGGGCAGCCTATAACGGTAATTTAGTTACCAATATGGGTTATAGCCGTGAAGAGGCCGACGTTACCATTGCCAATCAACAAGCCGACGCTGTTGCCTTTGGTGTACCGTTTATTGCCAATCCGGATTTGGTTGAGCGTTTTCAACAAAACGCAGAATTAAATCAGGCAAATCCAGATACTTTTTATACGCCGGGACCGGTGGGTTATACCGACTACCCAATATTAAGTAATTAATCAAAGGCTGTAATATCAGGCAATCGGTGGCCAGGTATGGCCGTCGGTTGCAGCGCCTTCCGGGTTGCAATTAACGTCATGATAAAAACACACTGTTTTATCGACGGCCATCCAGAGCCTGAATCAGAGTTTCTTCCAGCGATTCCAGTAACAATGGTTTGGATAAATGGAGATTCATACCCGACTGTAAGGCCAGTTTTTTATCTTCTTTACTGGCATTGGCGGTCAGAGCAGCAATTACAACCGGGTTTAGCCGGTGTTTACCTTCCCATTCGCGAATCATCTCACTCGCCTGATAACCATCCATCACCGGCATCTGACAATCCATTAAAATCAGATCATATTTATTGTTCTGGTAATGCTCCACAGCCTGCTGACCGTTCTCCGCAAAGTCCGGTTTCACACCGAGCTTCGCCAGCATCTTTTCTACCACCAAACGATTCACAGAATTATCCTCGGCCACTAAAACCGATAACTGACCAACATCTCCGGAGCTTTGATTCGCCTCTGGTTTTAGTTGTGCCTCAGCCACCGTCGCTTCAAGCGGCAATGAGCACCAGAAAGTTGAACCTTGTCCGGCGCGACTGGAAACCCCAACATCGCCATTCATCAGCTCACTGAGCATCTTACAGATACTCAGCCCCAGGCCTGTACCACCGTATTTTCGGCTAACCTCTGCACCGGATTGACTGAATTGCTGAAACAACCCCTGTTGCTCCTGCTCGCTGAGTCCAACCCCTGTATCAGTGACCCGAAACACCGTCTGATGTCTCTGTTGACTGACATGCAGAATAATTTTTCCGTGTTCGGTAAATTTCACCGCATTATTAATAAAGTTGGTTAGAATTTGCCGTAAACGGGTTGGGTCTCCAGACACCCAGACCGGTACATTGCCATCGGTAATCAGCTCGAAACGGACGTCTTCTTTCAGTTTCAGAGTCATCTGATACAACTCTGTTACGTCGTTTAATAATTGCTTCAGATCAAACGGAACCTGCTCAATGGGCATTTTTCCGGACTGTATTTTAGAAAAGTCGAGCACATCATTAATAATAGCGACCAGTGTTTGCGCAGAACCGTCCATCACTTGCAGGAGTTCTTTTTGCTTATGATCCAGGTTGGTATCGCGCAGCAACTGAAGCATTCCAACCACACCGTTCATGGGTGTACGGATTTCATGACTCATGATCGACAAAAATTCATCCTTAGCCTTGGTTGCTGCCTGTGCTGAAGCGGTTTTTTCTTTCTCAAGGTAGGTTTGTTTTTCAGCAGCAAACTTGGCCTGTCGCTCGGAGTTAATCCGGTCAGCCAAGGCAAAAGATAAAAGCACAACCTCCATCGCCGAACCGATTTTTGCACCGTGTTCGGTAATAAAATTGATGGGTAAAATGCCCAATACCATCAGTGATAACAGCAGACAGCCTAACAGGAAGGTGGTCCAGCCAAGTAAAAAGAAACGTGCATGACGAACGCCACGCTTGAGCAAATAAGCACTGCCTGCAAACATCGCCAGACTGTTCACTATGGTAAAGGTTGCAGCAATAGCAATAATGGAGGCATAGCTGACCCAGAAGCAGGCGAACAACAATAAGCTACAGACCGACAGATCGACCAACACAAAACGATAAAACAGCGTTGTATGTCGTTTCAGATCGAGAAAGCGAATTGCGAACAGCAGCGCTGTAACATTCGTCAGCAGCACGGTGAATGGCACACTCAGATCATTCCAGTTCGGGCTTTCCGGCCACAAAAACTGATAGGACAAGCCGGTGAGCGAGGCCTGAAAAATACAAAATGCTCCAACATACAGGATGTAATACAGGTAACTGACATCCCGAATCGAAAAGTACAGAAACAGGTTGTAGGCGATCATTACAATAATAAAGCCAAAGTACAGCCCGAAACCGAGAGATAGCTCGACTTCGTGCTGATAAAAATCCTGTTCCTGCCATAAAAATGCCGGAAGTAATGCGGCGCTGCTGGTTCTGAGAAAGAAATAAACCTGCACCTTGCCGTCAGCCGGAATATCCACAGGTACAACAAAGCGACGATTGTTCACTTCTCGAACATGAAATGGCATTCGATCGCCCATCACCGCGTGCTTTATGATGTTTTTATCTTGCACCAGAAAGATTTCAAGATGGTCGAGCAACGGGTAATCCACCGTAAGCAATCGTCGCTGCGAAACGCCGGTATCGTTATAAATTGGCGCTTTCAGCCAGAACGATTTCCGGGTGAAGCCAAAGTTGGGTGGCGTTTTATCCGGCACCTGCCAGGGGAGCGCATACTCGAGTGCTTCATCGATCGCCGCACGCTCACTGAACGTTGAAAGGTAAGTCAACTCCAATGCAACCGGATCGGCATGTCTGTTTTCGCTCAACGTCATAGCCTGGGATGAAGAACACCCAAGGAAGAGAATGACGGCTAATGAAAACCAAAGATGCAGCATGAAACGTTGCCAGGCGATGGGTAGATGGGCTAGAAAGACTAGTGACCCACTAATCATAGTCAAATTTATCGGCCAGTCATATACAGATTGGCTCGTTAGTTCAGTTTTCGCGGCAAGTGGCCCGCTCAAGCGCCCCCTTAACTAAGCTGCCATGATCGGTTAAGCGATGAAATCAGCTTATTTCGTACAATAAATTTCAACGTTCCATGGAGCATAAAAAGCCAGAAATGCAGAGGAAAATATTACAGAGTCTATGGCTGCATTAGCTACGCCACCAACCAGACCATTTTTAAAGCGGAACTCTACCGTCGCAGACTTCCATGGCTTGCCGCGGCAATCCCGATAGAGGTTCGCCGGTTCACTGACTTCGACCATGCCGTTGATGATAGTATGATGCCAATGTTGCACTTTTTCCCGCTTCAGCGGCCGATCAGGTACATCCTGAGTAAACTTCATAGTGGCACAGCCTGATAGTGCTGAAGCAAGCAAAGCAACAACGATTAAAGCCGCACTCCGGGCTTTTCTGTTCAATACCATCACCGTTTTTCCTCGCACCAAACTTTGGCTGTACGCGGAAAATAAATCCCAATGGTCAGCGTTTGAAAAATCCAGTCAGATAATGTGCTGACCGACTGCATCTGCATGACCCGACGGCCTTGGCAAATCTCACTGGTGTTAATCTGATATTTATTACGCAGCCCCCACCAGTAATAATCTTTACTACTCTGATAAGTGGGCTTCGTGGTAATTTTTTCGCCACCGTATGGTCGCATAGTGACACTGGAACAGGCGGTGAGAAAACACAGCATCAGCATCGTAATCAGCTTTTTTGTATTATTCGTTGTCATATGTCCTTACCTGCACAGATACTCACTGGGGGAACGTTATTCTGAAGCAGGCCCCTCCTAAGGGTGATTGTTCGATAATAAGTCCGGCCCGATAACTATCAAGAATTTCCTTCACCAATGCCAGACCAAGGCCCTGACCGGCTTCAACAGTATCTAATCGACGACCACGCTGCAATACAAGATTCCGTTGCTCTTCCGGGATACCCCGGCCATCATCCGATACTGTAATGGTCAATTGTTGCGACTCCTGAAACACCGCAATTTCAACGGTCTGGTTACCGTACTTGCAAGCATTATCAACCAGGTTGCCCAGCACTTCCAACAAGTCATTTTCATCGCCATTGAATATGGCTGGTTCCGATACATCAAGGTGAATAGCCATACCTTTGTTGGCATACACTTTATCCATCGCAGAGCAAACCGATTGCAATAATGGCAGCACGTCTATTTTCTGAATACTTAAGCCGGATGACCCCTGCACCGCTCGTTGCAACTGATAACCAATAGTCGAGTTCATTTTATCAATCTGATAACAGAGTTCATTTAACTCTACCGTTTTCTCATGCTGTTGTTGTTCGGTCACAATGCCAGACATCACTGTCAGCGGGGTTTTTAAACTGTGAGATAAATCGGCCAGCGTGTTTCGGTAACGCTCACGCTGTCCGTGTTCGGAGGAAATCAGACGGTTAAGGTTAGATGTCAGCGGTTTCAGCTCTCGCGGATAGTCTCCGGACAATTGTGCTTTCTGCCCATGCTGAATATCTTCCAGATCGGAACTGACCTGGCGCAGCGGCCTTAAACCCCAACGCAAAATTAAAAACTGCATCAATAGAATAAAGCTGGACAAGCTCAACAATAAAATCCCCAGCTTTTGTCGGTAAAGATCAACCTGAAGATGCAGTTCCGACATACTTTCAAGCAGTACAATATTATAAACCGGACCACTGATACCCGATTCCGACCAACTCACACCAAATCGCGCCATAAAAAATTGTTCGTCCGTCCGGGCAACGGTCGAATAGATCCATTGCCCCTGTTCCGCCCAGCGGCTGCTCCCCAGTGATAATGACCGCGCGGACAACGATGACCAGGCCTTAGTGGCATCCGATTTTACGACTTGGGCGTACAAACCCGACTCCGGCTTATTAAAACGGCGTTCCTGCAGAAAAACGGGCAAATACAACTGGCTGCTGTGGTAATCCGCAACCGATAAAATCGAATAACTGTGCAGCTTTAATCGCTCCTGCATTGCACTCAGCTGTGAGCTGTAAAACGAATGCTGCAATAAAAAACCCAGGCCCGTCATTAATACGATCAACGTCAACGTCGAAAACGCCATCAGCCGTCCGATTAATGAGTTGAGCATATCGTGCTTCAGCCCTGCTTCTGAAACTGATAACCGCGACCACGCAAGGTAACGATTGGCGCAAATCCACTATCTCCAGCGAGTTTCTTCCTTAAGCGACCAACCAAAACTTCGATGACGTTACTATCACGCTCAAAATCCTGATCGTATAAATAGTCGGTCAATACGGTTTTAGATATGACCTCGCCACCGCGACGCATCATGTATTCAAGAATTTTGTATTCAAACGCCGTCAGGTCCATCAGCTCGTTATTCAGAGTGACTTGCTGTGTGGTGAGGTCCAGTTGCAGCGGGCCAGCCTCAAGAGTATTACTGTTGCCCGTGGTACGCCGTAATAAGGCCCGGCATCGAGCTGCCAGCTCCTCGATGTGAAACGGTTTTTCCATGTAGTCATCAGCACCGGCGTCAAGTCCCTCAACCCTGGACTTCCAACCATTACGGGCGGTTAAAATCAGGATCGGAAACTTACACCCGTCTGTTCGCAACCGGCGAATTAATTCAATGCCATCAATTTTCGGCAGTCCGAGGTCGATCACAGCCATATCAAACGGGTACTCGCTGGCATGGAAGTATCCTTCCATACCATCTGCAGCTTGCTGGCAATTAAAGCCATTTTGTTCCAACTGCTGCACCAGCTGCTGGCGCAGCAACTGGTCATCCTCAACGATCAGAATTTTCATGACTCATCTCCTTTTCTTGATTTGGCTGTGCGGCTGTCTGTTTTAACGGCGGACGATTCTCCAGTAACGTTCCGTCGGTAGCATCCATGTAAAAACCTGAAATAGACCCCTGCTCCGACAACAACTTAATGCTGTAGGCTGTAGGTTGGGTATTTAATAACTGAACTCGCAGAACCTCTCCGGGAAATAACAGGGTAAGCAGACGAGCTGCCTCAGTGGGGGAGATTACATGTGAGGGTAAGGTGGCAACTTCAGGGGCTTCATGAACAATCGGAGCGCTGTGCTGACTACCCTGAATACGTTGCTCCATCCAGCGACTGACCGGACTAACAACCTGCTCCAGCCACTCCGTTTTAATAACCGGCTCTTCGACCCATTTGCCGTCGGTATTATCGTCGGCCACAGCTATTGGCGCAGCAGCCAGCATCAAAGCAATGATAAAGCTGCGCTTACAATAGCAAATGAACATTAACAGGGTTTGCCAGGCTCCGAACATTACCAGTCCCGAAATTGAAGTACGTTCATAATAACCCATTTATCTGAACTTTCGCTGAATCCTTCGATCAAGCCATTGAAGCGCGATTCAGATTCCGTTCAGCCAACTCATTTATGATAGCGACAATCATGGAGATATTAGGGCTTATTCAGGCTCAGGAGAAACTTATGCAGCACGCCTATTACGATAATCTATTGCAGGTTCAGCAGCAGACTCGCAAGCGGGTTCAACGAAACCTCGCCACGCACAACAGCACCGGCAAAAATACACGGGTACGAACGGCAAACAAGCAGTCGTCCGCTGGCTTACGAATAACCTTAAACTGATAGTGGCTTAATCATTTCCCTGAGCGAAACAAATTATCAGTTACTGCACATACCAGTGCATAGCCGGCACAAGCAGCGGGGAAATCATCGATATTGAAAATTTTATTAGTAGCTTCAGAGGAGGATTGGTCTAGAATAATGATGAATTAGTCAGAAACTTCATGGAATGATCTGGATAACGTGATGCCTGCTCCACAGACCATCAATCATCAATATAAATCTTGTGCCCATGTTCGGATTATATCCATCCTCTTTATCGTAACTTTTCTGATTCTGGTCAACCTCAGCCTATCGACCACACGCGCCATCGACAACCTCAACAACGAATGGCATGAATACAGTGCTCAAACCCAACACAAATTTCACCTGATCAGTCAGATCCGTGCCTCTCTTGGCTATGCCGGTTTTATCCATCACTATAAAAACTACGTGATACGTCGTGATGCCAATTATCTGGTTCAGGCTAAGCAATCGATGACTGACACTCAGAGGCTATTGCGCCAGTACCTTGAACTCCCGATTCATCAGGAAGAAATGCACGCACTGAATGGCCTGGCCACTATTATGGGGAACTACAAACGAAAGCTTCAGGGTATCAATCACGCGCTAGCTACCAGGCTGAGTGTCAGTAAACTTGATGAACGCATCCACGTTGATGACAGGTTCGCAGCGGAAGCTTTGGCAACCCTGAACATACACTTGGAGAATAACTACCACAAAGTAAAGCAACAAACCGATAGCCTACTGAATACAGCGCAGAACAGGGTACAGATTCTGACCTGGCTGGGTATTCCAGCACTGATTGTTTTTACGCTGTACAGCAGCTATCTGGTTATCCGCACCACCTCCGCAAAAAACAACCTGGAAACACTGTTTTCCGTCATCCCTGACGGCTTATTAGTCGTTGATAGCCGCGGAAAAGTCATACGCGCTAACCCTAAAGTGAGCGAAATCTTTGGTTACAGTGAAGACGAAATCAAAAGCCGGTCAATACGTGACCTGTTGGATCACGGCACTATCGGCGATGCACCCAGCAATCCGCTTTCTTTGGTCCGCACTGGCAGCGAGCATTTTTACGGTACCCATAAAAGTGGTGAAAGACTGCCTCTCGATATTGAAGTGGCGACGTTCCCGGACAAAAAGAAGGCTCACACTATCGCTGTCATTCGCTCACGCAAAGAGGAGCTGGAATTAAAACAACGTTCCGAAACCGACCACCTGACAGGCACGCGCAACCGCTCTGGCATCGATCGTCGTTTTTGTAGCGAGATTGAGCGCAGCCGTCGTTATCAGCACGACATGTCGCTCATTCTGATCGATATCGATCACTTTAAACCGATCAATGACATCCTTGGCCATCAATCCGGAGACAATATTATCCGCGTGGTTGCTGAGTTACTGGTGACCAGCTCGAGACCATCCGATGTGATTGGTCGATGGGGGGGGGATGAGTTTTGTATTATCTGTCCGGAAACCAATGCCGAACAAGCCGAAGATCTGGCCCGCCGCCTGCAACTGCAGCTCGAGACATTCCCGATCGCGCACCCAGAAACCGGCAATCCACCCACACTGAGTATCGGTATTTCCGAGTTTCAGCCTGGTGATACGCAAGACAGCATGTTCTCGCGCGCCGATGCTCAACTGTATAAATCGAAGGAGCGCGGTCGCAATACGATCAGCGCCTGATCGCTTTCCCTGGCAATGTCAGCTGAGCACGCCAGGATACATCAAAATTCGATAAATCGGCATCCAGGCGAAATAATGACTGATCACTTAAACGGTATTTACGTTCAAAAGGTGTGATATCTCTGGCATCTCCATTCTCACCTTCAAACGTCAACGGCGAAAACTCACCAGCTAAACCCGCCACTTTCAGCGCCTGCTGGAATTCCTGCAAATACAGTGGGAAATTCGAACGCATCTGCAGCTGCCCACCCAACAGCAACAAATATGGAAATACCGGCGCACCGTGCCAGCGACGTTTCAGGTGAGCTGCCTTTGGCCAGGGATTTGGGTAGAGAATATAGTGATGCGTTGGCTGCCAGCTATCTGCAGCGGCCAAGCGCCAAAAATCATTTAAATCAACACGCGCTAATAAATAGTTATCTGCCGTACGGCGGTAGCTATCGTGCTTTTCAATACGACAACCGGATTTATCTAACCCAAGAATAAAAGCATCCGGATGGCGCTCAGCTAAGTTCACTGTACTTTCGCCCACACCGCAGCAGGAATCCAGGATCAGTGGGCGACCATCCGCCTGCCAGACTTCTTTAATGCGATAAAATGCCTCCACCGTCGCATCATGAAAGGGTTTACGAAACGGCTCTTGGAGGTGTTTTTTCACCACCTGTTCCAGACGCTCATGCAAATCGTGCTGGTTGGTTTCGACCATACGGGAATCCGTTCGGGCTGCAGAGTCAGACATAATACACTCGTCAAAAATCAGCGATAAAAAAACCGCCAATGGGCGGTTTTTTTGATTTTTTTAGGCAAGGCCACCGAAGTGGTCGAAGTAAGGTAAAGTTAGCAATCACACACAACCACCCGATATTAAACGAACGTTGTTCAGCTAACTCTTAACACTCCCTACCAATACTAGACGTGTTCCGTTAAAGCTCGAAGCTATGACGCAGCACAATAGTTTGTACGCGGTCAGGACCTGTAGAGATAATATCAATTGGCGCTTCGATCGCTTTTTCAACAAAACGAATATAAGCCTTAGCATTTTCCGGAAGATCCTCAAGCTTCTGTGCACCCACTGTGCTCTCAGTCCAACCTGGCAGCTCTTCGTATACCGGGGTAATTTTGTCGAACTGATCAGCGCTTGCCGGAACGTTCATGCGGTTACCATTTTCGTCTTCGTAACCAACGCACACCTTAACGGTTTCCAGACCATCCAGTACATCCAGCTTGGTCAGGCAGATCGCGTTGACTGAGTTCACACGGATTGCATGTTTAACCAGTGCGGCATCGAACCAGCCACAACGACGGGAACGACCCGTGGTAGTACCTTTCTCATGACCAACAGTCGCCAGATGTTCACCCACCTCATCGAACAGCTCCGTTGGAAAAGGACCGGAACCAACACGAGTGGTATACGCTTTGGTGATACCCATGATCTGATCCAGATACAACGGGCCCACACCAGAACCACAGGCAACACCGCCAGCGGTAGTATTTGATGAGGTAACAAACGGATAGGTACCGTGGTCAATATCTAACAGAGTACCCTGAGCACCTTCGAACATGATGTCACCGCCCTGCTCGCGGATGGTATGAACCATATCCACTGCATCAACAACGATGTCTTTAATTTGCGCAGCCCACTCATGACAAGATGCCAGAGTGTCTTCGTAGCTGACTTCATCAACACCGTAGTAGTTCTTCAGCGAGAAGTTGTGGAATTCCATCACTTCTTTCAGCTTGTCAGCAAATTCCGGCTGGAACATATCACCAACACGCAGACCACGACGAGATACTTTATCTTCATAAGCCGGGCCAATACCACGACCGGTAGTACCGATCTTAGCGTTACCACGCTTGATCTCACGCGCCTGATCCAGAGCAACGTGGTAAGGCAGAATGAGTGGGCAGGCATGGGAAATACGCAGGCGCTCCATTACCGGTACGCCACGCTCTTCCAGAGAGCGCACTTCTTTTAACAGCGCGTCCGGTGCCAACACGACACCATTACCGATAATACAGCGCACGTTATCGCGCAAAATGCCAGACGGGATCAGGTGCAGTGCGGTTTTAACACCGTCGATCACCAGGGTATGACCCGCATTGTGACCGCCCTGAAAACGCACAACCGCAGTCGCCTTCTCTGTCAGCAGATCAACAATTTTACCTTTACCTTCGTCACCCCATTGGGTGCCCAGAACAACAACGCTTTTGCCCATCTCGGTATCTATCACTCTGTTAGGGCCTTGTTGATTCACTCAACTCGGCCTGTTTTCAATAAAAAATGAATTCTCTCAGGCGTCGACCAGTTGCCACTGACCTGCCTGAAATTGCAGAGTCTGATCCGCCGGGATCGCTTCTGCGTTCAGCTGTACCAGCACACGAACACCCTGCTCGCGCAATTGCTGAATTTTTTCCCACAACAGTGGATCGTCACTGCCAGGGGCGACGACGGTTTGCTTTCTGGCCACCGGCTGAGTGCCGAAACGTGCCAGCACTTTTAAATCAGCACTGAACCCGGTTGCCGGACGCGCACGTCCAAATACGGCACCGGTTTCATCGTAACGACCGCCCTGAGCGACGGCATCACCGTAACCCGGAACATAAGCCGCAAACACCAGACCGGTGTGATAGTCGTAACCACGCAGTTCGGTTAAATCAAAATAGAACGGCGTATTCGGGAAACGCATCGCCAGCTGATCCGTCACCTTCTGAATGTGTTGTAACTCCGCTGAAGTTTCCGGTACCAACTCAGCCAGGCGAGCGATGGATTCATCTAACAGCTTCCGATCGCCCTGCAAACGAGTGAGAAGTTTAAAAGCCTCACACAATTTAGCGTCTTTGATTTCACGATCGGCCCAGGCATCCAGGTCAGAAGCACATTTCAGCTTCAGCAGATCAAATAATTCGTTCTGTTGCTCAGCGCTGATACCCGCTTTATCAGCCAGGGCACGGAAAACACCAACGTGCCCCAAATCCAGGTGGATATCTTTGATGCCGGCCTTGTCAATCATCGCCACCATTAAACTGATGATCTCAACGTCAGCCGCGACACCCGCTTCACCGTATAATTCCGCACCGATCTGGGTTGGCGTTCGGTTGGCAAGCAAGGATGGCGCTTTAGCATGAAAAACCGTGCGGCAATAGCTCAGGCGGCTAACCCCTTCCGGAGCGAGGCTGTGAGCATCAATACGAGCAACCTGAGGCGTGGTATCGGCACTCAGACCCATCATGCGACCCGACAATTGGTCGGTCACCTTAAAGGTACGCAGATCCAGATCTTTGCCAGTACCGGTTAACAAAGAGTCCAGATACTCCAGCGCCGGCGGAATCACAAAGTCATAGCCCCAATGATCCAGCAAATCGAGCAGGTGACGACGTAAAACCTCGATTTGCCGCGCCTGAGGCGGCAACACTTCATCAATACCATCCGGCAATAGCCAACGGTCAGCGCGTGTCATGATTCAGCCTTATCAATTGATCAGATAGAGAAGCCCCAGCCCCAGCAACATGCTGAACAGACCGGTCATTCGCATTGTGCGGTCATCCACTTCGGCAAGCTGCTGTACCAGTGTTCGCCAGCGGGCAGGGTATAAAAACGGTAACGCCCCCTCGAGGATAAATACCAGGCAAACAGCGATGGCGATTTCCCGCCAGAAGTCGAGTTGCACTGTTGTTTACCTTTTTAACCGCACAAAAAAACCGGGCGTGTCGCCCGGTTGCAGGATTCTACCAAAGCCATAAGGCAATGAACATAATTTAGGCGCAATTCCTTTGAATCCGCTTTGCTTGTGTCAATTGGTAAGAACACCCCCGTTGCATATAACTTCAGGTTCTAGCCAGACGAATAAGTAACTCAGAAACAAAAACGCCGGAACCCGCAGAGAGTTCCGGCGCTACGATTACTGACTATGCAACCGCCTATTGGCCTGCGGCATCCTTCATGTAACGGAAGAAGTCGCTGTCGGGCTTCAGCATAATCACGTCGTTCTGCTTGAAGGTCTCTTCATAAGCTTTCAGGCTGCGCGTGAATGCATAAAACTCAGGATCTTTGGTATACGCCTGAGCGTAGATCTTGGCCGCTTGTGCATCACCTTCACCTTTGGTGCGCTCTGCATCACGATAGGCTTCCGCTTCGATAACCGTCTTTTGACGATCCGCATCTGCTTCAATACCTTCAGCAAGCTCTTTACCTTGAGATCGGTGCTCGCGGGCTTCACGCTCTCGCTCAGCCGACATTCGGTTATACACCGAGTTACTCAGATCATCAGGAAGATCCACTGCTTTAACCCGAACATCCAGAACTTCAATCCCCAGATCATCCTGAGTTTCGGTATTCAGCGCCGTGGTCAACTTGGTCATCAATTCGTCACGTTCACCGGAAACCACCTCATGCAGAGAGCGAGCAGCAATTTCATCACGCAGACCTTTGTTTACCAGGTTGGCTAACAAGTTCGAAGCCTGGAAACGATCGCCAGAGGTGGCCTTGTAGTAAGCACGCACATCTTTAATGCGCCATTTAGCGAAGGAATCAACAATCACGTATTTTTTACCGGCCGTCAGGAAGCGCGATGGATTGGTGTCGAGTGTCAGTACTCGTGCATCAAAGCGTTTGACCTCCTGAATCAGCGGACTTTTCCAGTGCAGACCGGGCTGAATATCAGCCTCAACGATTTCACCGAACTGAAGCTTAATCGCACGCTCAGTTTCATTCACCACGTAAAGGCCCTGACTGGCAACCAGTGCAACGATGCCCAGAGCGATGACAGCTAACATAGCTTTAGGAGACATTAGCGACCCTCCCCACGACGAGATGATGAAGAAGAAGAATTCTGACGGGCACGTACTTCATTCAATACGCGATCGGTCAGACGTGAAATTTCATTATCAGAAATAGCACCGGTTTTGCTTTGCGCCGGCATATTTTTAACAATCTGATCTAATGGCAGATACATCATATTGTTACCACCATCAACGTCCACCATCACCTTGCTGGCTTTGTTGTAGACCTCCGTGATCGACTCAATGTAAAGACGCTCACGGGTTACCTTCGGCGCATTTTTGTATTCGCTGTAGAGGTTATCAAAACGAGCCGCCTCACCTTCTGCGCGAGCAATGATACGTTCTTTGTAAGCCGACGCTTCTTCCAACTGACGCTGAGCACGACCACGTGCTTCCGGAACAATCGAGTTTGCATAAGCTTCCGATTCGTTAATAAAGCGCTCTTTATCCTGTTTGGCTTTCTGAACATCATCAAACGCAGCCTTCACCTGAGCCGGTGGGCGGGCATCTTTAATGTTGACATTGGTCAGAACCATACCGGTCTGGTAACGCTCCAGATAATCCTGCAGACGCAGCTGAACTTTCTCAGCCAATTCAGCACGACCGGTGGTCAGAATCGGGTCCATCTCAGTGGAACCAACTTCATGACGCAGCGCACTCTCGGCAGCAGACAATAAAGTACGTTCCGGCGCCTCAACACGCAGTGCGAACGAGACCGGATCAACCACACGGTACTGAGCGTTTAATTCAACTTCGACGATGTTTTCGTCTTCCGTCAGCATCCGTTCTTTGATTTCAGCTTCACGAACTTTGGTGGTATTAACCGGAATCACGCTATCGACCAGCGGGATCTTGAAACGCAGGCCGGGCTGTTCTGTCTTCAGGTATTCACCCAACCGTAAAACCACACCCCGTTCCTGTTCATCCAGGGTGTAAACGGCGTTAAAACCTAACATCACTACCAGCACAACAGCAGCAATGCCGAACATGCCACCGGCACCGCTGCCCTGGTTGTTATTATTGCGGTTGTTGTTACCGCGACCACCGAACATGCCGTTGAGCTTGTCCAGCAGTTGTTTTAATGCTTCATCCAGATCGGGCGGCTGATTACCACCGCGATTGTTATTACCGCGGTTGTCATTTCCACGATCGCCGCGATCGTTGTTACCCCATGGATCTTTGGGGCCATTACCGCCAGGCTCATTCCAGGCCATAAGTCTCTCCAGTCAGGCAGACAGTTCAAAAAGCGCCTCAAAGCGCTCAACAATGATATACGTTTTAGGCACGATAGACAGTCTCCATCGGTCAAAGACTGTCAATCCAAGCAGATTATTTCGTTGCGACTGCATTTATCAGTACGGTTATTGCCAGGGTTCTTTTTGCTGCGGCAAAAATCGGTGTTCTGTTATTCCTGCTTTGGCGATTGCACGACGAAAATCCTGACGTTGCATACGGATTTGCAACAATATATCGCCGTCATCCGTATAAGCCTCTTCACGAATGGCGCCCATGTCATAAAGAATAGCGCGCAACTTGGATTCTGCAGGTCTGAGTCGAATTTCTTCAGCAAATAAATCGTCACCAAGCAGCTCCGCAATCGCTTTATTCAGCAAATCGAAACCTTCGTGTTCACGTGCCGATAACCACACCGCAACAGGCAACCCCTGATCATCACGATCAATACGGGCTTCACCGTGTTCTAATAAGTCGATCTTATTATATACCCGCAACTGAGATACTTCGTCGGCTTCGATTTCGCCCAGCACCATCTCCACCTGTTCAATATTGGAATCACGCTCATCTGCTGCACAGTCAATTACATGCATCAGCAAATCCGCCTCTGCCGCTTCCTGCAAAGTTGCGCGGAAAGCTTCCACTAATTTATGCGGCAAATGACGAATAAATCCGACCGTATCGGCCAGCACCACCTCTCCGATATCATCAACACTATGACGACGCAGGGTTGGGTCCAATGTGGCAAATAACTGATCAGCGGCATACACCTCGGATGTCGTTAACGCATTAAACAAGGTCGATTTACCGGCGTTGGTATAACCCACAATGGCAACCGTTGGAATGGATGAACGCTGACGCGCACGACGGCCCTGATTGCGCTGGGCACGCACCTTTTCCAGCCGTTTATGAATTTGGCTAACGCGATTACGTACTAAGCGGCGGTCGGTTTCCAACTGAGATTCACCAGCACCACGGGAGCCAATACCACCCTGTTGTCGCTCTAAGTGAGTCCAACCACGCACCAGCCGCGTCGATTGATACTGTAACTGGGCCAACTCAACCTGCAGTTTACCCTCGTGAGTTCGGGCACGCTGAGCAAAAATATCGAGAATCAGACCAGTACGGTCTACCACACGGCACTCCAGTGCCTTCTCAAGATTGCGCTCCTGGCTGGGCGATAACGCATGATTAAACATCACAAGCTGGCAGTCATGCAGATTCAGCATGTCGCGAATCTCTTCCACTTTACCCAGTCCAATAAAGGTTTTTGGGTCGGGAGTAGAGCGCTTTGCGGTTACCAGTTCAAGCGGATCAGCACCGGCAGAAATCACCAGCTCACGAAACTCATTCAGATCTTCGCGGTTCAGGCCTTCGGGAAAATCGATATGAACCAGTATTGCGGTTTCGCCACCCTGCTTTTGGCCTGAATTGTTAGTTGGCCGTTCAAAGAACAAAGTCAGCTAAGCCTCTGATAAAAATTCGGAAAGGAATTACGCCGGGAAAGGTCCCGGCATAAAAAAGAACTTACTCTTCCGCCGCTTCAACACCGCTGTCGGCTGGCGCCAGACGAACGTTACGAGATGGCACAACAGTAGAAATCGCATGCTTATACACCATCTGGCTTACGGTGTTTTTCAGCAAAATTACAAACTGGTCAAATGATTCAATCTGGCCCTGCAGCTTAATTCCGTTTACCAGGAAAATGGAAACCGGAATACGCTCTTTGCGCAGTTGGTTCAGATAAGGGTCTTGTAAAGAGTGCCCTTTTGACATGGTTGTCTCCTTGAAATTTAAGGTGTCGTCCAATGTGGGGACGACCGAATAAAAAAATGCCCCATACCGCTCTGACATCGGGCTTAGTGCTAAGGTAAGCAGATAAATCAGGTCGATGCGCTAAATATGGCGTTCGCTTCAAGGATTTTCAAGGCACTTTGCAGAAGTTTTGGATCATTTGTATCCAGCCAGTGCAAATCGGGCCAACTTCGCAGCCAGGTAATCTGACGTTTTGCCAGCTGACGAGTCGCAATGATGCCCCTTTCTTCCATTTCCTCGTAGCTACAATTACCCTCTAGATAATCCCATGCCTGACGATAACCCACCGCTCGAATCGACGGTAACGAAGGGTTGAGATCATCTCGCTGAAACAAAGTTCGCATCTCATCAATAAAACCTTCACGCAACATTTGCTTAAAGCGAATAGCAATACGTTCATGGAGCTGCTGACGTTCTGGCGGACAGACTGCCAAATTCACTACATGATAAGGTAGTGGCTGAGTTTGCTGCTCAGCCCAGAACTGACTCATGGTTTTGCCCGAGATTTCATAAACCTCCAGCGCACGCTCAATGCGCTGAGAATCCATCGGCTTCAGTCGTGCAGCCGATGCAGGATCAATCTCTGCTAACTTGTTATGCATATGTGGCCAGCCAAACTGCTGTGCTTCCGCCACCAGCCTGTCACGCACATCAGCATCCGCTTTAGGCAACTCCGCCGCGCCATCTCGCAGAAATTTGAAGTACATCATGGTACCTCCTACCAACAACGGTATTTTACCGGCGGCGGTAATTTCGGCCATTTCATGCAGCGCATCGTCACGGAAGTTCGCGGCAGAGTAACTTTCAGCCGGGTCAATCAGGTCGATTAACCGGTGTGGCGCACGCTTCAGCATCTCGCCATCTGGCTTGGCGGTACCAATATCCATCCCCTTGTACACCAGCGCTGAATCAACACTGATGATCTCGCAGGGATATTTCTCCACCAGTTCGAGCGCCAGCGCGGTTTTACCCGATGCCGTTGGCCCCATCAAAAAAATCGCCGGAGGCAATGTATTCGGGTTATCGCTCATCATCGGCCTCTTAAAAACAGTTTATCCAGTTCGGGCAGTGTCATTTGCGTCCAGGTCGGACGCCCATGGTTGCACTGGCCACTGCGTTCCGTCGCCTCCATGTCACGCAGTAAAGCATTCATTTCAGGCAGGGTTAATTTGCGATTTGCGCGCACCGAACCATGACACGCCATGGTCGATAATACTTCGTTACGGAAGGCCAGAATGCGGTCTGAACGGCCGTGCTCCATTAAATCTGACAACATATCGGTGATTAGTTGAGCAACGTTTGCCTGCTGCAATAACACCGGAATCTGACGAATTAAAATACTTTCAGGACCTACCCGGGCAATTTCGACACCCAAGTGACGAAACTCGTCGCCATGCTGTTCAGCGGCATCCGCCTCACGTTCACTGACCGCCAGTGTTTCCGGCACCAACAATGGCTGACTTTGCACACCTTGCTCATCCAAAGCGACCTTTAAGCGCTCGTAGGTAATGCGCTCATGAGCGGCATGCATATCCACCACCACCATACCCAGCGCGTTTTGCGCCAGGATATAAATACCGTGCAACTGCGCAATAGCAAAACCCAGAGGCGGCATATCTTCACCGGTGGATTCCGGTAGCGACTGCACCGCCCCATTGCTGAAAGGCTCAACATTATTAACGGCTCCCGCCAGCGGTTGCGCCATGGTTTGATAAGCCTGCAGCTGTTCAGCAACGGCATTCTGACTGATGCCCTCACGAGCCTGACTTGCGCCCGGATGTGTCTGATAGCTATTACTCTGGAAACCCGATGTTTGCGCTGGTGCTGATGTGGCCGCCGATTGCCAGTTTAATCGGGTCTGTTCACTGAACTCTCCTGCTTCCACGCCACTGGCTGGTGTATTTTGTTGCGTCAGGCTCTGACTCGCTGGCCCGCCATCATCGAGACGGCCGCCCGGCGGCAACTGAGCATCCGGACGCACATCCGCCAGAGCTTTGTGTAACGTGCGGAATAAGTAATCGTGCACAAGACGGCCATCACGAAAACGTACTTCGTGTTTGGTTGGATGTACGTTCACATCCACCAGCTTCGGATCAAGCCATAAGTAGAGAACAAAGGCAGGCTGACGGCCGTGATACAATACATCCCGGTAGGCCTGCTTAATGGCATGCACCACCAGTTTGTCACGCACCACCCGACCATTGACGAAGAAATATTGCATATCCGCCTGGGAACGGGAAAACGTCGGCAAGCCAACCCACCCCTGCAAGTTCAGACCGGCGGCTTCTCGTTCAATATGCACCGCACTGTCCATGAAGGTTGGATTTAATAGCTGTGCAACCCGCTTTTCGCGGTCAATCGGTCGTGTTGCCGGACGCAACGAATGAATCACTTTGCCATTGTGACGCAAAGTAAATCCAACATCGTAACGACTCAATGCCAGACGTTTGACTGTCTCTTCAAGGTGGGAAAATTCGGTTTTCTCTGTACGTAGGAATTTTCGTCTTGCCGGGGTATTAAAAAATAAATCACGCACTTCGATGGTCGTACCCACTGGATGAGCAGACGGCGAAACACTGGCGACCATATCCCGGCCTTCGGCAGTCACCTGCCAGGCTTCTTCCGCATCTTTTTCACGAGAGCTTAATGTTAACCGGGTAACCGAGCTGATACTTGCCAACGCCTCACCGCGAAAGCCGAGGCTGCCGACGGCTTCAAGATCGTCCAGGGTGATGATCTTACTCGTCGCATGGCGGCTCAAGGCCAGTGGCAGATCGTCTTTGCCGATCCCATAGCCATTGTCGCGGATACGCAATAGCTTTACACCACCTTGTTCGGCGTCGATTTCAATACGATCTGCACCGGCATCGAGTGAGTTTTCTACCAGCTCTTTGACAATATTGGCCGGGCGCTCGACCACTTCACCAGCAGCGATCTGGTTCGCCAGACGTGGCGATAATAAATGAATTCGGGAGGTCATGAGGTTGGGATTTTCAGTTTTTGTCCGACCCAGACATTGTCAGACTTTAATTTATTCAGGCGGCGTATTTTCGACATGGCAACACGATTCTTAACCGCAATACCAGACAACGTATCGCCTCGACGAACGACATAGGTACGATAGCCAGCTGGGCTATTTTTCTTACCCGAAACCGATTGCCAGTTGTTAATCGGACTGTTTTTTTTCTGTGAGGACGCAAGTAAAGTGCCGCGTGGTGGATAGCTTTTAAAATAGGCTCTAATGCCATTGAAGATCGCCTTAGCCATTTTTTTCTGGTAGCTGCGACCCGCCAGTTTTTTCGCTTCCCCGGGATTGGAAATAAATCCGGTTTCCACTAACAATGCGGGCATATCCGGGGCCTTGAGTACTACAAATGACGCTTCTTCCACTTGTTTCTTGTGCAAGCGCGAGACTTTCCCCATCTGCTTAAGAATACCCGCACCAATTTGTAAGCTGGAGTTGCGTTTAGCCGTCATGGATAAATCCAGTAAGGTCATCGCCAGATGATCTTCTTTATCTTCCAGGCTTACGCCACCAATCAGGTCAGATTCGTTTTCTTTATCCGCCAGCCAACGTGCAGCCTCACTGGTTGCTCCCCGCTCAGACAATACAAAGACCGAAGAGCCATGTGCACTCGGGTGTTTAAACGCATCCGCATGAATTGAGACGAAAAAATCTGCATTAGCTTTTCGTGCCTTGGCCGTACGCTCACGCAGGCCAATATAATAATCACCGGTTCGCACCATAAAAGGCTGAAATCCGGGTTCGTTTTTCAACAGTTTTTCCAACTGTCTGGCAATCGCCAACACAATGCGTTTTTCATAAATTCGGCCAGGACCAACCGCTCCCGGATCTTCACCGCCGTGGCCAGCATCAATCGCAATAATGATGTTACGCTCCGAGGAGCCACTGTGTTTGGTGTGCTTTACCGGGGCAACAACCGCTTTCACCGCCTGTTTATTTTCCAGATCAACAACCAGTCGATGATATGGATATTTCTTATTCGGTTTCAGTGGAAAACTTTTGGGTGACAGTGACTGATTAACGTCCAACACAATGCGCAGATCTTGCTTGTTACGCTTGCCGGAGCGAATGGCTTTTACGTTCGTGCCTTTAACATCGATGGCTGCAACGTTCTTAAGACTTTTAGCCGCCATCAGATCGATCACGACCCGATCTGGATTACTCAGGGTAAAAATTTTATGTTCTGAGGGTTCGGTAAGATCAAATACCAGACGAGTTTTATCCGGAGATTGCCAGACACGCACATCTTTTACGTCAGCCTGAGTCAGGGCTGACATCATCATCGTCAGAATGAAAAGCAGACGTACCATCATAACTTCATTAATAAGGTATGTTCCCGTTACAGCGCGCTCAGTTCAGCGACCCAGCTTTGTGACCGCTCAGAGTCTGACTGCCAGATTAACCTGCGGCTTTCACCCAGATCATCAATGCTCAGAACCAAATCGGCTGCGGGTAAAATCCCCCGCCCCTTGTCGGCCCACTCGATCAGGCATAATGCCCCATCGCTGAGATAATCGCGAATCCCCATAAACTCCAGTTCTTCAGGATCTGCCAGGCGGTACAAATCAAAGTGGCAGACCTTCACACCCGCCAGCGCGTAATCTTCTACCAGAGTGTAGGTCGGGCTTTTTACCGCTCCCAGGTGGCCCAGGCCCTGAACCAGGCCGCGGGAAAAAGTGGTTTTCCCGGCGCCTAGAGTACCTTCGAGAAAAATCACCAGACCAGCATCGGTTAATTGCTGCTGCCTTAAAAACTCTGCCACCTTTGCGGCATACGCCAGCATTTCCGGTTCGCCGGTTAACTCAATGGCAGGTGAATGATTCTTCTCAGCAGGGCACATCAGTTCATTAACTCTCTTAAATAGGGCATTAAATCGGTGGCCAGCAAACCGCGCTGACCATTTATTGCCGCAGCCAGGTCAGCTGCGCCACTGTGGATACAGACACCGTAACGAGCGGCCTGCCAGGGAGACATCCCCTGGGCCAGCAACGCAGCAATGACGCCAGTTAAGACATCCCCCATGCCGCCACAGGCCATGCCAGGATTACCATCTGTGCACAAAGCCACGTTGCCTTCTGGTGCTGCAATCAGCGTTCCCTGACCTTTTAACACGACAACAGCGTCGTAGTCCTGTGCCAGCTGGCGTGCGGCAGCAAATCGGTCTGCCTGCACCTGCTCAATGCTGGTCCCTAATAAACGGGCAGCTTCACCCGGATGCGGGGTAATAATCACGTCACGCTCAGTAAAACTGCGCTTCCAGCCGGGTGATGCCAGCAGGTTCAGACCATCAGCATCGAGTACCAGCGGAGATTCCGCATGTAATACCTGCTGCAGCAACAACTCAGACCAACTGCTCTGACCCAGACCGGGGCCACACGCAATCACGGTGCTTTTTTCCAACAACGGCTGCAATTCGAGCCCAGATTCGACGGCACGCACCATGGCTTCCGGACGACGCACCAGAATAGGCGTCACGTGCTCGCTGCGGGTAGCACAGCGAATCAATCCCGAACCACATCGACCGGCAGCGTCAACCGCCATCGCAACGGCGCCTCCCATACCATGATCGCCTCCCACCACCACGACATGACCAAACTCGCCTTTGTGTGAGTTACCTCGGCGCGCAGGTAAACGCTGCCCCAGACGCTCAAGACGATCCCAACTGATACGCTCACAGTTCGCTCGCTCCTGATGATAAATCAGAGGATCGATCGCCAAAGATGCAAACGCCACTTCTCCGGAAACATCCGGACCATCAGACGTGAGTAAACCCTGTTTCACACCGATGAAGGTCACCGTCAGACTGGCTTCCACTGCACAACCCATAATCTGACCGGAGTCTGCATTCAGCCCCGAGGGTAAGTCGAGCGATAACACATCGGCCAGATGAGCATTCATGGCAGCGATCGCCTGGGCGTACTCACCCTCAACCACTTTATTGAGGCCAGTCCCCAACAGACCATCGATAA
The DNA here is from genome assembly GCA_022448365.1 of Saccharospirillaceae bacterium. Classification (NCBI taxonomy): domain Bacteria; kingdom Pseudomonadati; phylum Pseudomonadota; class Gammaproteobacteria; order Oceanospirillales; family Saccharospirillaceae; species Saccharospirillaceae bacterium. Next base: position 78,811 of record JAKVCS010000004.1, on the reverse strand, counting down.
TGACACCGCCTTCGTACACCAACTCATCGCGAAAGACTTGTGGCTCAACACCGGCTTCCAGCGCCATTTCTCGCGCTTTACTGGCAGTGGCCGACATCTGGCTGTGATCACCCAGGGTATAAAACACAACGTCCAGACCATGATGACAGGCCAGTGCCGCCAACACATAAGCATCACCACCGTTATTGCCCGGTCCGGCAAAAACACAGACCGACCCTTCTTCTGGCCAGCGCTCCAACATGCAGGCAAAGGCGGCTTCTGCCGCACGGGACATCAGTTCGAACCCACCATCATCACCGCTTTCCTGATGAATCTGAGCAATCGCCAGAGCATCCAGCTCCTGTACCTGGGCGGCACTGTAGAGTTCGCCGGGTAAATGATCTTTCGCTGAGTAAGGTCGGTTCATCCCTGCTTGGCCTTCAATGTGGTAAATTTGTCGGAATTATATCGACAAGTACCTTTCAAGTCCTGCACATGACCTCAGATTTACCCCATTTTACTGTTGCTTCAGACCTGCGTGAGCAGATCGAACAATGGGCTCAGGAACTGGGCTTCCAGCAGCTTGGGATTACTGATATCAATCTGGGTGAACACGAACACCGTCTGCAGCAGTGGTTAAAGCAGGGCTACCACGGTGAAATGGCGTATATGGCCGATCATGGCAATATGCGTTCACGACCCGATGAACTGCAACCGGGCAGCATACGTGTCATCAGCCTGCGGATGGATTACCTGGCTCCGGGCATCGAACTTACCAGCCAACTGCAGAATAAACATCATGCCTACATCTCACGCTATGCCCTCGGTCGCGATTATCACAAACTGATTCGCAAGCGCCTGACGCAACTGGGTAAAAAAATTCAGCAAGCCATCGAAGCTGTGAATCAACAGCAAGGTATGAGCTATCGCGCTTTTGTTGACAGCGCGCCACTGCTGGAACGTGCGCTGGCCAATAAAGCCGGACTGGGGTGGATTGGTAAGAATACCATGTTGATAAATCGTCAGGCTGGCTCGTATTTTTTCCTCGGTGAAATTCTGACCGACCTGCCACTACCAACCGACGATAGCTACCAGAAAGAACACTGTGGACGCTGCACATCGTGTTTGGACATTTGCCCGACTCAGGCATTTGTTGGGCCGCACGTATTGGATGCACGCAAATGCATTTCCTACCTGACCATTGAACTCGACGGACCGATTCCGCTGGAATTGCGCAAAGGCATTGGCAACCGTATTTTTGGCTGTGACGACTGCCAGATCGGTTGCCCCTGGAATCGCTTCAGCAAGACCACCGAAGAACCGGACTTTTCTCCTCGTCATCAACTCGACAAAGCAACGCTGCTGGAACTATTTGCCTGGGATGAGACCACGTTCCTGAAACGTACCGAAGGCATGCCAATTCGCCGCACTGGATATGAAAACTGGCAACGCAATATCGCCGTAGCACTCGGCAACGCCCCTGCCAGCCTCGAAGTAGTCGACGCCCTGGAAAAGGCAAGACCGTGCGCTTCCGAGCTGGTTCAGCAACATATCGACTGGGCTTTGCAACAACACCAACTTCGCTCGTAATCTACAATACCAACTGCACTCGTAATCTATCGATACGTTAATACATCACACACCACACCGTCATAACACAAGAAAGACTGTTGCATCCGCTGGTCATAAATCCCTCGATAAAAGACACGTCCGCGTCATCGAATTGCTTTATTCTGACAACGGCTGATATTTATTACAGGAGCAGTTCTTTATGTCATCGCGGGGGCTATCCGGACCCATCGGGTTATCACTGTTATTACGTCATTTCCCACATCAGATAGGGATTACCTGGCTATTAGTCGTGATCGAAAATGCCTTACTGGCGTTAATTCCACTCTTAATTGGCTTTGCAATCGATGGATTACTGCAGCAGAAACACGACGATTTGCTGAATCTGGCCGTGGTATTTTTCGCTCTGATTCTTATTTCCGTCGGTCGCAGAATTTACGACACCCGAGCGTATGGTTCGATTCGCGTTCGGCTCGGCATTGAGGTCGATCAACGTCATCATAAAGAGAGCGTGTCGGTTCGTAGTGCACGTTTGGATATGGCGCGTGAGCTGGTTGATTTTCTTGAAAACAATGTCCCTGAATTATTCACGGCGGTTATTCAGTTAGCGGTCTCTCTGATCATTCTTGCCCTTTTCGACTATCGTCTGGCATTAGCAGCAGGAGTACTGTTACTAGCAATGGTTATTTTATACGCCGGCTTCCACGCTTTGTTTTATCGCCTTAACCGTGCACTGAACAGCCAGATGGAGCGTCAGGTGAATATTCTGAACGGTGTATCTTCGATGCGGCTGATTTCTCATCTGCAGGCACTGCGTCGGCATGAAATTCATTTATCCGACAGCGATGCAATCCTGTATGGTCTGATTTTTACCATGATTGGTGGTTTTATTATTTTCAATTTATGGTTATGTGCGTCAATGGCAGATGCCACTCCCGGCAAGTTATTTTCCATTATCAGCTACTCATGGGAATATGCTGAGGCAGCGATCGCGTTACCGCTGGCGATGCAAACGTTATCGCGCCTGAAAGAGATTAGTCAGCGACTCAACGCCTTCAGTTGAGGTTCAGGCTGAATAACTACACTGACCAACCGACACTTACATTCATAAATCTAACAACAGGAACGTCATGACTATGCCTGCAGCATCAGCCAACCGAAAATGGCTATACTCGTCGATTCTGATTTTTATTACGGTGCTGGCCTGGCTGGTGTTTATGGCACCGGAGCCTGAAACCCCAATCGACGAAGAAAACGTTTTGCTACCGGTTTCTGTCGTATCACTGCAACCGCAGAATTATCAGGTTCAGATAGACGCCAGTGGAATTACTCAGGCACGCTGGCCAACCCGATTGGTTGCTGCAGTAGACGGGCGTATCAGTGAACTGTCTGCGCTCCTTGAACCGGGTGTATTGGTCAGTGATGGCCAGTTATTGTTAAAGATTCAAGACAGTCAGTATCAGGCGCAACTTGACAGTGCGCGCAGCCGTCTGGCGAATGCGCAACTTAATCTGGAAAAAACACTACACGAACAAACCGTCGCTAAACGATCAGGCGGCAAACTCCGAACCCCTTATGCTCGTTATGAACCACAGGTTGAATCAGCACAAGCGGATGTTAAAGCAGCAACCAGTGAGTTAAATAACGCACAACAACGGTTGCAAGACACAGCAATCCACGCACCTTTTTCAGCCATTATTCTGCAGCGTCTGGTGACACCAGGGCAGTGGTTACCCAGCAACAGCGAAACGTTTGTCATTGCTGCCAGTGAATCTATCGATATCAAAGTTGAAATGCCGGAAAGCGATTGGGCGCAGCTGCCGCAACTCAGCAAAGGCGATGCCGTATTGGTTACGACCAATAATGGCAAAAAATGGCAGGGGAATGTGCGCTACATCAGTCCGGTACGAGAAAAAAGTACGCGCCAGCGCAGTCTGATTGTTAAAGTCGATTCACCGTATCAACCCCAACAACAGCAACTGCCATTATTGCCAGACACTCAAGTTGATCTGACTTTTAATGGCAATGAACAACAACAGGCATTTATCGCACCCGCGTCCGTTCTGACAGAAGACGGTAACGTCTGGAGTATCAATGCACAAAACCTGTTACAACTGGAAGAAGTTGAGCTGTTAGCGCAAAGCGTGGAGCAGGTTGTTGTACGTTTTAAACAGCAATCGAGTTTGCCACGACAGATTGTGCTCTACCCTCTGGGTTCAATGATTAATGGTCAGCAGGTTAAACCACAATCAGCAACAGCAGGGACAGCCCAATGAAATGGTTAACCAATTGGTTTATCGATAATCCGGTTGCTGCCAATTTGTTGATGGTGATGATTCTCGCCGGCGGTATTCTGTCGATAGCAACGATTCGAGTGGAAAGTTTCCCTCAGATTCCTCCCAGCCGAATTAACATTTATGTGGTGTATCCCGGTGGTACCGCAGCTCAGGTAGACGAGAGTATCACTCAACGTGTCGAGGATGCGATCAGCTCAATTCCCGGTATTGAAAAAATCACTTCTGTTTCTCAGCCAGGCTTATCGCGCGTTACCGTTAAAAAAACCACAGATACTGATTTAAGTCGCCTGCTCGATGATATCCGCAATAAAGTGAACGTTATTCAGGGATTTCCCCTCGCAGCCGAACAACCACAAGTGGTGCGGGACGAATTCACCAACCTCGCGGCTTATGTGGTGGTTTATGGTGATGTCGATAACAAGACTCTAAAACAATCTGTCATTCGCACGGTTCAAGCGTTAAAAGCGCACCCGGACATTTCTCAGGTCACAAATCTGGCCGATTCCCGCCAATTATTAACCATTGAGCCGGACCCGGAAAAATTACGTCGATACAATCTTGATATCAGTGGTTTGAATCAGCGCATTAAGCAATGGTCACTGGAATATCGAAGTGGTGAATTAAAGACAGCACAAGGGACTCTGGTGCTGCGTAGCGATATGACCGCGGATACCCTACTAAAATTACGTAACTTACCGGTAATTAACACTCAGGAAGGTACCATTTATTTAAAAGATATTGCCGACATTAAACGCGATTTTAATCAGGGAGATTCCGTTGTTCGTTATCAGGGAAAATCTGCAGCAGCGATTCTGGTATCAACCAGCCGTAAGGATAATCTGCTACACGTCAGTGAAGCAATTCAGCAGGTATTGAAAGATGTTAAGCCAGCATTACCGGCAAACGTAGAACTCGACGCCATGGCTGATATGGCACCGTATATTAAAGATCAGCTCAATCGTTTAGGTAACAATGCCTGGCAAGGGCTGTTAATTGTTCTGCTATTACTGGGACTGTTCCTGAACATCAAACTGGCTTTTTGGGTTGCCGTTGGTATTCCGGTGTCTCTGGCTGGTGCGTTGTGGTTAATGGGGCCGTTAAACTACACCATCAATGATATTACCTTATTCGGTATGATTCTGGTTTTAGGCGTCTTGGTTGATGATGCTGTGGTTGTCGGTGAAAGCATTCATACCGCAAGAGGAGAAATTGCTAATCCGCGTGACGCTGCCCGAACCGGCGTTGAAGCCGTTGCCACTGCCACTGTTTTTGGTGTACTGACAACCATCGCCGCTTTTTCACCCATGCTTTGGATTAAAAATGAACTGGCTCAGGTATTGGCTGGATTTTCAGCCATTGTCATTCTCGCGCTGATTTTCTCATTGATTGAAAGCAAATTTATTTTGCCGGCACACCTGGCTCACTCCAAAGCGGGTAAAGACAACAGGTTCAGCCGCATAATTAATCGCGTAAGGGTGGCATGCCTCGCGGCGCTCGACCATTTTGGTGAACGATATTACTTACCCGCATTGCGCTTCTCGCTACATAACAAAGCAGCGGTGTTGCTATTGTTTGTCAGCTTTATGGTATTGGCCTATGGCTTATGGGGTCACGGTACCATTAAAGCCGCATTTTTTCCGGAAATCCCCGGTCGCTTTGCCCAGGTAAAGGTAACCATGAATCTGGATGCTCCGGTACCTCTGGCAGTGAAAGGCAGTGTTCAGTTAGAGCAGGCGTTAAAAGTTACCGACGAGTCACTGCAGCAGGATTATGATTTATCGGCTTCAGCAATTGAGCGGGCGTTTGTGTTTACCGACGCCGCGAAATCGGTTGAAGTCGTAGCTGAACTGACCACAGAAGCGTTATCAGCCATACCCGCAAATGAACTGCTAAAACGCTGGCAGATGAATACCGGCATCATCGAGGGTGCATACTCAAGTCAATTTACCGCAGCGGATGAGCCTGCCGGTGGTACCGCATTATCCATCACCTCCCGCGACAGAGAACTGTCGCGCCGCGTTGCACAGCAATTAAAACCATTATTGCAGCAACTGCCCGGCGTTAATGATGTCTATGACGACAGCCAGGGTGGACAGCGTCAGCTGCGTCTGAGCATCAATCAACAAGGCCGGCAACTGGGTTTAACGCAGGCTGATCTGGCGCTCATCGTTGGCGGTGCGTTCGGTAACCTGGAAGTGCAGCGATTGCTATACCAGGGGGAGGAAACCCGTATTCAATTGCGCTTCCCGGATAATCTGCGTCGTACACAAGAGCAACTGCATGCGACACCGGTGCGGGTTGATGATAATAAATATGTATCGCTGGCGGAAATTGCCGACATTGAGTTCACGCGCGAAGCTCAGGTTCTGTATCGCCGTGACCGAGAGGGTGTTGTCAGTGTTTATTGGCGTCAAAACCGCAATATCGCAGCACCGGAAGAGGTGTTAGATAGGTTGAAAAAAGAGAGCATTCCACAGCTTGAGAAGCAATACCCTGGCGTAAAAATCAAAGCGGCTGGCGAATTTGAGGAAATCAGCGACGTAAAAGGCGGATTCAAAAAAGCCATGCTCCTCACTTTGTTACTTATTTACATTTTGCTCGCCGTGCCGCTGAAATCTTACTATCAGCCCTTTATTATTATGTCGATTATTCCTTTTGGCTACGCCGGTGCCATTTATGGTCATGGACTGATGGGGCTACCGGTAAGCATCCTGTCGCTGTTTGGTATGATGGCGATGACCGGCGTTGTGATTAATGATTCTCTGGTGTTAATGACACGCTTCAATCGAAATTACCATGAACAGGGAATGTCGGTGAAAGACGCTCTCATTGATGCTGGCCGAAGCCGCTTGCGGGCTATTTTTCTGACCACCGTTACAACCGTTTGTGGATTGTTACCGTTATTAATGGAAACATCGGAACAAGCACAGTATTTAAAACCTGCTGCGGTTTCATTAGTGTTTGGAGAGTTATTTGCCACCCCAATTACACTGATCCTGATTCCCGTTCTACTGGCAATGGGAAAATATAAACGCGATCCGCACAACCGTATGAATAACGCGCAGCAGCCAGCAGAAAATTAGGAGGGAGACCCTTTATTCGTCCTGCGCCCTCTCTCTGCGCAGGATAGAGCAAGCATGCTCGGCCAGCTCCATATCTCTCATGGATTTTGGCCGGGCGCCCAGCCAAGGTACAATATCGCATTCTCAACCAGACAATGGCTACCATGAAACTCGACGACATTAAAAAACTGCATCAGAAAAAGTATCGTACTCAGTTCGGTCATTATCTGGTGGAAGGTGAGCATCTGATTCTGGAGTTGGAGAAAACATCCATTGAGCGTTGTGAAATTCTGGTCACAGAGACTTATCAGGATTGGCCAACACGCTTTAAGAAAACATTGATCAGCAGCAAAAAAATGGCTGCTATTTCAGATACCAAATCACCTCAGGGCATTATTGCGATTGTCCCACTGCCCCGAACTGATCACGGCAACAACGAACCAACCCGCAACAAGTCGATCTATTTATATGAAATACAAGACCCGGGAAACCTCGGGACGATCTTGCGCACGTTAGGCTGGTTCGGTGGCTATCGCTGTATTCTGAGTCCGGGCAGTGTTGATCCGTTTAACCCCAAAGTGGTGCGTTCCAGCATGGGAGCCATCTTCCATGTTGAGATTGATCAGGAAGTGACGCTGCAACAACTGCAACAACGCTACCCACGAATTGCAACCCTGGACATGCAGGGATCACCACTAAATGAACCGTCTTTCGGGGAGTTTGAGTGCTATCTGTTTGGCAATGAAGCACGTGGGGTACCGAGGGACGCATTGGCCGGATTCGATACCGTACCGTTCACCATCACCGGCAATGGTGCCATTGAGTCGCTGAACCTGGCCACGGCCGTTAATATGACGATGTATGAACTAAACCGCTAACGCCCAAGCTCAGCCAGTGCTGAGCTGATACCCACCAACGTTAACGACCGTAAGCAGCCTCAATACTCTGCAGTTCACCTTGCTGGCGCAGTGCATCCAAAGCTTGTTGCAAGCTATTGATAACTTTCTCTGGGGTCTCTTTGTTCATTGCAATGTACATAGGCGTGCTACGGAAAGTCAGCACCTCTTTTAACGATTCCATCTCGGTCACATTCGCTGCGGTATAAGGTCCGGTTAGCTGATCGGTCACCCACAGGTCCACCTGATTTAATTCCAGCTTTCGTGGAACCATCTGCGAAGAGTCTGCCAGCACAACCTTAAAGCCCTTACTGATCAGATAATTGCTCATTACATCCCCTTTGTAGCCGCCAATAGTGTATGCACGAGCATCTTCGAGGGTATTTAACGTGATATCAGAACCGGGCTTGGCGAATAAAGTCCAACGTAAGTCCGTGATGGGGCCGACCCAATCGAACAACGCCTCCCGATCTTCGCTGCGCACAGCGCAGAATAACCCGGTGTTGGGTTTACGCGTTGTCCGATCCAAACCGTAGCGCCAGTTACGTAATTTGATACGCGATTGATAAGGCACCTCTTTAAGCACAGCTTTGACAATATCGGTACACAGGCCACTGATATCTTCCGCCTTGTGAGCAAATGCGCTGCCATCGTCGGACATATTGTAAGGCGGATACTGCTCGGTGAAGAAATACAGCTTCTCTTTGGCCTGACTAACACCGTTAAGAGCCAATAACAGTATAAAAGATAGAGTTTTAGATAGAATATTCATGGACATTATCCGGTTAAAAATGATCATCACGCTTTAGCTAAAAGAAAGTCGACCGAGCAGTCAACTCAACAAATGTAATATCTGACCGACTGCCTACACTCGCGTCATCTTCGACCGTCTTGGTAACAACAACGGTCATTCACCAAGTCACCTTCTGACCACCTGTCGGCAACCAGCAAGTGGTATCGACAGAACCTGTGCCAATAAGCTAAAAGCTGTTTGCTGCAAATGCCAATCTGAGCGACAATGGCGCCTTTCTCGATCCGCAACAAAAGACTGATCGTTTTTTGACCGGATTACGGGCTGAAATTTAACGTTCAGCCAGACTAAAACGCATTCTTTATCGTATTATTCAGGAGCCGTACATGACCTCTCGTTCCGAACTGGCCAATGCCATCCGTGCATTGAGCATGGACGCCGTTCAGAAAGCTAAATCTGGCCACCCAGGCGCCCCAATGGGGATGGCCGACATCGCCGAAGTGTTATGGAACGACTACCTAAAGCACAACCCGGAGAATCCCGATTGGGCAGATCGCGACCGCTTTATTCTCTCTAACGGTCATGGGTCAATGCTGATCTACTCGCTGCTGCACCTGGCCGGTTACGGCTTAAGCATCGACGACATCAAAAATTTCCGTCAGCTGCACTCAAAAACGCCGGGCCACCCTGAATACGGTTACGCCCCTGGTATCGAAACCACCACAGGCCCTCTGGGTCAGGGCATCGCTAACGGTGTTGGTATGGCAACCGCTGAAAAAGTTCTGGCGGCTCAGTTCAACCGCGACGGCCACAACATCGTTGACCACCACACCTACGTATTCCTCGGTGATGGCTGCATGATGGAAGGTATCTCACACGAAGCGTGTTCTTTAGCGGGTACTCTGGGCTTAGGCAAACTGGTTGCGTTCTACGACGACAACGGCATCTCCATCGACGGTGAAGTCGAAGGTTGGTTCACTGACGACACGGTTAAGCGTTTTGAATCGTACGGTTGGCAGGTGATCCCACGTGTTAACGGTCACGATCCGGAAGAAATCAAACAAGCAATCGAAACCGCTCGCGCAAACACCGAGCAACCAAGCCTGATCTGCTGCAAAACCATCATTGGTTTTGGTTCGCCAAATAAAGAAGGCAAAGAAGACTGTCACGGCGCACCGCTGGGCGATGATGAAATTGCACTGACCCGTGAACGCTTGGGCTGGAACCACGGCGCCTTCGAAATTCCTGACAATGTTTATGAAGGCTGGAGCGCAAAAGCGAAAGGCGCTGCGGCTGAGCAAAGCTGGAATGACAAGTTCGCAGCATACGAGGCTGCTTACCCAGAGCTAGCAGCAGAATATAAACGTCGTATGGCCGGTGACCTTCCAGCCGATTTCTCTGAAAAAGCCCAAGCTTACATAGAAGAATGTCAGGCAAAAGGTGAAGAAGTCGCTTCTCGCAAGGCCTCTCAGAACACCCTGAATGCATTTGGTCCGCTACTGCCGGAATTCCTCGGCGGCTCTGCTGACCTGGCTGGCTCCAACCTGACACTGTGGAAAGACGCACAAGGCGTGAGCGAAACCGACGCTTCCGGTAACTACCTGTTCTACGGCGTACGTGAGTTCGGCATGAGCGCCATGATGAACGGTATCGCGCTGCACAAAGGTTTTGTCCCTTACGGTGCAACCTTCCTGATGTTCATGGAGTACGCCCGCAACGCCGTACGTATGGCGGCGCTGATGAAGCAACGTGCCATCTTTGTTTACACCCACGATTCTATCGGCCTGGGTGAAGACGGCCCAACTCACCAGCCGGTTGAGCAAGTAGCCAACCTGCGTAACACCCCAAGTCTGGAAACCTGGCGTCCATGTGACACGGTAGAATCGGCAACGTGCTGGAAGGCAGCCGTTGAACGTGCCGACGGCCCAAGTGCGCTGATCTTCTCTCGCCAGGGTCTGCAGCACCAGCAGCGTACTGCTGAGCAGGTAAATAACATCGCTAAAGGGGGTTATATCCTGCGTGATTGTGAAGGTACGCCGGATGCCATCATCATCGCTACCGGTTCAGAAGTGAAGCTGGCGATGGAAGCGGCTGAGCAATTAGCTGGCAAAAACGTACGCGTTGTTTCTATGCCTTCTGCGGAAGTGTTCTGCAAACAAGACGCTGCTTATATCGAATCGGTACTGCCAGCCGCTGTCACCGCTCGTGTAGCCGTTGAAGCACTGCACAAAGACTTCTGGTACAAGTTTGTTGGCCTGCAAGGCAAGATCATCGGCATGGAAACGTTCGGTGAATCGGCACCAGCGGGTGAACTGTTTAAAGAGTTTGGCATTACTACCGATGCTGTGGTTGAAGCTGTAAATAGCCTGGTTTGATCATCCATTAGAACCCGCTGTTTCGCTCTAGCAAACGCTAAAATAAAAGCCGCAATGGTTAACCAATTGCGGCTTTTTTATTTCCCAAAGTCTTGTTAGCATTTCCACAGCAGATTAACACGCAAGTCACTGCCCGCTTCAGAAGCTTATTGATACCCAACCTTTGGGATGCTTCTGAATTCCCTGATACGGGAGTGACGTAAGTGCTGTCCAACCTATAGAACCAGCCTCGTCATTCCTTAACCTTTATTGTGAGGAATTGATATGTCGACGAGCGCATCTGAATCAAGCGTTACAAAACAAAACCTGTGGATAAAACAGCCACTGTCCTGTTTTACCGCCAATAACAATGATGCCGCAAACGGCGTTGTCATTTGTGGTGATCGGATTATTGAGCTGGTCGCCGAAGGCCAGCAACCGACATCTGACATTCATCAGATATTTGATGCCAGACAACATGTATTACTGCCCGGTTTAATTAATACCCATCATCATTTTTACCAAACTCTGACTCGTGCCTGTCCACCTGCGTTAAATAAAAAGTTATTTCCCTGGCTTCAAACTCTGTACCCGATCTGGGCCAAGCTCACACCGGAAGCACACGCAACGGCAACAGAATTAGCCATGGTAGAGCTGATGTTATCCGGCTGCACTACGGCAGCCGATCATCACTATCTGTTTCCACACGGAATGGAGCACGCCATTGATCAGCAAGCAAAAGTCGCCCTGAAATTAGGTATGCGTGCCACGTTTACCCGCGGTTCAATGACATTAAGTCAGAAGGATGGAGGATTACCGCCGGAAACCGTGGTTCAAACCGAACAACAAATTCTTGATGACAGTGAGCGCCTGATTAAGCACTGGCACCAGCAAGATGAAAAATCTCTGGTCGAAATTGCTCTGGCGCCCTGCTCACCGTTTTCGGTAACACAAGACATTATGAAAGCCAGCGCGGTATTGGCTGAAAAATACAACGTTGGTTTGCATACCCATTTAGCCGAAACCGAAGATGAAAATGATTTTTGTCTGAAAATGTTCGGCTTACGTCCATTGGATTATCTTGAGTCCGTCGGCTGGCTGAATAATCGCACCTGGCTGGCCCATGGGATTCATTTTAACGATGAAGAAATTCAGCGACTGGGCAAAGCAGGCACCGGGATTTGTCATTGTCCGTCTTCTAATATGGTTTTAGCGTCTGGTATTTGCCATGTGCGAGAATTAGTTCAAGCTGGCGCTCCGATCGGCTTAGGCGTTGATGGTAGCGCATCCAATGATCACAGCAATTTAATGCAGGAAATACGTCAGGCTTTATTAATTCAGAGACTGCGTTATGAAGCTGATGAATTTACCCATTTTGATGCTCTTACACTGGCAACTAAAGGTTCAGCCTCAGTGCTACGCCGGCCAAACATCGGCGAACTGGCAGTTGGCAAACAGGCAGATTTCGCCTTATTTAAATTGGATGAGCCAAGATTCAGTGGCGCTCACGATCCGCTAGCCGCGCTGGTTTTGTGTGGCGCCTCACAAGCCGATGCAGTAATGATTAATGGCCAGTGGAAAGTGAAGAATAAAGAGTGGTTAGACGGTGATATAGAAGCGCTGATGGCTCAACACCAGCAAGCGGCAAAAACCCTGTATAACTGACAAACAAAAAACGGGTGCCTGTATGCACCCGTTTTTCTCCAGCTCAGTAATTACTTACCAACGCCAGGTTGCGTGGATTGCAGAAGCAAAATCGTCCGCCAGGAAGTAACGGAGCTGAACTTCAGCGCCCTTATTTTTACCGAAGATCGCACCAAACTTAAGGTAAGTAGCGGCGCCCAGTTCAATATCTTCGCTTGGGCAGTCTGAGCAATTAGAAACAGTACGTTCCAGTGAATACTTCACGACACCCGCACCAGCAACGGCACGAACAGACTCGTGAACAGCATAACGGTAGTTTACATCGGCAAAGAGCGATAAACCGGAAACGCTTTCTTTTTTGGTTTCAACCCGTCCGGTAGTGGCATTCACAACACGGACTTCATTTTCTTCATTGTCGTCCCCGCCGGTCAGTCCAAAACCACCACCGAGTGCGATTTGAGAGGCGTCATCCAAGGGCCAGGCCGCTTCACCAGACAAGCCCAGAGAAATCAAACTGGTGCCGATGCGGGAAGCCGTTGCAGGCTCATCTTCAATCGTTACACTCTCCAGATATAAACCACCGGCTAATCGAGCGTCTGAAACAGCTGGAAGTGCGAAAGCGCACAGTGAGATACCAACTAATATCCCTTTCATAATGTACTACCTTAAATGGTCGGTTTTATTGGGGGCGGGATAATACCAACTGACTAAGTATTGACGCAATCCTTACATACTGGCGTTCAGCTGATTTTATTCTTCGTCTGATTCCTGACGTAACTTCTCACGGATATTCATCAGGATCTTTCCGAACTGGTTTTCCCCACGGCGGTCACGGCCACAGCCCCAGAAGTAATCGTAACTGTTGTTTTCCACCAGGGTTTGATCGCCGCTGTTGAGCAAAGCGGCAGCGACTTCCGGGTGAGCCTTACACTTGGTGTACATGGCGCGGGTCATTAACACCTGGCGGCGTTGTTTCCAGTCTTTGCGGCGTTGCCAGAAACGCCACTTGGTCATTTTAATCGCATCTTCCGCAGTTTTAGCGTTGCGGATTTTTTCCTGGAAGGCAGGGTTATCAAACTGCATCGCCTGGAAGTAATGCTCAACACTGGGCCAGTCTTGCTCATCAAGATAGAAACCATGCAACGAGGCACTGCCTAATAACTCATTGGCATCGTGGCGTGAGAAAAAGTGTGAGTTCAGGTTTTCTTCTGGAAACAGTCCCATGGCGGTGTTGTACCTTTGATTGGTAGCGTCTGGTGTTAGAGAAGCATTATGAGGGAATTGAGTTGGGTTTTCATTGCGCGGGAGAGTTCGACAGGCCTTTGAGGTCAATTAGAACCCGCAACTACTTTTGGTTTGAGCCTGATTCTCCATCCAAATTTTCTCTGTATAAGTTAAAAACATTTGAAATAAAAGATGCAAAGAAGTATGAAAAGGAAGCAACAGGAACTACCACAAAGAAAGCAAAAGCCACCTTGCTAAAAACCATATAACTGCGACCTGTATTATTTTCCTTTGACGGCCTAAACTCTTCGGAATCCACAATATTCCATAGAACCACTTGCATAATCACTGCACAGACCAAAGACACAAATTGAGCTGCTATCTCTCTTTTTTTGTACACTACTCCCTTAAGGATTCTCCGATTCACACCGAGACAATAAGGAATTAAAATCAGCCAGGATGCTATAGCCCCCCAGAGCATCGATAACATCATATGAGCATCTGAATTATGCTTATAAATCTCCTTGAACAATAAAAAGTCACCAAGATCGGACATTGGTTTTGTCTCGAAGAACAATCCGACCACAACACTCATTGCAATAACTACAAATATATAAAACTTCATAACTAACTCCCTTTACAAAAAACGCCCAATCAGCTTTCACTGATTGGGCATTTTTTATTTTCTGTAAAGACCGGCTATTAGCCCAGCTCAGAAAGCTTCTTCTTCAGAACTTCCATTACAACCTGCGGGTTAACACCTTTCGCGGCTTTACGGGTTGCACCAATAAATGGTCCCATCGCTTTGCCGCGTTTTTCTTCCGGTGTTGCCAGGTAGGTTTCAACCAGCTTAGCGTTATCCGCTAATACCTGTTCTACGATCGCTTCGATCGCGCCGGTATCAGACACCTGTTTCAGACCTAATGAATCCACTAAGCCATCAACGTCATCACCTTTACCTTCCAGCAGCGCGTTAAAGACTTCTTTCGCGCCACCGTTATTCAGGGTGTTGTCTTTAATCAGCACCAGAATACGACCCAGCTGTTCTGCATTAACTGCCAGCTCAGTGACATCAATCTCTAAACGGTTCAGTGCAGCCGATACATCTGCCTGCACCCAGTTAGCCGCCAGCTTGTAATCGTTAGCCGCTTTTGCTGCAGCTTCGAAGTAGTGAGCCAGATCGCGGTTAGACGCAATTACCGCCGCGTCGGTTGCGCTTAAGCCATGATCTTTCACAAAACGAGCACGCTTAGCATCCGGTAATTCCGGCAATGTTTCACGAACCGCTTCGATGTAGTTATCGTCGATGATAACCGGCAATAAATCCGGGCACGGGAAATAACGGTAATCGTTCGCCACTTCTTTCGAGCGCATAGAACGGGTTTCGTTTTTATCTGCATCGTACAGACGCGTTTCCTGAACGATCACACCGCCGTCTTCCAGTACGTCCATCTGACGTTCGATTTCTACTTCAATCGCACGTTCAACGTTACGGAAAGAATTCACGTTTTTAATTTCAGTACGGGTACCGAATTCTTCCTGACCTTTCGGACGCAGAGACACGTTACAGTCACAACGCATAGAGCCCTGAGACAGATCACCGTCACACACACCTAAGTAGGTCACGATGCTGTGCATTTTACGGAAATACGCAGCGGCTTCTTTGGCGGAACGTAATTCCGGCTCAGAAACAATTTCGATTAACGGCGTACCGGCACGGTTTAAATCGATACCAGAAAAGCCGTCGAAACCTTCGTGTACCGATTTACCGGCATCTTCTTCCAGATGCGCACGGGTTACGTTGATTCGTCTCGTTTCGCCATCGTCCAACTCAATATCGATATGGCCCATACCGACGATTGGGTGGTGCAGCTGAGTGGTCTGATAACCTTTTGGCGAATCCGGGTAGAAATAGTTTTTACGATCAAACACGGATTTTTCACCAATTTCCGCATCGATCGCTAAACCGAATTTCACCGCCATACGCAGTGCTTCTTCGTTAAATACCGGTAAAACACCCGGTAAACCCAGATCAACGGCGTTAGCCTGGGTGTTGGCTTCGGCACCGTAAGCGGTACTGGAGCCAGAGAAAATTTTGGATTTAGTCGACAGCTGAGCGTGGATCTCAAGGCCGATTACAACTTCCCATTCCATGATGTAGCCCCCTTAAATGCCAGCCGGTGTTTTTAAATGCCAGTCGGTTGCTTGCTGGAATTTATGGCCAGCATTTAACAGACGTGCTTCGTCGAAATAATTACCAATTAACTGCAGGCCAACCGGTAAATCCTTCCCACCTTCAACACCCACTTGACCACATGGGATCGACATACCCGGCAGACCCGCCAGGTTTAATGCGATGGTGAAAATATCTTCCAGGTACATTGCCACCGGATCATCACCTTTTTCACCGGCTTTAAAGGCAGGTGTTGGTGTTACCGGACTCATGATCATGTCGACGTCTTTAAAGGCTTCAACAAAGTCATTTTTAATTAAACGACGAACCTGTTGTGCTTTTTTGTAGTAAGCATCGTAGAAACCCGCAGACAGCGCGTAAGTGCCCACCATAATGCGGCGTTTAACTTCATCACCAAAACCTTCACCACGGGAGCGAACGTACAGATCGTTAATGTCTTTTGGATCTTCACAACGGTAACCAAAACGAACGCCGTCCATACGAGACAGGTTGGCCGAACATTCCGCCGGAGCAACGATGTAATACGCAGGAACCGCCAAGTGAGTATTTGGCAAAGAAATCTCTTTCACCTTCACACCCTGGTTTTCGTATTCTCTAATGGCGTTCATTACCTGCTGCTGCATTTCCGGCGATAAATCATCGCGGAAATATTCAGTTGGCAGACCCACCGTCATACCTTCTAACGAATCATTCAGCGTCGCGGTGTAATCCGGAATTTCATGATCAACACAGGTCGAGTCTTTGTTATCAAAGCTCGCCATTACGTTCATCATCATCGCCGAGTCTTCAGCAGTACGGGTCATGGTACCGGCCTGATCCAGACTGGAAGCAAACGCAATCATGCCGTAACGAGAAACACGACCATAAGTTGGCTTCAGACCGGTAATGCCACAAAGCGCTGCTGGCTGGCGAATCGAACCACCGGTATCGGTTGCGGTAGCACCCGGCACCAGACGCGCAGCAACTGCGGCCGCCGAACCTCCGGAAGAACCACCCGGAACACAATCGGTATCCCACGGGTTTTTCACTGCACCGTAATACGAGCTTTCGTTGGATGAACCCATAGCGAATTCGTCCATGTTGGTTTTACCCAAACACACCGCACCGGCTTTATTAAAGTTGTCGGCCACGGTGGAATCGTATGGCGCTTCAAAGTTGCTCAGCATTTTCGAGGCACAGGTGGTTAGTACCCCCTCGGTGCAGAAAATATCTTTGTGAGCCATCGGTACACCGGTCCAGGCTTCGGCGTTACCCGCAGCGCGACGTTCGTCGGCGGCTTTTGCCTGAGCCAGCGCCTGTTCTTCGGTGACGGTAATAAAGCTGTTGTAGTCGCCGTCTTTATCTTTAATACGGCCTAATAAATCCTGCGTGATTTCAACACTGGAATATTCACCAGCCGCTAACTCGCGGGAAATATCAGCAATTGTTTTGTTATGCATGTCTCAATATTCCTTCGCTGATCATTCAACCACTTTTGGCACGATGTAATGGCCCTCAGCCACCTGTGGAGCCACTTTCTGGAAGCGCTCGCGTTCGTTGGTTTCGGTGACAACGTCGGCACGCAAGCGCTGTACCGCGTCCAGAGGGTGAGCCATTGGCTCAACGGCCGAGGTATCGACGGCAGCTAACTGGTCTACCAAATCGAGAATATTGCTCAGGTTTTTCTGATATTCGCTGACTTGCGTATCATCGATTTGTAAACGCGACAATGCCGCGATATCACGAATCTGATCCTGATCCAGAGCCATACGGGTACTCCAGTAAATTAGATAATGAAAATTGGCAACCCTGTTTAAGCGTCTTACTTGATAAAACAACAGAGATACATAAAAGAAAGCGGAGAAGACTAGCACAAATCCCTGTTCCTCTAAATAACTCTGCGCCCTTGCTCTAAATCCCCACCGTTGCTAGAGTTACTTCAATTTTTTTACCCGCCCCAAGTTGGGGATTAGTGCAGGGAAATTTTGGATGTTTAAGAAGTTAAGAAGCATGTTTTCCAGCGATCTGTCGATCGACTTGGGGACCGCAAACACGCTGATTTACATGCGTGATCAGGGAATCGTACTGAACGAGCCATCAGTGGTTGCGATTCGCATGCAGGGCCACGCTAAGAGCGTTGCAGCCGTTGGTGCTGAAGCAAAGCGCATGCTGGGTCGGACGCCGGGTAACATTCAGGCCATTCGTCCAATGAAAGACGGCGTGATTGCAGACTTCGAAGTCACTGAAAAAATGCTGCAATACTTCATCAAAAAAGTACACGAAAGCAGCTTCCTGCCACCCAGCCCACGCGTTGTTGTGTGTGTTCCTTACCAGGCGACCAAAGTAGAGCGTCGCGCGATTATTGATTCGGTGATGGGGGCAGGCGCCTCTCGTGCTTATCTGATTTACGAACCAATGGCGGCGGCCATCGGTGCTGGTCTGCCAGTGGACGAAGCACGTGGTTCAATGGTGGTTGATATCGGTGGCGGTACCACCGAAATTGCCATTATCTCGCTGAGCGGCGTAGTTTACGCAGAGTCTGTTAAAGTCGGTGGTGACCGTTTCGACGAAGCCATCGTGGCTTATATCCGCCGTAACTACGGCAGCCTGATTGGCGAGGCCACAGCGGAGCGCATTAAACAGGAAATCGGTACCGCTTACCCAGGCGGCGAAGTGCGCGAAATTGATGTACGCGGCCGTAACCTGGCAGAAGGTATTCCACGCAGCTTCACACTGAACTCCAATGAAATTCTGGAAGCTCTGCAAGAATCTCTGGCAGCCATCGTTCAGGCGGTAAAAGGCGCATTGGAGCAATCGCCACCCGAACTGGCTTCCGACGTTGCTGAACGGGGCATGGTATTAACCGGGGGTGGTGCCTTGTTGCGCGACTTGGACAAACTGCTGAGTGAAGAAACCGGCTTACCAGTGCTGGTCGCGGAAGATCCGCTGACGTGTGTTGCTCGTGGCGGCGGTAAATTCCTGGAAACCGCCAGCGAACAACAGCTGGAAATGGCAGCGATGGATTAACCCTCAATGTCAGCTTCTGATCGATGGCGTAAATAAACGTACAATCGATTGCTTAAAAAGGCGGAGCTTTTATGCTCCGTTTTTTATGTCTGATGTTCCGGTTCAGTACCGCATTAAGGGAAGTTTAATGGCAATTCGGGTATTAATTATTGGTTGTGGAGATGTCGGCAGCGAATTGGGTAAACAATTACTGAGCGCTCATAATCAAGACATCGAAATCATTGGTGTACGCCGTAATGGCGATAAATTACCAGAGTCTTTTACCCGCATCAGTGCCGACTTTACCGAAACAAGTACTTTTATCGGAATTATAAAACAGCAACCCGCTGATTTTGTGATTTACAGCGCTGCCGCCACTCAACACGACGAGGCCGGTTACCGCAGCGCCTATATCGATGGTTTAAACAACACGCTGACAGCCATCGATTACTGGCCACAAGCGCCACAACATATTTTCTTCACCTCGAGCACCGGGGTCTATCATCAAGCCGATCACTGCTGGGTCGATGAAACCTCCACCACGGAACCCAAGCGTTTTAGTGGCGCCATAATGCTGGAAGCCGAACAACGACTGGAAAACCACGGTATTTCCTCCTCCGCCGTTCGCTTTTCCGGAATCTATGGCCCGGGTCGTAATCGTTTACTGGAAAATGTCCGCAGCGGCAAAGGCGCACCACAACAGCCACTGAGCTACAGCAACCGCATTCACCGGGATGATTGTGCCGGTGTATTAGCGCATCTGATTCAATTAAAAATGGCTGGCAAGGCCCTCGATACTCTTTATCTCGCCAGTGATTGTTTACCGGTCAGCCTGCACGATGTGACGCAGTGGTTGGCTCAGCAGCTGGATGTAGAACTTACCGATCTCAGTATGGGTCGTTTCGCCGGCAGCAAACGATGCAATAATCAGCGCTTACTCGACAGTGGCTACCACTTTAAATACCCCGATTTCCGCGCTGGCTATCAGGAATTGCTCAAAGGCATAAACACTTCTCATAATGACGGTTAACAGCCTATCAGCGAGTCGGTATAGTAAGGTCTTTACATTTAGCAGCGTCAGCTTCATTCGTTGTTCTGGACATCGCTGACGGTAAGGAAAACATCATCAAATCTCAGTTTCAGATCCCCCGGCAACAAGGGCAAAAAGTGGCCATGATTGTTGTGCTTGCGATGGCACTGATCTGGTTAGACAGCCACGCGCCCTGGCTGCAACCGTTGCGCCAGGCCAGCGGTTACCTGATTTTGCCACCGCAAAAAGTGGCCGCTATTCCAGCCACAATGGCGAACTGGTTCGGCGAGTCGGCCGCTACCCATCAAGAGTTACTCAACCAAAACAAAAAACTCACTGCCCGTAATCTGATCCTGGAGACTAAAGCACAACGACTGGCGTCGCTGGAAGCCGAGAATATCGAACTGCGCGAGCTGCTGTCAGCTTCCGAACAGGTGGATGACCGCATACTGGTGACCTCCCTGACCGCCGTCGACCCCGATCCGTTTTCTCAACAAATCCTGATTGATAAAGGTGTTCAAGACGGCGTATTTATTGGTCAGCCGGTGCTGGACGCGTTTGGTTTATTGGGTCAGGTCATCGATGTACTGCCACGCAGCAGTCGGGTATTAATGATTGCCGACCCGAACCACGCTATCCCGGTGCAGGTGAATCGAAACGGCGTGCGTGCGATCGCTGCCGGTACGGGTAGCCTCGATGTGCTGGAACTGATTTACGTACCCAACACGGCCGATATTGAGGTCGGTGATTTGTTGGTCAGCTCGGGGCTGGGTGGTCGTTATCCGAAAGGTTATCCGGTTGCCTCCGTCACCTCGGTCGAAAACATCTCAGGCAAATCATTTGCCACGGTAACCGCTAAGCCCAGCGCTCACCTGGATCGCAGTCGGCACCTGCTGCTGGTATTCCAACAAGGATCCGGCCAGGTACCGGCTGAATCCTTATGGAATGAGAAATAAGAGCCTGTTATGAATATTCGACAATGGCTGGTAATTGCCACCACGTTATTTTTTGCATTTGTACTCGAGCACCTGCCAATGCCAGATATCTTATCCTGGCTACAACCAGCCTGGCTGGTGCTGGCGGTTACCATTCTGGTGCTACGTGCGCCTAATCTGTTCGGCCTGTGGTTAGCAATTCCGCTAGGCTTGATGCTTGATGCTGAAAAGGGCTCATTTCTCGGGCTGCATATGCTGACACTCACCGTTCATATCTATTTACTGCAACGTCTGTATAAGCGGGTATCGATTTTTAATTTTGCCCAACAAATGGCCGTGGTATTTCTGCTGGTTACTTTACAGCAGGTCCTGAGTTTCTGGGCGTTGTCAGCATTGACCGATGAAACCCGCCCCGTTGATATCTGGACGCCCGCATTTACCTCCGCGTTGATGTGGCCATGGGTCTATGCTCTGGTATCCATCGCCATGCGCAAAACCCGTCAACAATAAGGAAGGCACATGTTTTATCTGGCATCGGCTTCCCCGCGCCGACGTGAATTATTAACCCAGATTGGCGTTCAGTTTGAACTGGCTCCGGTGGATATTGATGAAACACCTAAGCCTGGCGAAGGCGCCCAATCCTACGTTGAACGATTGGCACGGGAAAAAGCCGTTACGTCTCTGGCCGCTATTCGTGCTGACGGTGACAACAACGATGCCAGCCGTGCGGTTGTTCTGGGTTCTGATACCAGTGTCATTATTAACAACGAAATCCTGACTAAACCTGAAGACACAGCCGATGCCAAGCGTATGTTGCAACGTTTATCCGGTAACTCACATCAGGTTTTTACCGCAGTGGCAGTGGTCAGCCAGCAAAAACAAAGCATCATCAGCGTGACGACCGACGTGTGTTTCCGTCCACTCAGCGATGATGAAATCGACGCTTATATCGCCACAGGCGAACCCATGGATAAAGCTGGTTCATATGGTATTCAGGGTAAAGGGGCGATTCTGGTCGATAAGATCAGCGGCAGCTACAGTAATGTGGTGGGGTTACCATTAACGGAAACCGCCGCCCTGTTAAAATCTTTTAACATTGAAGTCTGGTCCGGTGATCAGCAGGGTTAATCCATGAATGCAGAAATTCTGATGAACGTCACACCAACCGAAACCCGGGTGGCTGTGGTTGAAAATGGTGTATTGCAGGAAATCGTTATCGAGCGTGCCAATCATCGTGGCATCGTTGGTAATATCTACAAGGGCAAAGTGGTGCGGGTATTGCCCGGTATGCAGGCGGCGTTTGTGGATATTGGTCTGGAGCGTGCGGCGTTTATTCATGCAGCGGAAATTGGTGATGGTGACAACAACCAATCCAATGCCAATACCCCAATCAACCAGTTAGTTCATCAGGGCCAGTCTCTGGTAGTGCAGGTGACCAAAGATCCGATTGGTACCAAGGGCGCTCGCCTGACCACACAGCTGGCGATTCCATCACGCTATCTGGTGTATATGCCGGGCGCAGACCACGTTGGTGTTTCCCAGCGCATCGAGGACGACGAAGAGCGTGATCGCCTCAAGGTGCTGGTTAACAAATGCATGGAAGAGGAAGGTCTGACTGGTGAAGCGGGCTTTATTCTGCGTACCGCTGCTGACGGTGTTGGTGAGGATGAGATCCTGGCAGATACACGGTACCTGCGCCGCTTGTGGCGTAAATTGGAAGAACGCATCAAAGAATTTAATCCGCCCACTCAGATTTATGATGAGCTGCCATTATCGCAACGTTCTCTGCGCGACTTTGTGCGGCCGGAAATCGACAAGATCCTGATCGACTCGCGTGAAACTTCACAAAAAATGGCGACCTTCACTGAGCAATACATGCCAGAGATTGAAGAGAAACTGGAGTACTATCCAGGCCCTCGCCCGATCTTCGAACTAAACAGCGTAGAAGATGAAATTCAGCGAGCACTGGAACGCAAAGTAACACTGAAATCCGGCGGCTATCTGGTGATCGATCAGACTGAAGCGATGACCACCATCGACGTTAATACCGGTGGTTTTGTTGGCCGCCGCAATCTTGAAGAGACCATCTTTAAAACCAATCTGGAAGCCGCCAACGCCATTGGCCGCCAGGTACGGTTGCGCAATCTTGGCGGCATTATCATCCTCGACTTTATCGATATGGTCGACACCGAACACCAGCGCCAGGTGCTGCGCATGCTGGAAAAAGTCCTGGAAAAAGATCACGCTAAAACCAAAATCAGCGGTGTATCTGAGCTGGGTCTGGTCGAAATGACCCGCAAGCGCACTCGTGAAAGCCTTGAGCATATGCTGATGGAACCCTGCTCCGCCTGCGACGGGCGCGGTTCAGTGAAAACCGCTGAAACGATTTGCTACGAAATCTTCCGTGAAATCCTGCGTGAAGAACGTGCTTATGAAGCAGGTACTTATCTGGTTCTGGCCAGTCAGCAAGTGGTTGATCGCCTGCTGGATGAAGACTCAGACGGACTTGCAGACCTCGAAGCCTTTATTGGCAAAGCCATAAAATTGCAGGTAGAAAGCCTGTATACTCAAGATCAGTACGATATTGTTCTGCAATAATCGTTGTTACTGATTATTCAAAGGCAATCTTTTGCGCTGGCTTTCTCAACTCTGGACTCAAATATGGATCACGCTGGTGGTTGCCACCGTGTCCCTGGCGCTCTACGCCAGCTTGGGTCGCCAGCTGATTCCACTGATTGAAACCCTGCGCCCGGATATCGAGCAACAACTTTCAGCCGCGCTGGGGCAACCGGTAATCATCGGCGAGCTTCAGGGTGACTGGCACATTCTTGCTCCCGTCGTGAGATTTCAGAATATTATTCTCGGCGAAGAACAAAGCGGCTTGCGCATTGGTCAGGTTGAAGCCGAACTGGATGTCTCTGCAACCGCTTTTTACCAGCTACCTGTTTTCAAACGTATCGAAATTTCCGATGTCCGTGGCCATGTCAAAGAGCTGCCGGATCATCGCTTTATCGTGGCCGAAGGCTGGCAGTTGGATCTGTCTCAGCTCAACAATAAAAGCAGCGATGAGGTAGCCGATGATACGCCGGACGAATCAAAGAATCGTTCTGAGCGGCCGTTATGGTTGACCTTACTGGAATTGCAGCAATCCATCGTATTCAGCGACTGGCGGATCACCAGTGAGAGCGACGACTACAACGATCAACTGGAGATAGCACAACTGGTGTGGCGCAACCGCGCAGACAGTCATGCACTTGAAGGTACCGTTGCCTGGGGTCTGAACGAACTGACTGAAATTCAGGTGAAAGGTCGAATACAAGGACAACTGTGGCCATGGAAAGATCAGAGTGGCGAGTTGTATTTGTCGGTCGACAATCAGGATTGGATGCGCTGGGTACCCAATAGTCTGGCGGAAAACTATCAGCTGCAGTCGTTCACGGCTGGTATTCAGGGTTGGGCGACGCTACAGAATGGTGGGCTGAGTAGCCTGTACGCCAACCTGACTGTTCCCTCACTGCGCCTTAAAACACCAAAACAACCATTGGTGTTGTCCAACGGCACTATCAGCATGCGGGCACAACGCAATAAAGACGACTGGCATATGCGTGTCGTGCCTGAGTTTGAACAACCCCTGCCACTGGAACAAATGTCCGTCAGCGCCATCAATCTGGATGATCGTAAAGGTTGGCAGTTGGGTATACCGCGAATCAATCTGGCCAGCACTGCCAACATAATCACCGATCATGCCCTGCTGCCAGAGCCGTACCTCAAGTACATTACCCACCTTAATCTGACAGGCCACGCCAATAACTTGCGTGTTTCTCTGATTCCGCCTGCGGATAACCGCGAGCTGCAACTGAATCTCAGTACTGATATCGAAGAAGCCAGCAGCAACAGTTACATTGGCATTCCGGCATTCAGTAACATCAGTGGTGAACTGAGTCTGAACCCTTACGCTGGCAAGCTGACACTGAAAGATGATGCCTTTGGCATCCATCTGAAAGACATCTATGACGAGCACTGGCAGCTGAACCAAACCCGCGGTACGTTTTATTGGCAGATCCGGAAAGACCACTACCGCTTACAGGTCAGCGATCTTAAAGCTGAATTAAAAGGCGTCCCACTCAGTGCCAATGTGGGACTTCGTATTCCGGCAAGAAACAGTGATGTTGAAGCCAACACCAGTGTTCTGGTGAGCTTTAAATCGGCTCCGGATTCTCTGAAACAAGACCTGGTACCGAGCCTGTTAGACGACTCAATTCGAGACTGGATTAACAACAGTATTGTTGCCGGACACTTCAACAATGGAGTCTTTGCTCTGAACGGTCGTCTCGGGAAAGACCGTCCGGAAAGCAGTAACAGTATTCAGTTGTATCTGGATGTCACCGATGGCGAACTGCAATACCTGCAAGACTGGCCGGCAGTGACAGACCTGAATGCCCGTTTGATGATGAACGCGCCGGAGCTGGATATCTGGATTGATCGCGGTAAAACCCTGGGAGGACAGTTTGTACCTCGTTCAGCTCGGGTAAAACTGCGCCCAGAGGGCGATACCACTCATCTGCATGTCGCGGGTCGCTTAACCGGTGAAGCACAGCAAGGCCTGCGCTACTTCACCGAAACACCGCTGCAAAAGGTGGTGAAGAATGCCTTCGATCAGTGGCAGGCCGACGGTGGCCTGGATGTCAGCATGGTACTGGATATGCCATTGGGTGAGGAAGGCAGTGAGCCGAACATCAACCTGGATGCCCACTTTACCGATGCCAATCTGTACCTCGGTGAACTGAAACTGCAGCTGGAAAAGCTGAATGGCATACTGAACTTCAACAGTCAGCACGGTATTACCGCCAATCAGATCAGTGGTTCCGTATTTGGCGGCGATTTTACCGCAGGTATTGAATCGGATGCTTACGCAGACGGCTTTGACATGATGCTACTGGCAGAAGGCGATGCTCAATGGCAACCCTTTAAGCAATGGCTACCGCTACTCCTGCTTGATCCGCTGAATGGAAAACTGAATTATCAAGCCGCGCTATCGATGAAATCGAAGCAACACGGAGGCATCGAGTTCAGTTTGAATACCGACCTGGTTGGCTCGGTTATCAACCTGCCTGATCCGGTTGGCAAAACCGCAGAACAACACCGCCCCCTCAGCCTGAAAATTGTTCCGGGTAACGAAACACGTATCAACATGAACTACGACGGCCTGCTGAAAGCTGCCCTGGCCCTGGATGAGGACGGGATCGATCGTGGTCAGGTGTACCTGGGAGGCCACGATCCGTTTTTGCCGAGTGATAAAGGGGTTTCGGTGCGCGGTAAAATCGACAGCGAGATAGAAGCGCGGGAATGGTGGGCAACCTGGCAACATTTGCGCCGTATCCTGAATACCCAGGAAGCAGCGGAAAACGCCGACAGTATGGCATTTGATACCGCAGACAAAGCCACCAGCAACCAGCAGCAAAGCCCTGCCAGCCATCACCTGCTGCGTAAAATTGAACTGCAGATCGCCTCGGTTGACTCCTGGGGAGTTCCCATGGGGCCAGTAACCATTGACGCCAGTCAGCAGTGGAACGAATGGCAACTCAATCTCACTAGCGACCTGACCAAAGGCCAGATTACGCTCAAAGCTGATGATCAACCAATCGATATGCAACTGGATTACATTCATATGCCTTTCAGCGACGACGACGCTGAGAGTAATGCTGAAGGCGATATTGAGCAATCCGATCCGTTACAAGCACTCGATCCGCGAGACTTCCCACCGATGGATATGCAACTGAAAGAGTTCTACCTTGGCAGTCGTAACCTCGGCAGCTGGAAGGTAAGTTCGCGTCCGGCGTCCGATGGCCTACATATCTCTCTGCATGAAAGTAATATGAAAGGCATGAATATCGACGGGGATGTGTACTGGCGTAAGCAAGGAGAACTGCACAGCACCCATCTGGACACGTTGCAGATACGCTCCAAAAACATCGGCAAAGTACTGCGTGACTTCCGCCAGAAGGACATTGTAAATGCCGACAAAATGAAGTCTGCCGTCAAGCTCCACTGGCAAGGCTCACCCATGAATTTTAACCTGGAAACCCTCAATGGTCTGACCAGCCTGCGCCTGGAAAAAGGTACCGTAAATGCCGAGGGAACGGATGCACTAAAAGCGTTTGGAGCATTAAACTTCAACTCCATTAGCCGCCGTTTACAGCTCGACTTCTCCGACCTGTATCAATCCGGCCTGGCATTTGATGTGATGAAAGCCAAAACCAGAATTAATGACGGTGTCCTTACCCTGACAGAGCCTCTGTCATTAGAGGGACCCGGCGGCAAATTCCTGATGTCGGGCAATACCAACCTGATGAGTCACCAACTGGATATGAAGCTGGCAGTAACCTTTCCAGTCACCGGCACCTTGCCAATGGTTGCGGTTCTGGCAGGTTTAGCGCCGCCCGTTGCCGCTGCTATTTACGTTTCTGAAAAACTGGTGGGGGATGAACTGGAGCGCTTCACCAGTGCCAGTTATACGGTCAAAGGGAGCTGGGAAGAACCGGATTTAAAAATCGACAAAGCGTTTAATAACGAAGTCGAAGGAAAAGAAACCCGCAGCTTTAAAGATCGAATCCTCAGTATTTTTGGCCTTGATGATGACTGATTCCCTCCCCAAAGTAGCCGCCATTCAAATCAATAGCGGTGACGACGTTGATGCCAACCTGAACCAGGTGGAAGCCTTGTTAGCTCAGGCACAGCAACAAGGTGTGCAACTGGCGCTGATCCCAGAGATGTTTGCCACCCTGGATGGTAAACAATACCGCACCATTGCCGACGATGAAGCACTGTACCAACGCATTGCCAACTGGGGAAACCAATACAATTTATGGCTGATTGCCGGTGCGTACCCGCAGCCCAGTCCCGATGGCGACCCAAGAGTCAGCTCTGCCTGCCTGGTATTTGATAATCATGGTGACCTGAAAGCTCGCTACAACAAGATTCACCTGTTTGACGTTGACGTCGGTGATGCCCACGGCAGCTATCGAGAATCGGATCACTTTGCTCCGGGAAATCAGGTGGTCGTGGTCGATACGCCAGTTGGCAAAGTGGGTCTGGCGATTTGTTACGATCTGCGTTTCCCGCAATTATTTATGCAAATGCGTGCAAAAGGTGCGGAGATCTTTACCCTGCCAGCTGCGTTTACCCACAAAACCGGCGAAGCCCATTGGCAAAGCTTGCTGCGCGCCCGGGCCATTGAACAACAGTGTTATGTGATTGCAGCCAACCAATGTGGCTGGCATGACCCTCTAGATCAGCCACAGCAACGCCAAACCTGGGGCCATTCGCAGATTATTGATCCTTGGGGTAGCGTATTAACCGAACTGGAGGAGCAACCCGGGCTGGCGATCGCTACCATCGACAAACACCAGATACAGCAGCTGCGTCAGACCATGCCAGTGTTTGAACATCGCAGATTCACACCCAAAGACTGAAGCCGGTATCGTGAGTGCGCAGAGCAGTTAACTTGTAAAACAGGTTTTACAACATCGCCGCCACGGACCGTATTTTTCGCGGCTCTTCTTAAGCTACCATGCTTTCATTATTCTGATTTTTGCTGGATAACCATTCAGCACACAACCTGATGGAAGCCGCTATGAAAGATTATCTGCAGAATCTCGACAGCGACGCCTTGTTGCAAATGACCTTGCCGCTGGCGACAAATCTGATTATTGCTTTGGCTATATATGTGATTGGCCGCTGGCTGGTGAAACGTTTAATAAAACTGACTGCCGTTATTATGTCGCGCCGTAAGCTGGATGAAGCACTGGTGGAATTTATCACCAGTATTGCATCGGTATTACTCAGCTTTGTGGTTGCCCTGATCGCACTTGAACAGCTGGGCATTGATACTACATCACTGATGGCATTGCTGGGGGCAGCGGGCTTAGCCATCGGCCTGGCATTAAAAGATTCGCTCTCCAACTTTGCTGCCGGCGTTATGCTGATACTCTTTAAACCTTTCCGGCTCGGAGACTTTGTCGAAGCGGGCGGCGTTGCCGGGGTGGTGGAAAAAATCAGCGTCTTCAGCACCCAGTTCCGTACCGGGGATAATCGCGAAATCATTGTGCCCAATTCCGGTATTTATGGCGGCGTAATCACCAACTATTCTGCCAAGGCCACACGCCGTATTGATCTCACCATTGGCATTGGATACGACGACGACATTAAAAAAGCACGCGAAGTACTGCAACACATTCTGCAACAAGACAACCGTATACTGGCAGAACCTGAGCCGGTTATTGCAGTGGCTGAACTGGCTGACTCCAGCGTTAATTTTGCCGTACGTCCCTGGGTACACAGCGCAGACTACTGGGCGGTTCAATGGGATTTACTGGAAACCATCAAGCTGACTTTTGACGAGAAAGGCATCAGCATTCCATACCCACAACAGGACATACATCTGCGAAAACCCAATGAGTGACCCCGATAGGCGCCTCAGCTGATTAGCCTCAGCCGCGCATAACAACAATCGCTTTACCAACCTAACCATGGCACTTTTGACTGAATCACACATTTTGTTCCATTTTTGTCCTCGTGTCCTCTGCAGGCTCATGCTAAGGTTTTAACTGTTGATTAAATAACCAACTACATCTCCCATGGAAAGGGGCCAAATGCGGCATTTGTCGTTATTTGGCGTCGAATGCCAGCAAGCACCCGACACTACGCTAAGCTCAATAACGATACCAACCCATCTATGGGGTGATTAGCCATGCTTTACCGTTTAAATGCGCAGATCATGCATGCCATGCAACCCATGCATGTTATGGCCCGCCAGACCCGACAGTACTTTTATCAGCCCTGGAACCCTCTGAATTACACCTGGTTTTATAAAACCGTTCGTGCGTCGCTGGAACTGTTTGAACGCCTGACCGACTATTATGAAGAACCGGAATGGCAACTGGATTCCACCCGGATTGATGGCCGCGAAGTTGGCATCGAATATAAAAAGGTGCTTGAAAAGCCATACTGCAATTTGCTGCATTTTCGTCGTCGTACCCGCAAATTAGAGTCACAACCTAAAGTGTTGATGATCGCCCCTATGTCCGGTCACTTTGCCACACTGCTGCGTGGAACCGTACGGGAGTTTTTACCGGATCACGAAGTGTATATCACCGATTGGCGCAATGTCCGTGACGTTCCCACCAGTGAAGGCGAATTCCACTTCGACGACTACGTCGAATATCTGATCGAATTTCTTAATGAACTCGGCCCGGATACCCATGTTCTCGCAGTGTGTCAGCCCTGTGTTCCGGCAATGGTGGCTGCCAGCGTCATGGCCACCGATAAAAATCCTAACCTGCCTTCCACAATGACATTGATGGGTGGCCCGATTGATACCCGAATCAGCCCAACAGAAGTGAATGATTACGCTTCCGGTAAAGACCTTGAGTGGTTTGAAAAAAATGTCATCTGCAAGGTTCCTCCAGGCTTTAAAGGCAGAGGACAGTGGGTGTACCCGGGCTTTATTCAGTTATCCGGGTTTATGTCGATGAACATGGATAGCCACATCAGCAAACATTTTAAATTCTTCAATGATTTAATTAAGGGTGATGGTGATAGCGCGGAGGCTCATCGCCAGTTTTATAACGAGTACCTCGCGGTGATGGATATGCCTGCGCATTATTATCTCGATACGATTCGTAAAGTCTTTCTCGAACATCAGCTTCCTCGCGGTGAAATGGAGTACCGGGGCAAAAAAATCAATCTTAAGGCCATCAAAGATATGGCATTAATGACGATTGAAGGTGAACTGGACGATATTACCGGCAGAGGCCAAACAGGTTGTGCTCAGGATTTGTGTAGCGGTATCGCTAAAAGCAAAAAGTTGCACTACGAAGCAAAAGACGTTGGCCATTACGGTATTTTTAACGGTCGGAAATTTCGTGAATCGATTGCCCCAAAAGTAAAAGAGTTCATGCAAAAACACGCTCAGGGTTGAGTCTGGCGACAGAGCAGAATAAAAAAATGCCCGGCAGTTTATTTCATCCTGCCGGGCATTTTTTATTTTCAGGGCGCTGAAATCTCACCGTGTAGTTACCAGCTTTGATATCCCTTCCGCAACCCACCGTGACTTGGATGCTCTTCGTAGCTGTTTTTGTAATACTCTTCATCACCATCACGTTGTTTGTCGTGATGCCAACGCTTCTTAGATTTGGCCTTCATCGCCTGCCATTGTTGCTGCTGGTCTGATGTTAAAATACCCGCCATCGCGGTATCGAAAGTAACGCGTGCCTGCTGTCGCTGCTCCTGATCCATCGGCCACTGATATTGCTGTCTCTGGGTCTTCAGGGTCTGCTGTAACTGAGACTTTTGCTCTTCGGTCATATCTAGTTTACGCGCCAGTTTTTTCAGTCGCTTTTCCATCGCCTGATGGCGTCGCTCTGTCATTAGCTTGCGTGCCTGAGCACGTTGCTCTTTTGTCAGCACCTGCTGAATTTCCTGACGCATTTGTTTCATTATTGTCGCGGCATGTTGGTGGCGCTCGTGGCGCTGACCTTTGCCCTTTTTCATCTCATGAAACTGTCCCTGGTAGCGGTCTTCAATCGCTTCGATTTGATCTTCTTGTTGTTCGGTCAGATCCAGTTCTTCCTCCCAGTCGATGCCACGCTGATGGCTACCAAATGCCATCGCCTGCACACTGATCAGAGCACCGACAGCGAAAGTTGCCAGAGGTTGAATAAATATTTTTCTCATCACGTGTCTCCACGAGGTATTAACTAAAGACCTGAGTTATATTACGACCATGGAGTTATAGTTGTGTGCGAGAGCGCAAAGAAGTGTCACACCTTCTGGCAGGCAGGATATAATGCCAGTCGCGAGCACCAGATAGTTGAGTAGTCGGCATGAGCGACAATGAGTTAAATGATGACGACCTGTTCCTGCAGGAAATGCAAGGGGTAGAACCCATACAGGCGAAAGAGAAAGTCACCCTAAGCAAGGGTGATATCAATAAAGCGAATGCCGCTGCGCGTAAACTGGCAGCAGCGACAGAAGCTCCCTCAGAAGATAAAAACCATCTCCAAACCAGTGACGTAAAACGCATTGGCCCACATGACATCATGGGATTTAAACGTCCGGGGATTCAGGATGGTGTATTTCGTAAACTGCGGTTGGGGAAATACGAAATTGAAGCCCGGCTCGATCTGCACCGTCGCACGGTAGAACAGGCACGCAGCGAACTGTTTCGGTTTATCCACGATTGTATGGATCACGACATCCGCTGCATTCTGGTATTACCAGGAAAAGGCGATCGCAATATCGACGACCCGGGTATTCTCAAAAGTTATCTGGTGCACTGGCTGGAAGACCTGAATGAAGTTCAGGCGTTTCATACGGCACAAAAGCATCACGGTGGTTCCGGTGCTTTTTATGTATTGCTGAAAAAAAGTGAGCGAAAAAAACAGGAAGCCCGGGAGCGCTACAGCAAAGGTCGGCTATAAACCTGAACCAAGATCTCGCCCGATACTGATCGGGTTGTCCACTCAACCTGGCGCTCTGGTTTGCCAGAGCTCCAACGCTTGCTGCAGAAACTGCTGCATAACACCTTGTTGCTGGGCCTGCTCCAGTGCTTTTGTTAACTCGGCCCTGAGTTCTGGGGTATTACATGGTGATCGCTTTGACACGGTCAAAAACAGATCTTCACTACTGACGGCATTTTCCAGAGGTTTGATATTTTCCAGCATGCCAAGCTCGGCAGCATAAGCGCGAGCGGGAAGGTCTTCGTAGAGAAAGTAATCGACCCGCTCTCCCAACAGCATGCGCAAGCCTTGCGATAACCGCCCGGCCTGATGAATATTCAGATGCGTGGCAGCGTATTGATCAAACGTCTGGCCAAAACTGTTATTGATGACTGTAACACCGGATTTCCCCACCAGATCAGACCAGCCGTCGAATTTAAAGAGGCGATCTTTATGCACCCAGACCGATGTCTGTGTGCGCTGAAACGACGGTTGAATGTAATCCATACGATAACTTCTGGGTTCGGTGTAAAACGCGCCGGAAAGCAGATCAATATTGCCTTCCGCCACCTCCTCCTGAACCCGCCCCCATGGACCAAGGTATTTCACTTCTATATCAATCTTGAGCTGCTTCGCAACGTAATCCATGAGCTGGGGAATCGCGCCATGCATCTCAACAGTGGTTTGACTGGCGCGCCATAGGTACGGCGGATACTCGGCATTGCCACTGGCAATCAAACGAGAACAGTCCCTTGCCGAAGCAGACGAACATGCAATCATCAACACGCTGATGAGAATAATCCTTACAAACACCACACTAACTGACTCCCATGCATACCGGAATAATGTATTAGTTATAGACCCATAACGTTGCCAGCGCATTCTGAAAAACCAAAGGGTTATAAGTTGGTAAATCACACTTAGAAACGGAAATAACAACTCCTTGATCATTATTTTGTACACATTAAACAATTCGGTCTTTCGTTTGCACAGATACACTGACCGTGTCTTGACTGGGAAAACATACCAATGGCTACTACCCAAATAACCATCAATCATGACCTGTACATCAACACAACAGACGGTTTTCAACTGGCGGCCAGTGAATACCGACCACAACACTGTAACGGCATTGGTGTCATCATTAATGGCGCCACAGGAGTTATACGTAAATATTATCAAGCCTTCGCAAGCTACCTCTGTGAACAGGGCTTTACCGTTTTGACCTATGAATTCCGGGGGATTGGTAACAGTAAAGGCAGAACTGAAGAATCTCCGGAGCCGAGTATGCTGCATTGGGGCCAGCGCGATATGGAAGCAGTATTAACCTTCTTCAGCCAGCGCCATCCGGAGTTGCAGATAAAAGGTGTCGGCCATTCTATTGGGGGCCAGCTACTGGGGATCGTGCCCGACAATAACCGCTATACAAGTTTTCTGAATATCGCTTCCCAACATATTTACTGGAAAAACTGGCCACTGCGAGACCGCCCTCTGACGATTCTTTTCTTTTTCGCCGTATTACCGTTGTTCTACAAGTTAACCGGTGGTCTGCCAAGCTGGGTATTGGGGGCAGAATATTTGCCTAAACAGGTTGCACGCGACTGGAGCCGCTTCGGCCGCAAAAAAGCCTACATTGCCAATGAACGGGGCAGACCTCTGCGCCAGGGTTTTAGTGACTACACCGGCAGCATGATGTTTTATGCCATGGCCGATGATCGCCGTTTTGCACCGCCCTCCTGCGTGAGGGAGCTGGCAAAGTTATTCCACAACGCGGACAGTGAAGTCAAAGTATTGCACCCTCGTGATTATGATATGAAAGCGATCGATCATTTCGGTTTTTTCAAAAAAGACATGAACCGTCAGATCTGGCAAGAAAGCGCCCAATGGCTCGCCAGCCAACATTAATCGAGATTCAGGGGCTGATAACAGCCCCTGCTCGGTTATACTTAGGAACCAGAATGATTTCATCCGGATCCCAAGACTTCCATGGCCACAACTTCCAATACACTGTTCACCGGTACACTATTTATTTTTTCCGCACCTTCTGGTGCCGGTAAAACCAGCCTGGTTAAAGCACTGCTCGACAAAACTTCGTACATCGGTGTTTCGGTTTCTCACACCACTCGCGCACCACGCCCGGGAGAAGAGAACGGCAAAGACTATAACTTCGTCAGTCAGAATGAGTTTCAAGCGCTGATTGAACAAAGCGCGTTTCTTGAGCACGCTCAGGTGTTCGACAATTTCTACGGCACCTCTCAACGCTGGGTTGAACAAGAGCTGCAAGCCGGTCGCGACGTTATTCTGGAAATCGATTGGCAAGGCGCACAGCAGGTACGCCGCCTGATGCCAGACGCTGTCACCGTGTTTATCCTGCCGCCATCCATCGAAGAACTGGAAAAGCGCCTGAGTAACCGCGGCCAGGACAGCGAGGAAATCATTGCCCGCCGAATGCGCGATGCCCAAAGCGAAATGGCCCATTACGCTGAGTTTGACTACCTCATCGTCAACGACGATTTTGATAATGCCCTTGAAGAACTGTGTGCCGTTATCATTGCCCGCCGCCATCGCTTGAGTGCGCAACAGGCCCGTCACCAGCAGACTCTCGAAGCATTACTGGCCCCACGTGCATAAAATACACGCAAGCGCTTAAAAAACATTCAAATTCCCGCTCTGGCTCTTCCCTTACGGCGGGAATTAACTAAAATGTCCGGTTCGAAGTTTCAGAATCCATAACCGTAGGAATCCAAATGGCACGCGTAACTGTAGAAGACTGCTTAAACAACGTTGATAACCGCTTTGAGCTGGTAATGCTGGCAACCAAACGCGCTCGTCAGATTGCCGTCCAGGGTGCCGAGCCTCTGGTTGAAGAAGAAAACGACAAGCCAACCGTATTGGCTCTGCGCGAAATTGCAGAAGACCTGGTGACTCCAGAAAGCATGGCGGCTCAGGAAGCTGCTGAACGCGCTGAAGAATACTAAGAGGCTGCTGGCAAACAGTGCCCACGCTTGATTCTTTAGAGGAGCGGCTTGCGCAATATCTGAGCCCCAGCCAGATTAAGCAAGTAAGCCGCGCTTATTATTACGCTGAGCAAGCCCACGAGGGTCAGCGTCGCCGCAGTGGCGAACCTTACATCATTCATCCACTTGCCGTGGCTAACATTCTTGCTGACATGAATCTGGACCATCAGAGTCTGATGGCTTCCATGCTTCACGATGTGATTGAAGATACCGGCATTCCCAAAAGTGCACTCGCCAAACAATTTGGTGATGTGGTCACGGATCTGGTGGACGGCGTTTCCAAGCTGACCAACATCCATTTCGAGAGCAAAGAAGAGCAACAAGCCGAGAACTTTCAGAAGATGGCGATGGCCATGGCGAAGGATATTCGCGTCATTCTGGTTAAGCTCGCTGACCGCCTCCATAACCTCCGTACGCTGGGTTCATTACGCCCGGAAAAACGCCGCAGAATTGCACGCGAAAGTCTCGATATTTATGTCCCGATTGCCAATCGTCTAGGACTTAATGACATTCGGGTCGAAATGGAAGAACTGTGTTTCGAAGCCGTCTACCCGATGCGCTCCGGACTGATCGCGAAAGCGGTTAAAGCCGCACGTGGCCATCGCTCAGAAATGGTCGACAGTATCTCCTCCGCTGTGCGCAGTAAGCTGAACGAAGTCAACATTCAGGCACGCGTGGTAGGCCGGGAAAAGCACCTGTCGAGCATCTACAACAAGATGCGCGAGAAACGTAAGTCGCTGGCTGACATTATGGATGTGTACGGATTCCGCATCATTACCGACTCAGTTGATGACTGTTACCGCATACTCGGGGCCATGCATGCCCTGTACAAGCCAATTCCGGGTCGCTTTAAAGACTATATTGCCATTCCGAAAACCAACGGTTATCAGTCGCTGCACACCACATTGATCGGTGTGGCCGGTGTACCAATTGAAATTCAGATCCGCA
This sequence comes from Saccharospirillaceae bacterium, assembly GCA_022448365.1. Classification (NCBI taxonomy): domain Bacteria; kingdom Pseudomonadati; phylum Pseudomonadota; class Gammaproteobacteria; order Oceanospirillales; family Saccharospirillaceae; species Saccharospirillaceae bacterium. The sequence continues at coordinate 42,428 of JAKVCS010000004.1, read as the reverse complement.
CCGAAGAAATGGAAGCCATGGCCAATCATGGCATTGCCGCTCACTGGTTGTATAAATCGGAAAGCGACCAGACCAGCGGCACCCAGCGCGCACGTCAGTGGGTGCAGAATCTGCTTGAGTTACAGAAGAATGCTGGCAGCCCAATCGAATTTGTTGAACACGTAAAAGTCGACTTATTTCCGGAAGAAATTTACGTATTCACACCCAAAGGAAAAATTCTTGAATTACCGGCTGGTGCAACCGCCGTTGATTTTGCTTATGCCGTTCACACCGATGTGGGTAATCGCTGTATCGCCTGCCGCATTAACCGTCAACTGGCGCCTTTGAGTGCCAAGCTGCAAAATGGCCAGACGGTTCAGGTCGTTACTGGACCCAACTCCAGTCCGAATCCTGCCTGGCTTAACTTTGTTGTTACAGGCAAAGCACGTTCGAATATCCGTAATTATTTGAAGAATCAGCGCCGCAGTGAATCGGTCTCGCTGGGTGAGCGCTTGTTGAATAAAGCGCTGAATGATCTCGGCAAATCGATCAGCGACATCGATCAGCAACATGTGGATCTGGTGCTGAAGGAAACTGGCCTGGAAACGTTCGACGATATTCTCGAAGAAATTGGTGCCGGTAGTCGCATGGCGCCAATTCTTGCGCGCCGGTTACTGGTCGCGAATAAAGACACCGATATCGACCTTAATGCATTCGAGCAGTCGCCATTGGCAATTCGTGGTACCGAAGGTTTGATCGTCAGCTTCGCGAAATGTTGCAGCCCTATTCCGGGTGACGCTATTGTCGGTCACTCAAGCTCTGGTCGTGGCCTGGTGGTACACACCGAAGCCTGCAAAAACGTCGAGGAATTCCGCGACAACCCGGAAAAATGCGTCATTCTCTCCTGGGATAAAGACATCGACAGTGAGTTCACTGTTGACCTTAAGGTGTTTCTCGAAAATCGTCGTGGCATCGTGGTTGAGTTGGCCTCTGCCATCAATCAGGCGGACGCCAATGTCGAACAGATCAGTGTCGAGGAGCGTGACGCCCGACTGAGCGTGACTCATCTGAAAGTCAGTGTTCAGGGTCGTCGCCATCTCGCACGCGTTATCCGCCGCCTGCGCAATATTCATGGCGTAAATAAAATCGTACGAAGTAAAAATAAGGATTAATGCATGGCTCGCGAAATCATCGCTACCGACAATGCTCCTGCAGCAATTGGTACTTACTCACAAGCAGTAAAAGTCAACAACACGGTTTACCTGTCTGGCCAGATTCCTCTGGTACCAGCCACCATGGAAATGGTTGATGGTGATATTGAAGAGCAGATTCACCAGGTATTTAAAAACCTGACGGCAGTCTGCGAAGCCGCTGGTGGTAAACTGCAGGATATTGCCAAGTTAAATATCTTTCTGACCGATCTGAGCAACTTCGCAACAGTCAATCAGGTAATGGCTCAGTACTTTGAACAGCCTTACCCGGCACGCGCCGCTATTGGTGTTGCCCAGCTGCCGAAAGATGCCGGTGTTGAAATGGATGGTATTTTAGAGCTGGATTAATTTTTCAACGCTGTCCTCTCCAAGCCCCGAAGGTTTCAACGTTCGGGGCTTTTTATTGCCATCAGATTATTCAGACGAGTTATGAATAAAGCTAAAATCACCATCGGTTTAACCAATCCGAAAAGTCCATCTAATGTTGGCTCAGTGATGCGAGCAGCTGGATGCTTCCGGGCCGAAGAAGTGTATTACACCGGACGCCGATACGATCAGGCCGCTAAGTTCCACACTGATACACGGAATATGAGCAATAAAATCCTGCTCGAAGGTGTCGAATCGTTAATTGCATGCGCCGACCCTGACGCCAAAATTGTGTGTGTCGAACTGGTAGAAGGTGCAACCTGCTTACCCAACTTTGAACATCCGTATAACGCCCACTATATTTTTGGTCCGGAAGATGGAAACATCAGCCAGGATATTATCGACCAGGCCGATGAAGTGGTTTATCTGCCAACCGTTGGCTGCCTGAACCTGGCTGCAACGGTCAATATTGTTTTATACGATCGCATAGCTAAAGCCGATTTAAGTTTTGCCGGCGATGAATTAATTCGTTCCAGCCGCGATGTGAATAACCGTGCGAAAGTAAAAATCTGAGCTTCCGAAAGAATTAAAATGCTAGCGGAGTTCTTTCAGCCGCCGTTCAGAGGGCACCTCTCTGTACCTGCTGAGCTACCGCAACATTCTGTTGCTGCTTTTGAAAGAACACTCGCCAGCATCTCTAAATAAACGAGAGAACTATGCCCACAGAAAGAGTCGCTATTCTGGTTGATGTACAAAACATCTATTACACCTGTCGCCAGGGGTTTGGCCGCAATTTCGACTATAACCAGTTCTGGAAAATGGCGACTCACAGTGCGGATGGAACGCCGCGCGAAGTGGTTAAAGCCATCGCTTATGCTGTTGATCGTGGTGACGAAAAACAAAAACAGTTTCAGAATATTCTCCGAGCGATTGGCTTTCAGGTAAAACTCAAACCTTATATTCAACGTGCCGACGGCACTTCCAAAGGCGACTGGGACGTCGGCATCACGTTAGATGCGATGGAATACGCACCAGAAGCTGACTCTGTCGTATTAGCTTCCGGCGATGGCGACTTCGGTATTCTGGTGCAACGTATGCAGCACAAGTTCAACACACACGTGGAAGTGTATGGTGTGGAGCAATTAACTGCCGATTCGCTGATCAGTGCTGCCAATAAATACGTTCCGATACACAACGATTTGTTACTCGGGCGCTAAACCCCAAAAGCCAATAGGGTTGGCCTTCACATTGTACTGCCCGGTAACGCATACGGTTCTGGCCACAGAAGACGTCTGGGAAGTTTGAGGTTTTGACACTCGGAAAAGGAGAGCGTTAGCTCTTTACAGCCAAACTCAGCGCATATTCCGCCAGCTGTTCCAATGTCATTTCACCATCCGGTTTATACCAGTTAGTGGTCCAGCTCAACGCACCCGTGAGGAAACGACGCAGGATAAAGGCATCAATCTGCACCATCCCAGCGTTACGAGCTTCCTCTAAAGTATCCAGCCAAATCTGTTCGTAAGCATCACGTAACGTCAGAATGTGTTTTTGGCTTTCGGCTTTTAACGAGCGCCATTCGTAAACCAGCACACTCATAGCCTCGCCGGTTTCACCCAGAATAGACTGCAATTCACACCGAACCAGTGCCAGTACTTTATCACGCGGGTTATCTGTTAAAGCCAAAGCATCTTGCATCAGTGCGGTATTCAGAACGATGGTTTCTTCCATCACCGCCTGCAAAATCGCTTCTTTTGATTTGTAGTGATGAAAAAGGCTACCCGATTGAATACCAATCTCGGCTGCCAGATCACGTACGGTCGTACGCTCGTAACCTTTGTTTTTAAACAGGCGTGCGGCAGCAACCAATAACCGGCCTTTGGCGCTGTTCGGGTCAGTAATCTGTCCCTGATCAATCAATTGCTGCACTAAGCTCATATTTCGTTATTCCGACTAGCTCTTCAGAGAACCGCCGGATTATCGCGCAAAGCGCGCTGGTGATCACTTACTAAAGCACGTTGATACACCCATCTGGCGGATTGGTTTTATTGTAACCATGAATTAGGGATTTACAAACCAAGCGCTTGCTTGGTAGCCTATTTCAACCGTTATTCATAAGAATCCCAAACGTCGATCAATGGGATGGGACATTAACATGAGCAAAAGCATTCGAATCGGTTGCGCATCAGCCTTCTGGGGCGATACCAGCGTCGCCGCTCACCAGTTGGTCAATCAGGGGAAGTTGGACTATCTGGTGTTTGATTACCTGGCCGAGGTCACCTTGTCGATCATGGCAGGTGCACGCCTGAAGAATCCAGAGGCTGGCTTTGCTCCGGATTTTGTACAGGTGCTGAAACCACTGCTGTCTGCCATTGCCACGCAAGGCATCAAGGTTGTCAGTAATGCTGGCGGTATCAACGTATCCGGGTGCGCTCAGGCACTGCAGGCGGTCATCGACAGCGCAGGCCTTCAACTCACCGTAGCGGCAGTTGAAGGCGACAACCTGACGATGGATCAGGCGCAGTTCATCGAAGCCGGTGTAACCGAAATGTTTTCAGGTGCAGCACTACCAGGGCAATGTCTGAGTATTAACGCCTATCTGGGTGCCCCTGCTGTCGCCCAGGCACTGGCTGCCGGTGCCGATATCGTAATAACCGGTCGCTGTGTTGATTCTGCCGTTACGCTCGGGCCGCTAATGCACGAGTTTGGCTGGCAAACGGACGACTACGACAAACTGGCCCAGGGATCCTTGGCAGGCCATATCATTGAATGTGGTACCCAGTGTACCGGCGGTAATTTCACCGATTGGCAATTGGTCGCTGCCGGTTACGCCAATATGGGATTCCCAATTGTGGAATGTTACGAAGACGGCAGCTTTATTGTTTCAAAACCGGACAACACCGGTGGCCTGATTTCTCACCATACGGTTGGCGAACAGCTGTTATACGAAATCGGCGATCCGGCAAACTATTTGTTGCCCGATGTAAGCTGTGATTTCAGCCAGGTACATCTCGAACAGGTCGGCGATAATCAGGTGAGAGTCAGCAATGCCAAAGGTCGCATGCCCAGCGACCAATATAAAGTATCAGCCACGTATATGGACGGCTTCCGTTGTACCGCCACGTTTATGATTGGTGGCAGAGAAGCCGCACAAAAAGGTCAGGCCGTTGCTGATGCCATTATCCAACGAGTCAGCACATTGCTGACCGTGCAAAAATTTGGTGATTTCAAAGACAAAAACATCGAAATTCTCGGCAGCGAAACTACCTATGGTTCTCACTCTGCTGGATCCGATAGCCGTGAAGTGATCGTAAAAATTTCGGTACAACATGACGACAAACACGCGTTGGCCATTTTCGCTCGTGAGATTGCCCAGGCAGCCACAAGTATGGCACCGGGAATTACGGGGTTGGTTGGCGGTCGTCCAAAGCCGGGGCCAAGCATTCGTTTATTCTCGTTCCTGTGGCCAAAAGAAAAGCTGTCGGTAAGCATCAAACTGATGAACGCAGAACAAAGCCAAAAGACCAACACTCCTGTTGATATTGATACCAATACCCGATTGGAGTATACAACCACGCGTATCGATCCGGAAAATAATGCGGATATTGCTACCCTCCATACTGAAATTCCGCTGATCTACCTGGCAGTAGCCCGCAGTGGTGATAAAGGTAACCATTGCAATATTGGTGTCATGGCGCGTGACGCTGAATACCTTCCTTATATCCAACAAGCATTGCGCCCGGATGCTGTATCCAAATATTTACGTCATTTATTAGATGATCACCACAGTACTGCGACCCTGTTCGAACTACCGGGTTTAAATGCCTTCAACCTGCTACTGGAAAATGCGCTGGGTGGCGGTGGCATTGCCAGTCTGCGAATTGATCCACAAGGTAAAGCCGCTGCGCAACAACTACTGGATATGCCGGTTAAAGTGACGGAAGTAATTGCCCAAAAAGCGACCTCGGCTTACAACAAATTAATCAATAAGTGAACTTCTAATGACTCATTTATCTTCAGATATTGATAGCAATACTGCCGAATTTCAGGCCAATCGTGATGCGATGCTGACGGCTCTGGACGAGTTCCGCACCATTGAACAAAAAGTGTTGGAAAAAGCGCAACAGGCTCAGGAAAAATTTCATAAGCGTGGCAAATTATTACCCCGCGAGCGCCTGAATCTATTGTTGGATCCAGGCTCTGAATTTATCGAATTATGTTCGCTCGCTGGTTTCCGTATGCACGATGATAAAGACGGTAGCGCAGCAGGTGGTGGCATTATTGCAGGCATGGGTCATATCGCCGGCATTCGTTGTGTTATTCAGATAAATAACAGCGCGATCAAAGGTGGCACTATTTCTCCTGCTGGTCTGGATAAAACACTGCGTATTCAGGAAATTGCCCGGGCTAATAAACTACCAGTGGTCACTCTGGCAGAAAGTGGTGGCGCCAATCTCAACTACGCGACCGATGTATTTGTTCCGGGAGCTCAGGCTTTTGCCAACCAGGCACGTTTAAGTGCTGCAGGTATTCCACAAGTAACGGTTGTTCACGGTAACGCTACTGCCGGTGGTGCTTACCAACCGGGTTTATCTGATTACGTGATTGCCGTTCGCGGTAAAGCTAAAATGTTCCTGGCGGGCCCCCCCCTGCTAAAAGCGGCTACGGGTGAAATTGCCACCGATGAGGAATTAGGCGGTGCTGAGTTACATGCACTGGATGCAGGCACGGCAGATTACCTGGCGGAAGACGATGCCGATGGTATTCGCATTGCACGTGAAATCATGCAGTCGATACCGTGGAATGAGCAACTGCCAACAAAAAATGAGGTGCCATTTGAAGAACCACGGTACTCCCCCGAGGAACTGATTGGTGTGGTCCCGGCAGACTCCAAAACGCCTTACGACGTACGCGAAATTGTTGCCCGAATTGCTGACGGTTCGAAATTTCAGGATTTTAAGCCCGAATTTGATCATCAAACTGTGTGTGGTTTCACACATATCGGTGGAAAAGCCTGCGGTATTATTGGTAACAATGGTCCAATCACTGCCAAAGGCGCAAATAAAGCAGCGCAATTTATTCAACTGTGTAATCAGAGCAATATCGCACTGTTATTTCTGCATAACACCACGGGCTTTATGGTGGGTACCGAATCTGAGCAGAATGGAATTATTAAACATGGTTCCAAGATGCTACAGGCCGTCGCAAATGCGACAGTACCGAAAATTTCTATCGTTGTGGGTGGTTCTTACGGAGCGGGAAATTATGCTATGTGTGGCCGTGGCTTAGATCCTCGTTTTATTTTTGCCTGGCCAAACAGCAAAACAGCCGTCATGGGTGGTGCTCAGGCAGGCAAGGTACTGCGTATCGTTACCGAAGAAAAACAATTAAAAATGGGAATGGAACCGAATCAGGAACAACTGGATCAGTTAGAGCAAATAACAGCTGCAAAACTGGACGCCGGTTCGACGTCCCTGTTCGGAACCGCACGCCTGTGGGATGACGGTTTAATTGATCCGCGGGATACCCGCCGCCTGATGATTCATCTATTAGATATATGTAATGAAGAGAAACAACGCTCGTTACAGGCCAATAGTTTTGGTGTAGCGCGTTTCTGATACTCGAATAGCAAACTCAATTAAAGAAATTAAATAGTAGTACCCAGCTAAAACGGAGCAAACCATGATCCTGACACAAGAACATAAAGAGCTGAAACGTACCGTCCGCAACTTTGTGGAAAACGAAATTAATCCGTACGTAGAGCAGTGGGAAAAAGAAGGTATCTTCCCGGCCAAGGAGCTGTTCAAAAAAATGGGAAATCTGGGACTGCTGGGCATCAGTAAACCTGAATCTGCTGGCGGTATGGGCCTGGATTTCTCCTATGAAATGGCAGCTGCGGAAGAATTCGGAGGTATTTTATGTGGCGGCGTGCCCATGGCAATTGGAGTACAAACCTGCATGGCAACGCCGGCACTGGCCCGCTTTGGCTCTGATTACATAAAAGAAACTTTCCTGGCACCAGCTGTTGCTGGTGACATGGTTGCTTGTATTGGAGTGAGTGAGCCGGGTGCAGGCTCCGACGTTGCTGCTATTAAAACCACAGCAGTCAAAGACGGCGACGATTACATCATCAACGGTACGAAAATGTGGATCACGAACTCCACTCAGGCCGACTTCGTTTGTTTATTAGCGAACACATCTGACGATAAAGCGCACAAAAATAAATCTTTGATTGTTGTCCCCCTGGATCTTGAAGGGGTTAGTTTCTCCGAAAAACTGAATAAACTCGGAATGCGATCTTCGGACACGGCACAAATATTCTTTGACAACGTACGTGTACCACAGAAGAACCTTATTGGTTCAGAGGGTGCTGGTTTTATGATGCAGATGATGCAATTTCAGGAAGAACGTTTGTATGTGGCAGCGATGTCGCTCAAAGCGATGGAAATCTGTATTGACAGTACGATTGACTATACCCGCGATCGCCACACTTTTGGCCAGCCAATTATCAATAATCAGGTTGTTCACTTTCGCTTGGCAGAACTACAGACCGAGATCGAATCTCTGCGGTGTATGGTTTACCAGGCCTGCGAAGGTTACCTCAATAAAGAAGATATGACGCGCCTGGCATCCATGGCAAAACTGAAATCTGGTCGTTTATCCCGTGAAGTTACCGATGCCTGTATGCAGTACTGGGGAGGAATGGGCTTTATGTGGGATAACGTGGTTTCACGCTTTTATCGTGATAACCGCCTGGGTTCCATTGGCGGTGGGGCCGATGAAATTATGCTGGGTATTATCTGCAAATATATGGGCATTTTACCAAGCCGGTCGAAGTAACCGATAAATAATAGCGTCAGAACAGGTAGAAATATTAAAACTGGTAATGTCATGACCGAGTTAACACAACACTTTAATACGCTGGAAATTGTCGATCAGAAGCCTCTGCTGACGATACGTCTGAACCGACCACAACTGGCTAACGCCATGAGCCTTGAGATGGTCACAGAACTGGTTACCGTGATGGATGCTGTAAAAAACAGTGGTCATCGGGTTGTACTACTTGAAGGCGCTGGCGATCACTTTTGCGCCGGTGGCGATATTAAAGATATGCAAAGTGCCGGGGGCGATTCACAAAAGCTACGTGATTTTAACCGCGCTTTTGGCCATATGATCGAAACAGCTGACCAGTTACCAGCCGTCGTTATCTGCTCATTAAAAGGTGCGGTGATGGGCGGTGGATTCGGTCTGGCGTGTGTCAGTGATTATGCCGTAGCCGATAAAAGTACCCGCTTTGCTCTGCCTGAGACATCTCTCGGTATTATCCCGGCGCAAATCGCTCCGTTTGTCGTGAAGCGAATGGGTATGACACAAGCACGTCGCTTGGCTCTATTGGGTCAGAAGATAGGCGCTGAAGAAGCATTACATCTGAATTTAATCCATCAGTTGGCACACTCTGATGAGCAACAGCGGGAACTGATTCAGCAGGGTATTCAGTCGGCATTGAAATGTGCACCACAAGCAACAGCCCAAACTAAGGCACTGCTGCATGCGGTTAACAACAGTGTCGATACAGAAAATGGAAAAACCGTCAGCAAGTTATTAGATCAGGCTGCTGATAATTTTGCCGCAGCCGTGGTCAGCGAAGGGCGTGAAGGCGCCAGCGCTTTTATGGAAAAACGCAAACCAAATTGGGCGTCTGATAATGATAAGTAACTCCCCTTTCAGCAAAGTATTAGTGGCCAATCGTGGCGAAATTGCAGTGCGTGTGATCCGCACCGCGAAAGCACAAGGCTATCGTACAGTTGCGGTTTTCTCGGAAGCAGATCGAGAAGCGCCACACGTACAAATCGCAGATGAAGCCGTTTGTATTGGTCCCGCTGCTGTTGGTGAAAGCTACTTATGCAGCGATAAGATTCTTGCTGCTGCGATAAAAACCGGCGCTGATGCGATTCATCCGGGTTACGGTTTTTTATCCGAAAATTCTGATTTTTCCCAGGCTGTGGAAAAAGCCGGGATGGTATTTATTGGCCCAACCGCAGCCGCCATCGAATTAATGGGCAGTAAGCGTCAATCAAAAATCGCCATGATTGAAGCTGGTGTTCCCTGTATTCCGGGTTACGAAGGTGCTGATCAATCTGATCAGGTGCTGAAGAAAGCGGCATTAGAGATTGGCATGCCGGTCATGCTGAAAGCCAGTGCCGGTGGTGGCGGCCGTGGCATGCGTTTGGTTACGGATGCTGACACATTAGACGAGCATATTCACTCTGCACGATCGGAGGCACAGAATGCCTTTGGTAGTGGTGAATTAATTATTGAAAAAGCGGTAATGCAGCCGCGTCATATCGAAATTCAGGTATTTGCCGATTCCTTTGGTAATACCATCTATCTGGGTGAGCGCGATTGCTCGGTACAACGCCGCCATCAGAAAGTCGTAGAGGAAGCGCCTTCCCCCTTTGTTGATGACGCCCTGAGAAAGACCATGGGTGAGGCAGCCGTTGCGGCTGCTAAAAGTTGTAAATACCGTGGTGCTGGTACCGTTGAATTCCTGGTTGATAGCGATAAGAACTTCTACTTTCTGGAAATGAATACCCGCTTGCAGGTGGAGCACCCAGTAACGGAATTGATCACAGGTCTCGATTTGGTTGCACTGCAACTACAGGTTGCTGCTGGTGAGCCACTGGGCTTAACACAAAGCGATATCCGGTTGAACGGCCATGCTATGGAGGTGCGTTTATATGCCGAAGATCCTGCCAATAACTTTGTGCCGCAAACCGGTCAATTATTACAGTGGAACCCGGCAGATACCGGAGACGGTTTACGCATCGACAGTGGTATTAAGCAAGGTCAAACCGTAACACCCCACTACGATCCGATGCTGGCGAAATTAATCAGCTTTGGAAACAATCGTGAGCAATCACGTCGCCGTCTTATACGCCTGGTTGAAGATTCCAGCTTATTAGGTATTCAGGATAATCGCGCTTTTCTGGCGAACTGTTTAAAACACCCTGAGTTTATAGCAGGCGAAGCGACCACAGCCTTTATTGCTGAGCATATGGAAGCATCAGAGTGTATGCAGCCATTAAAAGCACGCTCTGAAGACGTCGCTCTGGCCGCTTTAATTCTCAATGCACCAGACGGTTTCCATAACAACCCTTTAGGTACTCGCTTTGGCAAAATTGCTCATAACGACGATGTTGCAGAAGTTGAAATTCAACAAGATCGCGTTGATCGCAGTTTGATTTATGTGAAGTTAGTTGCGACAGAAGAGCGCTTCTGTCTGCGGACGGTATCCCGCAACAGCCACCAGCTGCGTTACGAGTCAGACGGTATTCAAAAGACGGTCAGTATTGTTCAGTCTGCTGAGAACGAGTGCTGGATTAATACCACACGAGGTAACTTGTGCCTGCGTGATGTCACTCTGACTTCTGCCAGCACTCAGGCCGGAGGTTCAGATCAGGTTCGTGCTTCGATGGACGGCGCCATGATTGCAGTACTGGTAGAAGCGGGTCAGCAGGTTGAACAAGGGCAAACCCTGACGGTGCTGGAAGCGATGAAGATGGAGCATCCGTTAAAAGCAGGCGTAAGCGGTATCGTTAAAGAAGTACTGGTTAACGAAGGCGATCAGGTTAAAGGTCGTCAGCTATTAATTCAGTTAGAAGCATCAGAATAAACGGGTGACCAACCCATTACCCTTAATAATTACTCGATAAGTTGCCCCATGCGACTTAAAAGAACAGGTATACACAATGGCTAACTTAAATAACAAAACCATTATAATTACCGGTGCCAGCCGGGGCATTGGTCGTGAAATTGCGCTGACCTGCGCACGTGACGGCGCCAATATTGTGATTGCAGCCAAGTCTGATGAGCCGCACCCAAAACTCAAAGGTACCATCCACAGTGTTGCCAAAGAAGTAGAAGAAGCCGGTGGCCAAGCGTTAGCCGTCAAAGTTGATGTTCGTTCCGAAGAGGATGTCGATAACCTGATTGCCAGAACCGTTGAACGTTTTGGTGGTATCGATGTCATCATTAATAACGCTGGTGCTATTGCTCTTGCCGGTGTTGAAATGACGCCGCTGAAAAAACTCGACCTGATGATGCAAGTCAACTTCCGTGCTGTATTTCTGTTAAGTCAGAAAGCACTGCCGCATCTGAAAAAATCTGAACAAGGCCATATTTTAAGTCTGTGCCCTCCCCTCGATCTGGATCGACGCTGGTTGCGCAATCACTCGCCATACACGTTAACGAAATACGGTATGTCGATGTTGACCCTGGGTATGTCGGATGAATTTAAGCGCTATGGTATTGCAGTAAATGCTTTGTGGCCGCGTACCGTTATTCATACCGACGCAACATCGTTTGGTGGTAAACAATCTTTTGATCGTGCCCGTGGTCCAAAAATCATGGCCGACGCGGCGTATATTCTGCTGCAAAAAGCCGACCGTGAAGTGACAGGTCAGTTGCTGATCGATGAGGAGTTTCTACGCGGTGAAGGGGTAACAGATTTTGAACAATTCCGTGCCAATCCGGAAAGCGATAAAACCGATTTAATGCCGGATTTATTTGTTCAGGAACCGGAGGTATATGTCCGTGGTACGTTACCGCCACTCGCTGGTTTAGAAAGCGAGTAATTTCCTATGCCATTACTGAGTCTCAAAAACGATGGAAAAGTGGCCATTATTTCGATGGATAATGGTAAAAACGCCAACAATCTGGAGTTTGCCCAGACATTATTAGCGTTGTTGCAAGACGTTGAGGCAGAAAAATCGAATAAAGCACTGATTCTGACTTCCAGTGATGAAAAGAACTGGAGTCAGGGGATTGATGTCATGTGGCTGATGTCCAGTATTCAGGGTGGTCAACACGATGATGTCAAAGCGTTTTTATCCACGATGGATGAAATCTACACGCTGATGATGCAATACCCGATGCCGATTATCGCCGCGATGAACGGCCACACCTTTGGTAACGGTATTGTTATCGCCGCCGCTTGTGATTTCCGTTTTATGCGCTCCGATCGAGGTTATGTTTGCTTCCCGGAAGTGGATATGAATATCCCGTTTGTTCCAGGCTTGATTGATGTCATTCTGAAAGCGATTCCGAAGCATACATTTAACGAGATGATTCTGACCGGTCGTAAGATGAGCGCAGTGGAAATGGCGCACGCCGCCTTCATCGACAAAACCTTCGATTCGGTTGAAACCCTGCAACAAGGTGCACTGGAGTTTGCACGGACCTTCAATAAGAGTCGTCCGATTTTTGCTGAACACAAGCGGCGTTTGCATCAACCAGTACTGGCAGCCTTAGCGCAGAAAAACCCTCCCGTAATCGAAGAGCTTAAGATATTACTGTAAGTCTGAGCGAATGATTGCGGTCTTCAAAAACAGCCTCCGTCTGAGAGGCTGTTTTTGTTTCTGAAAAAGTCACGGTGCGACTCCTCTTAACCAAATTACATTCTCCTGAGCCTGATTATATCCCGCTATACATCAGCCCCCTGAGCCTTTGTTGCTCCCCCCGCGACGACCACCCTACTTGACTATTGCAGCGTGACGCCCTATAAATACGATCAATTATCATTTAGATTTCTCTAAAGGGGTTGGTGATGGTACCTGAAAGAAGCCTGTCAGATAGCAATATAACCCCATTTGTTAGGCAACTGCGTCATAAGATCCGCCATGCTCAGGAACCTGATAACCCATGCCTGTTAATGACCTGGTTTCATCTTGAAGAGAGCGAATGCAATCACTGCAATCAAGAGCAACAATGGCTGCGCTATAAATCTTCCGTTGAACTGTTACTCGATACCTTCACCGATGAACTTAATCCGGCCCACTGGCGAGCATTATGCCTGGATAATCTGATCCGACCGCTCAGCTGCTTGCAACGTCTGGTGAAGAGTGACCACCAAGCTGCTGAACTGCGCCAGCTATTGCAGGACGTCAGCACCCTATCTCATTACTTCACACCCAATTTTTCGCAGTCCCATTAAATTTAATTCATTAACCCGAATCGATTAAGGAATCCTTATGACCACACGTATTGAACGCGACAGCATGGGCGAACTGGAAGTTGCTGAAAACGCTTTATATGCAGCCCAGACTCAGCGCGCGATCAACAACTTCCCGGTCAGCGGTCAGAGCATGCCTCAACCGTTCATCCGTGCTTTATTACTGGCCAAAAAAGCGGCGGCACAAGCAAACACCAAACTCGAATTGCTCAATGCCGATACCGGCGCCGCGATCTGTAAGGCGGTCGATGAAGTGCTGGGCGAAGAAGGCTACATGAAACACTTCCCGGTTGATGTATTTCAGACCGGGTCCGGTACCAGTTCGAATATGAATGCCAATGAGGTACTGGCGACGCTGGCAACCCGCACAGCGGCCGAGCCGGTTTCTCCCAATGACCACGTGAACTATGGTCAGAGCAGTAACGATATTATTCCATCCAGTATTCACATCAGTGCAGCACTGGAAATTCATGAGAAGCTGATCCCTGCCCTTACCTACCTGACCGACGCCATCAAGGCCAAAGCTGAGACGCTGAAAGATCAGGTTAAGACCGGCCGTACGCACCTGATGGATGCCATGCCTGTCCGTATGGAACAAAGCTTAATGAGCTGGGCGACTCAGATTGATCAGAATATTGAAGCGATCAAGAATACTCTGCCAATGCTGCAAAGCCTGGCACAGGGCGGCACGGCCGTTGGCACAGGCATCAACGCGCATGAGGACTTTGCGGATAAGTTCAATCAAGAGCTGACCGAGCTGACTGGCGTGCCATTTACTAAAGCCGCCAATTTGTTCACCCACATCGGTACTCAGGACATTGCGGTATCGGTATCAGGTCAGCTTAAAATGACGGCGGTTTCGCTGATGAAAATCGCTAATGACCTACGCTGGATGAACTCTGGTCCTCTGGCTGGACTGAGCGAAATTGAATTGGAAGCACTGCAACCAGGGTCTTCCATCATGCCGGGGAAAGTAAACCCGGTCATACCGGAAGCCACCGCGATGGTTGCTGCTCAGGTAATGGGCAACGATACCACCATTACCATTGCTGGCCAGTCGGGTAACTTCGAACTGAATGTGATGCTCCCACTGATTGCCCGCAATCTGCTGGAAAGTATTGAACTGATCGCTAACGTGTCTCGCCTGCTGGCAGACAAAGCCATCACCAGCTTTAAAGTGAACGAAGACAGCCTGAAGCAGGCTCTGTCACGTAACCCGATTCTGGTGACGGCGCTGAACCCAATCATTGGTTACTTAAAAGCGGCTGAAATTGCCAAGCAGGCTTATAAAGAGGGTCGCCCGGTGATTGATGTCGCGCTGGAGAATACCGACCTGTCTCGTGACGAGTTAGAGCGCTTGCTGGATCCGGCAAAACTGACTCTCGGTGGTCTGTAATTTCGCCTTTCATTTAAAAGGCTGAAAGCAAGAAGGTATGTCTTTCGACGGCAGCGGCAGGCACAGGGATGTGCCTTCGCGACGGCGGCAGAAAGATGTCCCTTTCTGCTGTAATAGTTTGGTTTAAACCATCGTTTCCTTAATAAACTGAAACAACTTCTTATAACCCGATCCCGGCTTCGGTGGCTCCGAACTCATTTCTTTAGTGGCATTCCGCACCAAATTGCGGAGGTGTTGACGATCAACATGTGGATATTCATCGATAAAAGTATTCATTGCCTTATCGTCTTTGATTAAACGTTCCCGCCATCTTTCCATCTGACCAACACGGCGACCGAACGCTTCGCTTGAAGGGTCTAACAAATCCACCTGCTGTTGAACCAGTTCCACATCCTCATCACGCATCAGCTTACCGATATATTGCAGATGGCGGCGTCTGGCTTCGTTGTGCTTCAGGCGCTTACTCTCAACCAATGCATCCCGCAGCACTTCTTTAATGGTCAGTGTTTGCCACTGATTGGCATTTAATTCCGTCAGACGCTTACCTAGCTCCTGCAGGCGATCCATCTCACGCTTCATTTCAGTTTTGCTGACAATTTCGTATTCAATCTCGTCTTCGAACGAATCTTTTTTTCTGGCCATGATGATATCCGGATAACAGTAGGCTGGCGTTAGAGATAAAAAATAGTCGCCAGACCGAGGAAAGAAAGGAAGCCGACGACGTCCGTGACGGTTGTCAGAATGACAGAGCCAGCCAGCGCCGGGTCGATTCCCTGAGCTTTGAGAATCAGGGGCAGTGCTGCGCCGCTAATCGCAGCAACCAATAAATTAATAATAATCGCAGCACCAATAATGCTGGCGATGATCGGATCCTGGAACCATGCCAGAGTAATCAAAGCAATGACGACGGCCCAAAGGATGCCATTAATACCGGCCACCACCAGCTCCCGGTTAAACAACCATCGGAAGTTTGCACCGCTCAAATGGCCAAGAGCCTGGCCGCGAATTACCAGAGTTAAAACCTGGCTACCGGCGATTCCCCCCATACTGGCGACGATCGGCATTAAGACCGCTAACGCAACCACTTGTTCGATGGTTTTATCGAACAACCCAATCACCGCAGAAGCAATAAAAGCCGTGATTAAATTGATACCAAGCCACACAGCACGGCGGCGACTGGTTTTCATTGCGGGAGCGAAAGTGTCTTCCTCTTCATCGAGGCCCGCCATACTCATTAATGAATGATCTGCGGTTTCACGAATAACGTCGACCACATCATCAATGGTAATACGGCCGAGCAACACACCTTCGCTATCCAGCACCGGGGCAGATACCAGATCGTGACGCTCAAAGACTTTCGCCACTTCGGTTTCATGCTGGTCGGCGTGAATGATTTTACTGTCGGTATTCATCACTTCCCGAACGGTTTGGTTCGGGTCGCTGACAAGAAGTTTGTTAATAGGCAGGACGCCAATGAACTCATTCTGACGATTAACCACCAGCAGATTATCAGTCATAGCCGGCAGTGTTTTATGGCGACGCAAATAACGCAGCGTCGCTTCCAGAGAGATATCCGGACGAATGGTCACCGTGTCGGTGTTCATCAGACCACCGGCACTGTCCTCTGGATATTCCAGAATCGTTTCAATACGCGAACGATCCTGCTGGTCCATCGAGCGCAGAACCTGCTGAGTGACCCGCTCAGGCAATTGCTGCAGAATGTCGGCAACATCGTCGGTATCGAGGTCGGCCGTCACATCGGCAACTTCTTCGGCACTCATATCGCTTAAGAAGTGGCTTTGCAGCTCATCGCTTAAGTGTTGAAGAACCTCACCCTCAGAGTCTTTATCAACCAGCTCCCAGAGAATCTTGCGCGCTTTCGGCGGAGAGGCCTCAATCAGATGTGCAATATCCACCGGCGCCATTGAATTGAGCATCCGGCGAACTTTCGCCAGCGCACCACTTTCCAGTGCGGCGGTGAGGCTGTGTAACTTAGCTTTTGCCTTTTCCGTCTGCTGCGCCATGCTGAAACTCTGAGCGGGTGAATGAATACAACCAGACATCCAGTGATAAACCGGCTCATGGTTGTGGGGGGATACATTGAATTCTAGCCTGAATGTCTCTGCGAGACCATGAAACCACTCGCAAAAATCTTTCTAATGATTTGATTTAGGTGGATTTATTCATCTTCGTCAAAGCGGCGATTAATCAGATCAACCAACGCTTCTATAGCGGCCTCAGAATCACTGCCATCGGCATGTAACTCAATGTCCGTGCCTTTGCTGGCCGCCAACATCATCACCGCCATGATGCTTTTACCATCCACCATGCGATCCTTATAGCCTACTTTAATCTGGCTTGAGAAGGCAGACGCCGTGGACACCAGCTTGGCAGCTGCACGGGCATGCAAACCCAGCTTGTTGATGATAGTAATTTCGCGGCAGATCATTCCCAGACTCTCTTATCCTTCATTTCAGGGCTACTCGATAGACCCTAACTCTCTGTGGCGTACCTGAACATTAGCAAACAACTGCCGGAACTGCGCTGTCAGCTGCTCAGCGATAAATACGGAGCGATGTTGTCCACCGGTGCATCCGATAGCAATGGTCATATAGCTGCGATTGGCATCAATAAATGCGGGCAACCAATTACCAACAAAATTCGCAATATCCGTTTTCATTTGCTGAACTTCTGCTTTCGAACTGAGAAAGTTCTGAATCTCTTCGTCCTGACCGGTGTACTGACGCAGTGCCGGGTCCCAGTACGGGTTCGGTAAATTACGCACATCAAAGACATAGTCGGCATCCTTTGGAATGCCGTACTTAAAGCCAAAGGACTCAAACAGAATAGCAATGTCGTTGTCATCTTTATCGGCAACACGTTTCTTAATCAGAGAACGCAGCTCGTGCACCGACATACTGGTGGTATCCAGTGTCAGGTCAGCGATATTGACGATAGGGTCGAGCAGTTCTTTTTCTTTTTCAATGGCCTCAGCCAGAGAGACAGAATCACTGGTCAGCGGATGCTTGCGACGGGTCGCACTGAAGCGCTGTAACAACACGTCATCGGCCGCATCCAGATACACCACATCCAACTGATATTCGTCTTTCGGAAGACTGTGCAGTACTTCCTGTATCTGTTCAAAGGTATGAGCCAGATTCCGGGCATCGACACTTACAGCAACCTTGGCAAGGCGCTCTTCGTGATGAGTCTCCATCACCAGATCGTCGAGTAACCCGATAGGCAGATTGTCGATACAATAAAAGCCAAGATCTTCAAGCACGTGCAATGCACTGGATTTGCCAGAGCCGGAACGCCCGCTGATCACCACTAAACGCATGAAAGTTACCTTGTGTTAAGCCTGAACAGTCAGACCCGATTACGACGAATACTCCGGGTATAGCAGCTGTTTATTGCCTGAATATGAATTCTGCTCAGATGGCTTTTAAAGCTCGTTGATAAAGTTGATTACTGTCCGGTGCATTTCGTAATGCCTGACGGAATTCCGCGTCACTGAAGTTGCGTGCCAGCATTGACAGTACCTGAAGATGCTCGTCCGTTGCCTCTTCTGGTACTAACAATGCAAACACAAGGTCCACTGGCTGACGGTCTATCGCATCGTAATCGATGGCCTGCTCTAACCGCAGCAAGACTCCGAAGGCCCTATCACATGAAGGTAACCGGCAATGAGGAATAGCAATTCCCTCGCCAATACCTGTACTTCCCAAGCGTTCGCGGTTTAGTAGCCGCTCAAAAATATCGTCCGCCGTAGTGGCCGGCAATTGCCTCGAAATTTGCTGTCCCAAGTACTCCAGTAACTTTTTCTTACTGGAAACTGAAATATCAATTTCCGTGCATTCAACGCTTAGGATATCGCCAATACCAGAGCTCATGATAAGACCTTACTGCTGAAACTCAGTGACCGTGATTACGGGCTACCCGTTTTTCTTTGTGTTTAAGTACCTGACGATCCAACTTATCGATCATCGCATCGATAGCGGCATACATATCATCGCTGTCAGCACTGGCATTCATATCGGCACCACTGACGTGAATGGTTGCCTCTGCCCGGTGGCGCTCGTCGTTCT
This sequence comes from Saccharospirillaceae bacterium, assembly GCA_022448365.1. NCBI lineage: Bacteria > Pseudomonadati > Pseudomonadota > Gammaproteobacteria > Oceanospirillales > Saccharospirillaceae > Saccharospirillaceae bacterium. The sequence goes on along the minus strand of JAKVCS010000004.1, from coordinate 23,381 downwards.
CAACGGTCAGCGTCACTTGCGCTTTGGTTACATTATCGAAATGACGACTGATCTTGCCCATTTTTTCTTCCACATGGGCTTGCATTGCTTCCGTAATCTCAACGTGATGGCCGCTCACATTAATCTGCATAGTTCAGACTCCTTCTTCATTGTCTGAGGTGTTTTTCAGCTGCAATTAAATCAGCTGTTTACGTTCGTTAGAAGGTGGGATCTGCATCGCCTCACGGTATTTAGCCACGGTACGACGCGCAACTTTGATCCCCTTCTCGCCTAACATCGCTGCAATTTTATTGTCACTCAGAGGTTTGCGCTGGTTCTCTTCAGCAATCAGCTTTTTAATCATCGCTCGAATAGCCGTTGAAGAACACTCACCACCGCTATCGGTACTGACGTGACTGGAGAAGAAATATTTCAGCTCAAAAATACCACGGGGTGTGTGCATGTACTTTTGAGTAGTCACCCGGGAAATGGTTGATTCATGCATGCCAACTGCTTCTGCAATATCGTGTAACACCAGCGGCTTCATTTTTTCTTCGCCTTCTTCGAAAAATTCGATCTGGTATTCAACAATCTTAGTGGCTACTTTCAGCAAAGTGTCGTTACGACTCTGCAAACTTTTGATGAACCAACGGGCTTCCTGAAGGTGATCTTTGATAAAAGTGTTATCGGCACTGTTGTCAGAACGTTTTACCAAAGAAGCATAACTTTCATTGACCCGCAGTTTAGGCGCAATATCCGGGTTCAGTTCAACACGCCATTCATCACGGATATTACGCACAAGTACGTCAGGAACAACATACTCAGCCTGATCCGGAGAAATATCAGCACCTGGCTTTGGATTCAATTCTTTAACCAAACGCAGAACCGCTTTCAGACTGTCTTCTTTCAGCTTGGTTTTACGCATCAGCGTTGGGTAATCTTTACTGCCCAGCATGTCGATGTAATCACCGATCACCAGCTGAGCTTCTTTCAGCCACGGGGTTTCTGTTGGTAACTGTGCCAGTTGCAGCAACAAACACTCACGCAGATCACGACAGAAAACACCAGCCGGATCAAATTGCTGCAAGCGACGAAGCACCACCTTCACTTCGTCTTCCTCAACCTCAAGCTCCGGATCCATACTCTCAAGAACATCTTCGATGCTGGTGTGCAGGTAACCATCACTGTCTACCCCATCGATAAACATCAGAGCGATTTCACGGTCTGTGTCGGTCATTGGGGTCAGATTTAATTGCCACAGCAAGTGGTCTTGCAGGTCATCGGTTGTTGCATGGCGGGAGTCGTAGTCGAAGTCATCGTCTGCCGGACCTGCACTGGAAGCAACACCCGCACTGGGTTGGTAAGTGTCATCCCAGTTGCTGTCCATTGGTAAATCTTCGGGGAGCTGTTCGTTCGACAAGTGATCCGTGACTTCCTGATTGTCTGGGGTCGTGACGTCATCCATTCGTTCTGGGACATCATTGCTGTCGCTATCGCTGGCGTTCGCGCTGTATTCGTTCAACTCGGCCGATTCGCCGCTGGCAGCTTCTGAGTTATTATCGCCGGCGTTTTCTGCAGGAATATCATCCGGCCCATGCTCTTCACTTTCGAGCATGGGATTAGAATCCAGTGCTTCTTGAATTTCTTGTTGCAGATCCAGTGTGGACAGTTGTAACAGGCGGATGGCCTGCTGCAACTGGGGTGTCATGGTCAGCTGCTGACCCATCTTTAACTGGAGAGATGCTTTCATAGATGTCGCTATTCACCTGCTGTTTGCGACCCGCTAACAAAAATCCGGGCCAACCAATCTATTGCATTATAGGCAAAGCTGCGGCACTTGGAATCCCTGTTGTTACTGATATGTCATAAATATTGCTTGACCCCCGGTTTAACGGGGTTGCTTTAAGCAGAGGCAGGCAAATTACAAACTAAAATCATCACCCAGGTAGATTTTACGCACCTGCTCATTGGCAAGCACCTCGTCAGCCCCACCCTCAGCAATAATGTGGCCGCCACCCACGATATACGCCTTTTCACAAATCGCCAGCGTCTCGCGCACACTGTGATCGGTAATCAGAACGCCAATTCCACGGTCTTTCAGCTGCCGAATAATATCCATAATGTCGGACACAGAAATCGGATCCACACCGGCAAATGGCTCATCCAGCAAAATAAAGGAAGGTTCCGCCGCTAAGGCCCTGGCAATTTCTACCCGACGGCGCTCGCCCCCCGATAAGGCCATGCCCAGACTGGAACGGATATGCTGAATATGAAACTCATCCAGTAAGCCTTCAAGACGTTGCTGACGTTCCCCACGGGTCAAATCTTTACGGGTCTCGAGAATCGCCATGATATTATCTGCCACTGTCAGCTTGCGGAAAATTGATGCTTCCTGCGGCAAATAACCGATACCCTTTTGAGCACGGCCATGCATCGGTAAATGACTGATATCTTCATCATCAATTTTAATCCGGCCTTTATCAGCTTGCACCAGATTAACGATCATATAGAAACACGTCGTTTTTCCAGCGCCGTTAGGGCCGAGTAAACCCACTATCTGGCCACTCTGAACCGACATGGAAACATCTTTTACCACTTCACGGCCGTTGTAGCTTTTAGCCAGATTTTCGGCTTTGAGGGTTTTAATCATGGCTGTTCTTTTTCCGGTTGAATAACCACTTTGATGCGTTGCTGTGGATCGACTTCAGCGCCAACATCATCGGCTTGCGTCGATTTTGCGCGTACTGTCTTGTTAGCGATGTCATAGATGATTGTTTCGCCATTGAACTCATTGCCTTCCTGCTGCATGCGACCATCACCGGTAATATGTACTTTTTTGCGAACAGCAAAGTAATCAATCCGATCCCCCTGGGCATGAGTCAGACCCTGATCAATACTGATCTGTTGTTGAAAACGGGCGGGGTTACCTTCAGCAACGGCTTTTTCCAGGACATTGCCGCTGCGGATAATCATCAGACGATCCGATTCAATTCTTAATGTGCCCTGGGTCAGCACCACATTGCCTTTGTAAATATAGATACCGGATTTACGATCAAGCTCAGCACTGTCAGACAAGATGGTTATTTCTTCTTTAGCATCTTCAGGTAACCCCTGAGCAGCAGCTGCCAATAAAGCAAGCACAACCACCACAAAAGCGCGAAAATTATTGCGGTACATATTGGGTTTCAACCTTAGCCTTTAATTCCATTCGTTGTTTCTTCATATCCATGACCATACCCACAGCATCGACCCGGGTAAGTGGATCCGTGATAATAACCGGTTGTTCCGTTTGCGCCAGCTGGCGTTGAGTAAAGTAATCTAAAGACTGAGTCTGAATGACCAAGCCATGGCTGTTGTCAGAGTCCAGCGGCCGTACTTCAACATTACGACGCAAACTTAATACGTCGTCCTGATCATTCATTGAGCCTTCATCCGCAACAACCTGCCAAACCATGCCATCCTCATCCTGAACATGGATTACCGGGCCCTGAAACACAGTATTATCAGAAACCGGATAGTGAGTTGAACGCTCTGCCGAAAAGCTCTGTTGCATACGACCCTCGTCATCATAACGACGGTTAAACAGAACCTTGCCATAGTAATCCGGTTCAGACGCCTGACGTTCAGACAAAGCCGCGGTGGATTCCTGGGTATAGTTATCCACCGCCAGCAGAGCAACGCCGAAAAGCAGAGTCATCACCAGCAGCAGATAACGTTTACGCATCAGATTACTCCGGCACGCAATAAATCGTGCATATTAATCACACCGGCAACGTCGTCACCGTTCATAACCACCAGCGCATTAATTTTGTTGTCTTCCATCACCTTCAACGCTTCTGCAGCGAGAATACCAGGTTCGGTAGTTTTACACCCGGCAGTCATGACATCAGCAATGGTGGCACTGTGAATATCAACGCCATGATCAATCGCACGACGTAAGTCGCCATCGGTGAAAATACCCTGCAGGCTGCCGTCCTGCTGCACCGTGGTCATACCCAGCCCTTTTGACGTTACCACCAGCAATGCTTCCGACATCGGAGTGTCGGGCGTTACAACCGGAATCTGTTTACCGGCATGCATAATGTTTTCGACTTTCAACAGCAGGCGACGCCCCAGACTTCCACCAGGATGAGAGAAGGCAAAATCTTCGGCGGTAAAACCGCGGGCTTCTAACAGCGCAATCGCCAATGCATCTCCCATCACCAGAGCGGTTGTGGTTGATGATGTAGGGGCCAGATCCAGCGGGCAGGCCTCTTGCTCTACACCGGTATTCAGGTGAGCATCCGCAGCTTTCGCCAAACTGGAGGTCGGCTTACCCGTCATACTGATCAGACCACAATCAAGACGCTTAAACAGCGGCAGCAGGCTGGTTACCTCACCACTTTCACCGGAATTAGACAGGGCAATTACCACGTCTTCCGACTGAATCATGCCCATATCACCGTGACTGGCTTCCCCCGGATGAACAAAAAAAGCGGGGGTACCGGTGCTGGCTAACGTCGCCGCAATTTTATTACCAATATGACCCGACTTACCCATGCCGGTAACCACGACACGGCCTTTGCAGTCGAGAATCATCTGACATGCTTTGACAAACGCTTCATCAATGCGGGGCTTCAGATTAATGATGGCCTGCTGTTCTAACTCAATCGTGCGCTGCCCGGATTTAATAAAATCAAATGCAGTGGAGGTGTCTGTATTCGGGGTGTTTGTGTTGTTGATGCTCATTGGGCACTCATATAAAACAAAGTAACTAAATATCCGGCATAGCAGGCACTTAAAAAAGCGCCGGAAGCACGGCCCAGAGTGCCTTTACGATAACTGATTAAAAACAGAATCAATAGCGCACAGGTTAATGCCATCATCACACTGTAATCACGATACAGCGCCATCGGCTCAACCGCAGTGACTGCAACCAATCCGGGAATCGGCATCACCGCTAATAAATTAAACATGTTGGAGCCAATCACATTACCGATGGCAATATCGTGATGGCCTTTCAAGGCACTGGCAACAGAGGCTGCTAATTCCGGCAAACTGGTACCGATCGCCACAATCGTTAAACCAATCACCAGATCACTGACACCATAGGCACGAGCAACTTCCGTGGCGCCCCATACCAGCATTTTAGAACTCAGCATCAACGCTCCCAATCCTACCAATAGCCAGAGCAGCGCAGATTTAAGATCGGTGTTCTCGATTGCTTCAGCTTCCTCTTCATCCACAATGGCTTCACCGGATTCCTGAGAATCCTGAAACATCAGATACAAAGCAAAAATCAAAGCCGCGATTAATATACTCGCATCGATCCAGTTTAATTCCAGATCCGCTAATACCAGCCCCCCTATAATAGAAATCAGCACCAGCAGCGGCAGCTCTTTCTTGAGCAACTTTTTTTGCAATGGGATCGGGCTCACCAGCGCGGTAACCCCGAGCACGAGCGCGATGTTGGTAATGTTCGAGCCCAAAGCATTACCAATAGCCAGATTCCCCGCTCCATCCAGCGATGCCATCGTCGAGACAAACATTTCAGGCGCCGAGGTGCCAATGGATACGATGGTCAGGCCGACCAGCAATTGTGACATGCCCAGTTTTCGCGCCGTTGCGGCAGCACCGATTACAAAACGATCAGCACTCCAAACCAGTATCACCAGGCCAACGATGATGGTCGCGTACGCCATTAACATATTGTTTAGTTTCCAGATATTGCGGGGACGAAAAATAAACGCGTCATTGTACCCGAGCATGACCACTTGGCAATTGCAACAATGCGTTTTGTGGGCTGGTACCAGTATGTTGTGTTTACACAGAGTTACAGCATTGGTTCTGTCATAACATTCGGCTATGCTTGCTTCATCAAAGTACTGAGAGATAAGGACGTATTCATGTCCTCGGATAAGCCCTACGTTTCGATACGCGGAATGAGTTTCAGCCGAGGCGACCGGCTGATTTACGATAATATGGATGTTGATTTTCCACGCGGAAAAGTAACGGCCATCATGGGACCCAGCGGAACCGGGAAAACCACATTGCTGCGACTGATTGGCGGACAGCTGATGCCGGATAGCGGCAGCATTGTTGTTGATGGCCACAGCATCCCACAATTGTCCCGCAAAGACCTGTTCAATTTTCGTCGAAAAAATATGAGCATGCTGTTCCAGACCGGAGCGCTGTTCACCGATCTGAATGTTTTCGATAATGTCGCCTTTCCGTTAAGGGTTCATACTGATATCCCGGAAACCATGATTCGCGATCTGGTATTAATGAAACTGGAGGCGGTTGGTTTACGCGGCGCCCACGATCTTAACCCAGCGGAATTATCGGGCGGCATGGCTCGACGGGTGGCATTAGCACGTTCGATTGCTATGGACCCGGAAGTCATCATGTATGACGAACCCTTTACTGGCCTGGACCCTATTTCAATGGGCATGATTGTGAAACTGATCCGTGGTCTGAACCAGGCATTGGGGCTGACCAGCCTGCTGGTCTCCCACGATATCGAAGAGTCCTGCAATATCGCCGACTATTTATGCGTGCTGTCAGGTGGCAAGGTGATTGGTTTCGGTACGCCGGAAGAATTACTGAACGACGGCAACGACGAAGTCAAACAATTCCTCAAAGGTAATCCAGATGGGCCGGTGCCGTTCCATTATCCAGCTGCAGATTATCGCAGCGAACTGCTATCCGGAGGCGTTAAATAATGAATATATTTAAACGCTATCTGGCGATGGGCCGCCATGGGGTTGAATCGATTCAGTCGCTGGGACGCGCGACGATGTTGATGGCCAACTCCGTTACCTGGGGCGGCCCGGGGAGCGCTGGGTTTTCTGACCTTGTCAGTCAGATTCACTCTGTTGGCGTTCGATCGCTTTCTATTATTCTCGTCGCGGGCTTCTTTGTTGGCATGGTACTCGGCCTTCAAGGCTACACCATTTTATCTGACTTTGGCTCAGAAGCAGCACTCGGCACGATGGTGTCGCTGACATTACTGCGCGAGCTTGGCCCGGTGATGACCGCTCTGTTGTTTGCGGGTCGCGCCGGTTCTGCGCTGACGGCCGAAATTGGCCTGATGAAAGCAACCGAACAATTATCCGCCATGGAAATGATGGGTGTTGATCCACTGAAACGGGTGATCACACCACGCCTCTGGGCAGGCCTGATCTCAATGCCAATTCTGGCGTTGCTGTTCAGTACCGTCGGCATCTGGGGTGGTGCATTTGTCGCGGTCGATATGCTGGGCATTGATGAAGGTGCCTATTGGGGCAATATGCAGGCCTCTGTCGATTTTTATGAAGACGTAATCAAAGGTGTCATCAAGTCCGTTGCGTTTGGCTTAGTCGTCACCTGGATTGCGGTTTATCAAGGTTACGACTCAATACCAACATCTGAAGGTATTGGTAAAGCAACAACTCAAACCGTTGTGATTTCATCACTGGCGGTACTGGGACTGGATTTTGTATTGACTGCCGTCATGCTGGGAGGCATTTAATTATGCGCATGCGTTTTGTAGAACTGACCGTTGGCACCTTTATGGTTTTGGGCGTTATTGCTCTGGTATTAATGGCCTTAAGGGTCAGTGGCTTATCAACTCAAGGGAATGGCAGTACCTATACCCTGAAAGCCCGCTTTGAAAACCTGGCTGGCTTAACCGAGCGTGCTAAGGTTTCCATGTCAGGTGTGACGATTGGTCGGGTAACCAAAGTTTACCTCGATCCTGAGTGGTATTCCGCAGTGGTGGAAATGGAAATTGACACCTCAATGAGCACCCTGACACTGGACACATCGGCAGCCATCCTGACTGCTGGCCTGCTGGGTGAAAAATACATCGGCCTGACCGTGGGCGCCGAAGAAGAGTACCTCGAAGACGGTGATTGGGTCGAAGACACCCAATCGGCCCTGGTCCTGGAGGAATTGATTGGCCGCTTCCTGTTTAACAAGGCAGAAGAAGGTTGATTGCCACGGTAGCAAAGGACTAGGAGAGAAAGATGCGCGCACTGTTACTGTTAATGACATTGTTGTACAGCCAGCTCAGCCTGGCCTCGGGGCAAGAGCTGGCCGAGCAGGCACATGAAGTTGTGAAACGGACAACAGAAGAACTGCTGGAAACCATCAACAATAATCGCAACTACTACGAAAGCGATAAGGCCAAGTTCTTCTGGGAGCTGGAAGACGTACTGGGGCCGATGGTCGACTTCAAACGCCTCACCCGCCGTATCATGGGCAAGCACTACCGCAAAGCCAGTCTGGATCAGCGCAAACGCTTCGCCCGAGCCTTTAAGCGCAGCTTGCTGAGTTCTTATGCTACCGGGCTGATCGAATTCAAAGACTACGATGTGCGGGTAATGCCACCTAAAACCGGGGTGAAAAATACCCTGCGTAACACATTGGTGGATCTTGAAGTAGTCACCCCGAGCGGCAAGGTTTTCCCGATTACACAAAGTATGTATTTACACCACAGGCAACGCCGCTGGATGGCCCAAAACGTCATTGTTAATGGCATTAACGTCGGCAAACTCTTCAACGAGCAATTTTCTCAGATGGTGTCGCAAGCAGATGGCAACATCGGTCTGGCCATCGACAACTGGATTGACGCCTTAAAACAACAAGGGCGTAAGCTGCGCAAAAAACAGCAAGCGGGGGAATAATATGGTTAACGCCGAGTTACGCATGATCAGCGCTTCCAGTGCCAGTCTCAGCGGTGACCTGCTGAACAGCACAACGGTTGGTGTGATCGAGCCGGGCAAACATTTGCTATCGAAAGCCGGGTCAGAATGGACAGTCGATATGTCGGGCGTTGGCCGGGTCTCCAGTGTTGGCGTGGCGCTGATCCTGGAATGGCTGCGCGCAGCCAACGCGCAAAATATTGAACTCAAAATCAAGAATCTGCCACAACATATGCGGCCGATTATCGATATCAGTGATCTGCAACCTGTGATTGAACCACTTCTCGACTGATTCCTCTGCGCCAAATAGCGATCGCGCTGCTACGGCGGCGCTTTTCCCTTCGGTTTATCGTACAAATCCGCTATGATTGGGCGTTTTCTCAAGCTGACTAGTGAAGTACTTATGACCCCGGCGGAAATTCTGCAAGTTCTGCAATCTGAAGCTCCTGAAGTGAACTGGTTTGTTGACGGTGACGGCTACAAATACGAAGTAGAAGCCGTGGCTGATGTCTTTAATGACCTCAACGCAGTTAAGCGCCAGCAGTTTGTTTACAAAATTCTTAATCCATATATTGCCGATGGCCGCATTCACGCGGTTACCATCCGCGCTCTGACCCCTGCCGAAAAAGCAGGAGCCTGAGTTATGGATAGCCTGCGAATAGTCGGCGGCAACCGCCTCGACGGTGAAGTACGCATTTCTGGCGCAAAAAACTCCGCACTGCCCATTATTGCAGCCACCTTACTGGCCGATGGCGTCATGCATGTTGGCAACCTGCCGCACCTGCATGACATCACCACCATGCTTGAATTGTTGGGTTGCATGGGCGTTCAGGTTGCCATCAATGAAGATATGTCCGTTGAAACCGACTGCGGCAATATGAACAGCTGCGTTGCACCGTACGACCTGGTGCGCACGATGCGGGCATCCATTCTGGTGCTGGGTCCATTGCTGGCGAAGCACGGTGAAGCTGAAGTGTCGCTGCCCGGAGGCTGCGCCATCGGTTCCCGCCCGGTGGATTTGCACATTCGCGGCATGGAAGCCATGGGCGCAGACATCGAAGTAGTGGATGGTTATATCAAAGCCAAAGCACCGGGTGGTCGTTTAAAAGGTGCCCATATCTTCTTTGATATGGTTACCGTAACCGGTACCGAAAACGTATTAATGGCTGCCGTGCTGGCCGATGGTAAAACCACCATCGAAAACGCAGCGCGAGAGCCAGAAGTGGTTGACCTCGCCAATTGCCTGGTTGCCATGGGCGCTAAGATCGAAGGCATTGGCACAGACACCCTGGTGATTGAAGGCGTTGAAAGCCTGCAGGGTTGTTACTTCGATGTCCTGCCTGACCGTATCGAAACCGGCACTTATCTGGTCGCAGCTGCTGTAACCGGCGGTCGCGTTAAGTGTAAGGACACCGACCCATTATTAATGGAAGCGGTGCTGCACAAGCTTGAAGAAGCCGGAGCTAAAATCACCACTGGTGACGACTGGATCGAACTGGATATGGAAGGCCGCCGTCCGCAAGCCGTTAATGTTAAAACAGCCCCACACCCGGCATTCCCAACGGACATGCAGGCCCAGTTTGTGGTACTGAACGCCATTGCCCAAGGTACGGGTACGGTTATTGAAACCATTTTCGAAAACCGCTTTATGCACGTCAATGAACTGATGCGGATGGGCGCTGACATCCACGTCGAAGGCAACACTGCGATTGTGACCGGCAAAGAGGGTTTAACCTCTGCTCCCGTTATGGCAACCGACCTGCGAGCTTCTGCCTCGCTGGTGATTGCTGCTCTGGTTGCCAATGGCGTAACCGACGTCAACCGTATTTACCACATCGACCGTGGTTACGAATGTATTGAAGAAAAATTCCAGCAACTGGGCGCGAACATCCGTCGTGTCTCAGGTGGAAGTCGCTAAATCTGTTAATTAGAGAAGAACTGATGACTCAACCGCTAACCATTGCCCTCTCCAAAGGCCGTATTTTAGATGACACCTTACCTCTGCTGGCAGAGGCGGGTATTCATCCGGTGGAGGACATTAAAAAGAGTCGTAAGCTGATCTTCGATACCAACCATGATCATATCAAGCTGATCGTACAACGCGCCGTGGACGTACCGACCTACGTCGAATACGGTGCCGCCGACCTGGGCATTGCCGGAAAAGACGTATTAATGGAATACGGCAGTGATAATTTGTGTGAACCACTGGATTTGAACATCGCGACCTGTCGTTTAATGACAGCAGCCATTAAAGAGGCAGAGATGCCGGCAGGCCGTTTAAAAGTAGCGACCAAGTTCGTCAACGTTGCTAAGCGCTACTTTGCTGAGCAGGGTCGTCAGGTGGATATCATCAAGTTATACGGTGGAATGGAACTGGCGCCGATTATGAATCTGGCCGATATGATCGTTGATATTGTTGATACCGGTAACACCCTGAAAGCCAATGGCCTGGAAGCACGAGATCTGATTGCCCCCATCAGCTCGCGCCTGGTTGCAGGTCGCGCGGCAATGAAGGTAAAACACGCTCAGATCCAGCCAATCATCGATCAGATGGCAGCAGCCGTAGAGCGTCAGCGTAACGCCGGTTAATTCCCTTTTCGGTCTCTGAATTGTTCAGAGGCCCTATTTATTCAGGTACACCTTATGGCCATTGATATTCGTCGTTTAAGCTCGGATCAGGCTGATTTTGCCGAGCAAATGGATGCCTTACTCGCCTGGGAAGCAGTCTCCGATCACCAGGTTCAGCAAATTGTTACTGATATTCTTACCCAGGTGAAAGCTCGTGGTGATGCGGCGGTGGTGGAATATTCCAACCGTTTTGATCACCTGCATGCCACCAGCATGTCGGAACTGGAGTTAAATCAGCAACAACTGCAGCAAGCACTGGATACACTGCCGGAGAATCAGCGCAGCGCGCTGTTAAAAGCCGCAGAACGGGTAACGGCTTATCACGAGAAGCAAAAACAAGATTCCTGGCAGTACACCGAAGCTGATGGCACCGTGCTGGGGCAGAAAGTAACCCCGATGGACCGTGTCGGTATCTACGTACCGGGCGGTAAAGCGGCTTACCCATCGTCGGTATTAATGAATGCGCTGCCTGCCCACGTGGCGGGTGTGCAGGAAATTATCATGGTGGTGCCAACACCGGGTGGTGAAGTTAACCAGTTGGTTTTAGCCGCTGCGGCTGTCGCAGGCGTAACACGCGTATTTACCGTCGGGGGCGCGCAGGCCGTTGCAGCGTTAGCGTACGGCACAGAAACCGTTCCCAAGGTCGATAAAATTGTTGGTCCGGGCAATATTTTTGTTGCGACCGCTAAGCGCCAGGTCTTTGGTGCGGTTGGTATCGATATGATTGCAGGCCCATCGGAAATTCTGGTGGTATGCGATGGCAAAACCGATCCTGACTGGATTGCGATGGATTTATTCTCCCAGGCAGAACACGATGAAGATGCCCAGTCGATTTTGGTTTCTCCAGATGGCGATTTCCTCGATCAGGTAAAAGCCAGCATCGATAAATTACTGCCGGATATGCAGCGCGCCGACATCATTCGGGCTTCTCTCGCTGGCCGTGCGGCATTAATCAAAGTGGCGGATATGGATGAAGCGCTGGAAGTGACTAACCGTATCGCTCCTGAGCACCTGGAATTATCGGTCGAAGACCCACAAGCCTTGTTGCCGGGTATTCGTCATGCTGGCGCCATTTTTATGGGTCGTCACACATCGGAATCACTGGGTGATTATTGCGCCGGACCGAACCACGTACTACCAACGTCGGGTACTGCGCGGTTCTCTTCGCCACTGGGGGTATACGACTTCCAGAAACGTTCGTCGTTAATTATGTGTTCTCCAGACGGTGCATCTGAACTGGGCAAAGTGGCTTCGGTTCTGGCTCGTGGCGAGCACCTGGAAGCGCACGCTCGCTCTGCCGAGTACCGAATTAAAAAATAGTACGTATTAAAAAACAGCTATCCGCTTTGCGGAGCTTATAAATAAGGAAGGCAGTACTTTTAAAAGCAGCAACATGGATGTGCTGAGTGACGCACCTTGCGATGTGGGCGGCTAAACGTATTTCCTTTCTTGTTTTGCGTATTTCAAAAAGATCGATCAGTATCTCAGCTCAACACGCCGTATACACATCCCTGCGGACTCTGTTATGGCATCCACGCCATAGACGGTTGATCTTCAGATAACCATCGATCTTTTTTCAGAATCAGAAACCTTCGAGACAATTATGGCCTCCATCACAGATCAGGTAGAACAATTAATCCGCCCGGAAATTCGTGCATTACAGGCGTATCCGGTGGGCGACGCCAGCGGCATGATTAAACTGGATGCGATGGAGAATCCATTCACCTGGCCCGGAGACATGGTCAACGAGTGGCAAGGTATTCTCGCCGAATGTGCCCTCAACCGTTATCCCCATCCAACGGCGCCCGAAGTGTGTGATGGCTTGCGCAACGTAATGCAGGTACCAGAGCAATACGATATTTTGCTGGGTAATGGTTCTGATGAAATTATTCAGTTACTAGCCATGGCGGTAGCCAAACCTGGTGCAAAAATTCTGGCGCCGGAACCGGGTTTTGTAATGTACAAAATGATCGCTACCTTTATTGGTATCGATTATGTCGGCGTGCCATTAAATGCCGATTTTTCGTTGGATATCGACGCCATGCTGTCGGCTATTAACGAACAGCAGCCAGAATTAATTTTCCTCGCCCAGCCAAACAACCCAACCGGTAATTTATGGGCAGAAGACGATTTACACGCCATCGTTAAAGCCAGCAATGGCCTGGTCGTTCTGGACGAAGCGTATCTGCCGTTCTCCAGCCGTAATCATCTGAACTGGTTGGATCAATATGACAATGTATTGGTAATGCGTACACTTTCCAAAGTGGGTCTGGCTGGCCTGCGCCTGGGCATGTTATTTGGTCGCCCGGAATGGCTAAACGAAATTAATAAAATCCGCATGCCATACAACATTAATGTTCTGACTCAGGCATCGGCTGCGTTCGCGCTGAAACACTATGACGTGCTGATTGATCAGTGCCAGCAATTAAAAGCCCAACGCAGCTGGCTGAATGAAGAGCTGAACAAGCTGGGTTTTGAAACCCACACCTCTGAGGCCAACTTTATCCTCGCACGTTGTCCTCACGGGCAACAGGCAAAAGCGATCTTTGCTACGCTGAAGCAACAGAAAATCCTGATCAAATGCCTGGACGGTGGCCACCCACTGCTTAATAACTGCCTGCGCTTTACCGTGGGTAAAGCGCCGGAAAATCAGGCCCTGATTCAGGCATTAATAAACGGTTAAGCAACCGAACTCCGTTTCAAAGAGTGCAACGTGGAACGTCTCAACCTTAATCTGCTCCGTGCGCTGTTGGTATTGCTGGAAGAACGTAACGTTACCCAGGCAGCCAACCGCCTGCACCTGACCCAATCAGCCATGAGTCGCCAGCTGAGCCAGCTGCGCGACTACTTTGGTGATCCATTACTGGTACGTGAACAAAACGATTACCTGCTCAGTGCCCGCGCCAAGCAGCTGTTACCCAAAGTGGATGCCATTCTTGCGGATGTGGGTAACCTGAAACAGGAAGAATTTAAACCAGAGACTTGCCAGCGCCGGTTCAGTTTTGCCTGCACCGATTACGTTGCTCAATATATTTTTCCGGCAGTCATCAACCGCCTGCAACGCGAGGCCCCGGGAATCGATCTGATTTATGAAGTGTGGAAGCCGGAACAGATCACTCAGCTGGGGCATTTACCCATGGATCTGGTGTCTACTACGCTGTCGGTCTTACCGGAAGGTTTATGCAGTATTTACCTTGGTGCCGACAAGCCCGTCTGCCTGATGAGAAAAGACCACCCATTAGCAACACATCAACACGTGGTTTTGACTGATGTGATCGACTACCCGTTTGTTCGCCTGAACAGCGGTGGCGATAAAGATTCCTTTATCGATAAAGCACTGGAAGATCAGGGATTAAATCGCCGAACGCTATTTGAAGTCCCGTATTTTTCCGCTGCATTTTCAGTCGTGGCGAGTAATCATAGCCTGATGATTTTACCGGAGCACATCGCTGATACCGCAATGCAGCATTTAGCACTGGATTACCGGCCACTGGATATTCGTGCGCCGGAAAACCACTATCACCTGTGTTGGCACGAACTCCATGATAAAGACCCGGCTCACGCCTGGTTGCGCGAGTGCATCGCCGAAGAAATGAAGCTGTCAGATTACTCTCCAAACTAAAAATTTCTCCCGGAAAACTGTTTGATTGTATCCCGGATGTCCATTTCGCCGTTTGGGACTTACTGAACGGACTGGTTTTTGAGGGTATAACTCAACGTCGTAAAGTACTGTTGGAAGCAACGATTAATCCTCAAGCGTTGCGCTCCCTGAGGATATAACCCGGCTTTGGCTTCCGGCGATTCTTTACTGCCTTTCACCAGAAAGTGATTTTTAACCGATGAGTCCTGAATGAAGGCTTCGAAAGCACGGGCACAAATTTCTTCCGGCTGACTGTAGTAAAAACTGTTCTGTTGTTTGTCTGCAGCAACCGATGCTTGAAATAAATCGGAAGGTGTTTCGCCATCTTCACGAATCAGAATCGCCTGATAACAAGCGGCTAATAACTGATTCAAGGGGTGGGTTATCATGTCATGATCATCCACCCACAACCTTGACGCAAAGTCCGTGTCTGGTTTCAGGCTATCCGGTTCAAACATTTTTCCAGCGATATAATGATCAAAGGCATGAAACCATTCATGGGCAATACTGCCCGGCCCGGCGTTTTTTGCCAGCGCAAAATTACGCTGCAGTGGCGAGTAGTGAGCCGACACACCGGGACGACCGCCGGTACCATATTGCAACCCCAGCGTGCCACGTAGCGAGATCAGTTCACGGCGGATTTTCAGCACTTTGGAGGTTGGATAAGCCGATCCCTGTGGCCCGGCCAGAATCTGAGTTAAGTCGCACAAGGCGTCGAAAAATAAACCCGCAGCTTTTTCCTGTTCTTTCACAGAAACCCAGCGACCAACATCCACCCCGCGAAAGCCAAACAGCTGACGAATGGTAAGAAAATCCGGAATCACGCCACCCAGAACCTGACGATGATCCGGGCCATTGCGGTAAAACTCTCGTTGATTAAAACGGCTCATATCACTCTGTATCAGAACCCGCTACCGGGTAAACTCTGGCCATTATATGCGATTCACCGTGCTATCTGTTCTGCCATGCAAAAAACTCATAACGGGTATCGCAAGCTTTTGTTTCCGCGTCTCTGGCACAACTTCTAAACTGCCGTCTGTACGACTTAATCAATCAGCGATGCAGACCCTGAATCGCTGATGTGAATACAGAACAGAGATCAACGAGTAAACCGATGACGTTAACCAGCTGGCTTTCCCTGGTCGCTATATGTGTATTAGGCGCTTTGACACCAGGCCCAAGCCTCGCCGTGATACTTAAGCAAAGTATGAATAACGATGCCAAACACGGCATGGTTGCGGGCACTAGCCATGCCATGGGCGTTGGATTGTGGGCCGTTTTAACCATCTTTGGTTTGGGCGTACTGGTGAACGAATCGCCGTTGCTGTTCAGCATCCTGACGTATGCCGGTGCTGCGTATTTAGCCTGGATGGGCGTTCAGGCGCTGCGAGCCGGTAGCAATGAAATTCAGCCGCTCACCAATGGACGCAGCGAATATCTGCAGGCAGCACGCGATGGGTTAATGATTTCATTGCTCAATCCGAAACTGGCCATCTTCTTTCTCGCCTTGTTTTCACAATTCATCTCGGCCAATGACAGTATGGCCGACCAGCTGCTGATGATTGCGACGGTTACCCTGATCGACGGCTGTTGGTACGCACTGGTGGCACTGGTTCTGAGTCGTGCGGGGCTGCTACAGACATTGGCCAATCATTCACAACCGATTAATAAACTGACCGGTATTATTTTTATTGCTCTGGCGGTCAGGGTGATTACGCTCTGATGCGCAGAGTGTGTATCACTCGAAAGTGACAAGCCGAAATACCGCAGGAACCTTATCGACCGCTGCCAATCTAAGGTACAATGCCGCCCGATTTATAATCAGCTGGTGAATTTATTATGTTGTTAAAAGTAATTCGTAATGCTCTGGGCTACAGCATTGCAGCTGTGGATGTTGTTACCCGTGGCAAAGGCCAGCAGCGATCGGCTGAGCAACAGGCCAACGTCAATACAGAGACACGCAATATGGCGCTGTACCAATTCACAGCCTGCCCGTTCTGCATTAAAACCCGCCGCGCCATCCACAAACTGGGACTGAATATCGAAAAACGCGATGCAATGAACGACGCCCAGTCACGTACCGAGCTGGAGCAACAAGGCGGTCAGATAAAGGTGCCCTGCCTGAGAATTTCGGAATCCGGTAAAGACGATGTCTGGATGTACGAATCCGGAGATATCATCGCTTACCTGCAACAGCGCTTCGGCTGATCAAAGCGCAGAATAGCTGCCGAGCCCAACCATTCGACAGCCTCAGCAGTCCACTCTGCGGAACTACAGCTTCAGCCCCATGCCAATCATCGGGCTGCAGCTGCTATCGCCATCGATATACAAGCAGGTTGCCCCCAACCCCAGACGAACCCGATCACTGGTGTTTATATTCACACCAACATCTGTCTGCCAGTAATAGAATGTCTGATCATCAATTTTAAAATCTGACCAGATATCATCTTGTTCAGTGCTACTGAGGTCATCAATTCCGTCCCAATAAACCCGGTTATAGCGAACGGTCGAATACAACTCGGTTTTACCTGTGGAATAGCTGAACGTCGGACCCAGATAAAATCCCTGGCTGTGAGCACCATCGCCGGATTTAAAAACACCAGCGAAACCGGCTGCCGAAAAACCCTGAGGGTTATTCAGCACACTGTGCTTTAACCAAAGTCCGTAATTACTGGATATCTGCTGTTCAACTACCGCCCCCACGTCCGTGTTATCACGTACACCGAATGCAAAGCTAACCGACGGTGCTGGCATCGCATTAACACTAAGCTCCTGAACGCCCTTCCCCAGAGTCGTTCCCCCGTTTGGTGTTGCCATCGGTGCAATGCCGCAAGCGGTCAGGCTTAACGTAATAACGGGTATCAACAAACGCTGTATCATGGCTTCGGTCTCTCAGTTCGCGTGCCGATCAGAATAATAATGCAACCTGAACATCAGCTGAAATAGCAGCCGGTCTGATACTAAGATCCAACCAACCAATCTGGTTTTGGTGATAATTGCTGCTGCAACTCTTCAATTTGTTCACGGTATTCATCAGTCAGATACGGTCGTTCCAGAGTAAATACCTGATAAATCCCACCCCACAACATCTGCTGCGAGATTTCGTCCTGACTTTCAGTGAGTAAATTACAGCGCAGGAAAGAGAACCAGGAGGTCACCAGAATCCAGGTATTTAATGCCAGTGCGTCAACATCATCTTCGCTGACGGTGATCATACCTGCCGCCCCCAAACCGCGGTAAATTTTACGCACCTGTTGCTGACATACCTGAAAGAAATCCCGGTAACGCGCCCGTAACGTCTCATCCGAACTTAACAGATGCTCCATATCACGGTGAATAAAACGGTAATCCCATAATCCGGTAAACACGTTTTTCAGGTAGTTAAGCTTATCCGTGGTGGTCAGCTGGCGATCTTCCGGCACCTGCAGGTTCTCAGAAACCCGTTGTTCATAGGCCAGAAACAGTTCGAAAATAATCGCCTGCTTATTTTTGAAATGGTAATAGAGATTCCCCGGCGAGATTTCCAGCCGCGCAGCGATATGGTTGGTGGTGACCGATCGTTCGCCGTGCTCATTAAACATGCTCAGGGCGGTATCCAGAATTCGCTGTTTTGTACTCATTCACACTCTCATTGATCAGGATCTTCACCGTCTCCCGACCCGCACCACGTCAACGGTAACAGGCAGAGCCGGCGGGCGACTATATCACGCTTGCAGTGACTTCCGGCCAGGCAATGGGTTCCTACCGGTCATTTACCGCTTTCAGGGCGTTTGATTCGGCCAATTTAAGCTCTTATGCGGCCAGAAGCGCGTTTGCCTGTTGACGTTTTAGAGTAATAACTCTAATAATGCAAACTGCAATGCTCAAGTTAGACCAAAGACAATAAAAAATGCGCTAGCCAGGGAGCCCGATATGGTTGCTACAGTTACTGATATCCACGAGGCACACGCCGAACTGGAACGTTTACACACTCTATTCCGCCAGCAGAAGCAGGCGTTCCGCAATGATCCCATGCCCAGTGCTGAACGTCGCATTGAGCAGTTGGAACACCTGCGTAGCGCCCTGCTGAAGCATCAGGACAATCTGGCAGAAGCTGTAAATGCCGATTTCAGCTGTCGCTCCCGCGACGAAACCAAAGTCGCTGAAGTATTAACCACCATAGAGAGCATCAAATACGCCAAGACGCGCATCCGCGGCTGGATGAAGCCGGAAAAACGTCACGTCGGCATGCTGCACGCACCGTCTTCCAATCAGCTGATTTACCAGCCGTTGGGGGTTATTGGCATTATGGTGCCGTGGAATTACCCCATTCAGCTGGCGTTGATTCCGTTAATGACCGCCCTGGCAGCGGGTAACCGCGCCATGATTAAAATGTCGGAGTTCACCCCGAAAACCAATACGGCATTGAAAGTCATGCTAGCCGAGGCGTTCGATGAAACCCAGGTAGCAGTGATTGAAGGGGAAGTAGAAATCTCATCCGCTTTTTCTGAACAGGCCTGGGATCATCTGATCTTCACCGGTTCCACCGCCGTCGGTAAAATTGTTATGGCCGCAGCCGCGAAAAATCTGACACCGGTAACACTGGAACTCGGTGGTAAATCACCGACGATTATCGCCCCCGACATGCATATGAAGGATGCGGTTGAACGTATTGCGTTTGGTAAATCGCTCAACGCCGGTCAGACCTGCATTGCCCCGGATTACATCTTGTTGCCAGAAGGCAAGCAACAGGCATTTATCGATACCTACCAAGCCACTTTTGCTCAGATGTACCCGAGTGTGCGCGACAATGATGATTACACCGCCATTGTCAACGAACGCCAGCACGAACGGTTACAGGCGTGGGTAAAAGATGCCGAAGAAAAAGGCGCCAGAATTACTGTGGTAAACCCAAAAGGCGAAACCTTCTCCGGCACCCGGAAAATGCCATTGCACATCGTCGAAAATGGTAACGACGATATGAAAGTGCTGCAGGAAGAGCTGTTCGGCCCGATACTCCCCATCGTTACTTATCAATCGCTGGATGAAGCGATTGATTACATTAATGACCGCGACCGTCCGTTAGCCTTGTATTTGTTCAGTTACGACAAAACCACCCAGGAAAAAATTCTCAGCCATACCCATGCTGGCGGTGTATCCATCAACGATACCCTGATGCACATCGCGCAGGACGATATGCCATTTGGTGGCATTGGCCCCTCAGGAATGGGTCATTACCATGGCAAAGAAGGCTTTATCGCATTGTCGAAAGCCAAAGCGGTACACAAAAAAGGTAAGTACAACAGCGGTAAATTTATTTACCCACCGTATGGAACCGCCATACAGAAAATGATTTATAAAATATTTGTTCGATAAATATTTATGCAGCAGACGAGGTCTGCTGTGTTCAGATAAAAACTGCTTGTAAAGGCAATAATAATGATATCAAACGTTTCACGCCGTGATTTTATGAAACTCAGTGCCAGCAGTGCCGCCGCATTATCGGTCGGCTCCAGTGTGGCACTGATGACCGGTTGCTCGCGCCAACCGGATAATGATCTGGGATTAATCTTTCTCACCAAAGACGATGCCGAATTTATTAAGGCCATCGCACCGGTCATTTTAAATAACAGCTTCCCGGCTTCTCTTACCGAAGAAGAAGCCAATGTTCGTCTGGTGAAAGCCGTCGATGAGTTAATTAATACCCTGGGTGAGCATTCCAAAGCTCAGCTGGCGCAACTCTTTACCATTATGAGTTCTGCACCATTACGATTAGTGGTTGGCGCTCCGGTGGGTGGGTGGAAAGACGCATCTGCGCAAGACATCGAGTCTTTCCTCGATGCCTGGAAGAACAGCATGATGGGCATTAAAAATATGGGCTATGCATCGCTGAGCAAAATTGTGTGTATTTGTTGGTACTCGCAGCCAGAGTCGTTCCGATTCTCTGGCTACCCGGGACCACCCAAGAAAATCCCAATGCCTGTTTGATCGCTCGCCGTGAAAATGCTGTTCATAAAAAAATTACCGAGATAAGTAAGATGACTGAGAGAACACCTCCAATTCCAATGGTAGCAGGCATTAGCGATCCGATGCTGGAAGGGATTGCCGATGGCTGGAAAGTCCACGACGCCGCCGACTTACAAGATGGCAGCTTATTAGAAGCCGATGTCATTATTATTGGTACCGGTGCCGGCGGTGGCACCAGTGCGGAAATTATCGCCGAGGCAGGCTTTAAAGTGCTAATGCTGGAAGAAGGCCCGCTGCGCTCTACCAACGATTTTAAAATGGATGAGCGGGAAGCCTACCGAGACCTGTATCAGGAAAGCGCCGGCCGCATGACCAAAGATGGCGCCATGTCGATTCTGCAGGGCCGCTGCGTTGGTGGAACCACGGTTATTAACTGGACCTCCTCATTCAGAACCCCGGACGAAACACTCAACTTCTGGGGCGAAAAATTCGCCACCCAGGGTTTCAGCCCGGAAGAAATGGCACCCTGGTTTGAACGCATGGAAAAACGTTTAAACGTATCTGACTGGCAGGTTCCACCAAACCCGAATAATGCCGTGTTAAGTGAAGGCGCAACCAAACTGGGCGTTGATTGGAAAGTCATTCCACGTAACGTAGCAGGCTGCTGGAATCTGGGTTATTGCGGTACCGGTTGTCCAACCAACGCCAAACAATCGATGCTGGTTACCACTATCCCTGGTGCGTTAAAAAATGAATCGGAACTGGTCTACTCCGCCCGCGCTGAAAAATTATTATTCGACGGTAAAAAGGTTGCCGGTGTAGAGATTACCGCACTGGGTAACGATAAAAATCCGACTGGCTCTAAATTAATTGCCCGCGCTCCGCACGTGATTATGGCCTGTGGCGGTATTAATGGCCCGGCACTGTTAATGCGCTCCAACGCGCCAGATCCGAAAAAGCGCGTTGGTAAACGTACCTTCCTGCATCCGGTGGCATTTAACTTTGCGAAATTCGATAAAACCATCGACCCATATTACGGTGCGCCGCAATCAATCTATTCCGACGAATACCAATGGGAAACCGTTGATGGCCCGGTGGGCTACAAATTAGAAGTACCACCACTGCAACCGGGCCTGGTTTCTGTACTGATGTTGGGTCACGGTGCGCGCCACTTTGAAGACATGCAGGACCTGCCAAATACCCACTCCATGATTGCACTGCTGCGCGATGGCTTTAACGAAGAAAGCCAGGGTGGTGAAATTGAACTGGCTTCTGACGGCTCCCCCGTGGTTAATTACGAAGTAAACGACTATTTGTGGGATGGCTTCCAACGTGCCTTCCTGAAAATGGCAGAAATTGAGTTTGCTGCCGGAGCGAAAGCCGTTCGCGCTTCTCATCTCGATTCACCGTGGTACACCAGCTGGGAAGAAGCCAAAGAAGGCATTCCCAAGTTAGAATTTCGCCTTAACGCCTTTACTGCTGGCTCCGCTCACGTAATGGGTGGCTTATGTATGGGAGAAGATCTGGAAACCTGCGTGGTCAATTCTGAAGGCAAATACCACTACCTGGATAACCTGTGGGTGTTTGATGGCTCAGCCTTCCCAACCAGTATTGGTGCTAACCCTCAGTTGTCTGTGTATGGAATGGCCTGTAAACAGGCGAATGGTTTGGTTGAAAAAATGCGAGCAGAGAAAGCGACTGCTAAGCAGGCTTAATCGCAATCAATCTAAGGTTAAAAAGCCGCTGAAAAACTGGATAGGATACCGGTTATCAGCGGCTTTTTTATGGCTCTTTAGTGGCCATATCGACCAATATCTACCAGGTAAAGACACACTGTCATTATAACCAGTATGATTCACGAAAAGGCCTTAAAGCAGCCACACTTTGCTTTCAGGCTTGCCCGTATTCCTCTCCGGTGATATTTTAAACACTAAAGAAATCAGTGGCTTACGTACGTGGTTTACAAGATAGTAGGCGCGTCGCAGCCAAAATAGTGTGCACGCACGCTTTTCTGGAAGGGAATGATCTTGCTAAGGAAGGTTTCTAAATGAAATCAGTTAGTTACATGACTAAGTTCGAAAGACGCTCGCCAGAATATCAGGCACGCACATGAATAAGCTGTTATGTTTCGAGGTAGGCCATGAAATTTATCGAAGAGGTAGAGGACGTTTTTGAGATAAGTAGCAGGGGTTGTGTCATTGTTCCTGGCATTCCCTACACTTTCGAGCCTGTAATCGGCAATGGGGCTCAGCTAGAGTTTCATAATCCAAGTGGCCGGGTTGTTTCAGCTACATTAAAAGGAATTGAAATGGTAAACCGAGGCAAGCCCATGAATCATGCTCCTTTCAGCGTGAATCGTGATGTTAAAAAAGGTGACATCGAAATTGGGGCTAAATTGTATTTAGTTAGCTATGAGCCAAAAACATAACAAGCGCAGGTTGTCGGAACGTGATCCTCCCCCGCTTTAACGGACACCAAAGTCAAACTGACGAGGTGTCCAATGCCCAAATATATTCAGCCAAGGA